>JAAZEM010000134.1 GCA_012512265.1 Armatimonadota bacterium | reverse complement strand
ATACTCCCAGATGTCTCAAAACGGCGGTGGCTGGGAGGAGAAGCCCCGAGGGGGCTTTGCCGGAAAGCAGCGCGGAGCTTCGAGCTCCGCGCGTGCGCGCGGCCTTCTCCTTATGTCGGAATCCCAGCGGGGCTTCATGCTTCCTTCACGATTCCGCAGTAACATAGAAGCGTGGAAGCGTGGCCTGATGCAGGCCATCTGGACCGCGGAGAGGAGGTTCAACCGGTGTCTGTTTCGACGGATGGAAGCCGCAGGAAAGCCTTTCGGGCATTCGTTTCTTTTGTTGTACTGCTCGCGTTCATCGTGCTGGCAGTCACGGGTCTCGTGATGTACGCCTGGCGCGCAATCGGCTCGCGCGAGTTCCTGGGTTTGACCCGGGGAGCATGGAACGCGGTGCATACCAGCATCAGCTTTCTGTCGATCCTGGCCGCCGCAGCGCACGTCTATCTCAACTGGAGAGTGCTCGTCTCCTACGTGAAACGGCGCACGAGCGCGGCGCGATCCTACCTGCGCGAGTGCGTGGTGGCCCTCGGCCTCGTGGTAGCCGTGATCGCGGGAACACTTCTGGGCATCCCACCGTTCAACCACATCGCGCCAACGGAGCGCCCAAGACGGCCTCCTATCGAGGCGCCTATGGGGGCGCCGGCGGCCACGCCAGACGTGCCCGCCGGCCCGGATGGCCCTCGTTAGGAACGCCCGCCGCGGCGAGACGCGGCGTTTCATCATTCCTTCATATTTGTTTGCTATACTCATCGTAGAGAGCCGGGCGTCGCCCATATCCAACGGGGCGGGCCCGCCAACCAGTCGTGTGATAGAACACAACGGAGGGAGAAGATAAGAGACGATGAAGAAGACTCACACCGCCCTGCTGATGGGTGCCAGCATGCTTCTCGCCACGAGCCTTGCCTGGGCTGAGGGTCCGGCGGGAGGGGAACGCCCGCACCGGGGCCCGAAGATGCACTGCGCGCCCGCGCTCAACCTGACCGACGCGCAGAAGACGAAGATCAAGGCGATTCGCGAGAAGTACCGCGGGCAGCGCCAGGAGCTGCACAAGAAGATGGAGGCAGAGGTCTCGTCCGTCCTCACGCGCGAGCAGCGGGAGCAAGTCGCGAAGATGCGCGAAGCCCGCGCCAAGAGGATGGCCTGGCGCCGTACCGCGCCCCGACCGGGTGGCCCTCGCGCCAATGCCCGGCGTCTCTCGCAGGAGCTGAACCTGACGCCGAAGCAGGAGCAGAAGCTGCAGGAGATCCGCAATGCTCGCCGCGCAGAGATGCGCTCGCTGTTCCAGGACGCTCGCTCCGGCAAGGTAACCCGCGACCAGGCGCGCGAGCGCGCCCAGGCGCTTCGCGAGAAGACCACTCGCCAGATGAACGACGTTCTCACCCGCGACCAGCAGCAGAAGCTGAAGTCGCTCCGCGAGCAGTGGGGGGCATGCTGCCGGAAGTGATCTCCCTACGACAGCGGCCGGGGGACCGGTAACCCGCCCCCGGCCGCCTTCCCCGGCCCCTGT
>JAAZEM010000133.1 GCA_012512265.1 Armatimonadota bacterium | reverse complement strand
TCAGGATTGCGAGTTGCCCCATCAAGGACCGCCGGCAATGATGCTCCACGGTGTTGATGCGGAGGAGGTTTGCGATATGCACTCCGCCGCGCATCCACTTTATCCCCGTTACCGGGTCGAAGGCATATGTCTCGATGTCGCGCAAGCCCATCGCGGCGCACATTCGGCGCAAGCGCCGGGGGCTCATGTCATCCTCGAAGCCATAGGGCCACCTGCCGCGCCACTTCATGCACGCCTGCGCCAGCTGGAATGGAATGCACCATGCGTTGGGAACAAGGATTATCACCAAGCCGCCGGGCTTGGTGATGCGGATCATCTCGCGTACTAGACGTTCCTTGTCCGCGTCGGAGAAATGCTCGATGACGCCCGCGTTCCACGCCACATCGAAAGAATGGGAGGGGATTCCTGAGTCCAAGGCGTTCGTCAGGAAGCACTCGGGCGGCGGCATGCCGGCCTGTTCGAATGCTCGCCGGGCCACGCCCAGGGCTTCCGGGGAGATATCCAGCACGGCGCACTGCGCGCCGCGCCTTGCCAGGGCGAGCGACATGAAGCCGCTGCCGCAGCCCACCTCGATGATACGCTTGCCTGTCGGGTCGCCCATATGCTGCAGGAGGTGCGATAAGATCGCATGACTCCCCAACGCCCTCCAGTATTCCTCTTCATCGTAGGTGCGTGCGACGTTGTCCCATGTCTGGACCACGTTCTGTTGGGGTACGCGGTGATCGCTGAGCATCGGGTTCATCCCCTCGATGGGTCTACCAGGTGGGCAGGCGTTCCGGCGGCACGTCGCGCAAGCGCGGCGCGTTACGGTCCTTCTCGGAGAGGAGCACGTCGACCAGAGGCCAGTCGATGCCGATCTCCGGGTCGTTCCAGAGGATGCTGCCCTCAGTCTCCGGGTGGTAGCGATCCGTGCACTTGTAGGCCACTAGCGCGGTCTCGCTGACCACGCAGAAGCCGTGGGCAAAGCCCTTGGGCACGAAGACTTGGCGGTGGTTTTCGGCGGAGAGGCACACGCCCTCCCACTGCCCGAAAGTGGGTGAGCCACGGCGGATATCCACGACCACATCGAAGATCTCGCCCTGCAGAACGTACACGAGCTTATCCTGGGCGTGCGGGTGCTGGTAATGCAGGCCACGCAACGTGCCGCGGCGCGAGAAGGAGAGGTTATCCTGGCAAAAATCGCCGCGGATTCCAGCGGCCTCGTAGCGGGTGCGTGACCACGTCTCCAGGAAGAAGCCGCGGGCATCACCGTGGACCTGCGGGTCCACGATCAGCACGCCCGGCAGCCGGCCCTCAATCACCTTCATCGAATCGTTGTCTCATCAAGCAGGCGCAAGAGATACTCGCCATAGCGATTCTTGCGCAACACCTCGGCCTGCCGGCAGAGCTCGTCCGCCCCAATCAGGCCCATGCGGTAGGCAATCTCCTCGGGACAGGCGACCATGAGCCCCTGACGCTCCTCCACGGTAGCCACGAAGTTAGCGGCTTGCAGCAGACCCTCGTGGGTGCCGGTATCCAGCCAGGCGAAACCGCGGCCGAGCACCTGGACCCGAAGCTGGCCGTGCTCAAGGTAGAGGTTATTGAGATCCGTGATCTCCAACTCGCCGCGCGCGGAGGGCTTGAGGTGTGAGGCCATCTCCACCACCTGGTGGTCGTAGAAGTAGATGCCGGTCACGGCGTAGTGCGAGCGTGGTCTGGCCGGCTTTTCCACGATGCTGAGCGGCCGGCCTTCCTGATCGAGTTCCACCACGCCATACTGCTCCGGGTTCTGCACCCGGTAGGCGAAGATGGTGGCGCCCTCCTCGTTCGCGGAAGCGGCGCGAAGCAACTCCGGCAGGCCATG
>JAAZEM010000132.1 GCA_012512265.1 Armatimonadota bacterium | reverse complement strand
GGATTACGGCATCCCCACCTTCGCCATCAAGGGCGAGGACCACGAGACCTACTACCGGCATATCCATCAGGCGCTGGATCTGAAGCCCCATCTCACGATGGATGACGGGGCCGATACCGTCTCGGTGATCCATTCCGAGCGCCAGGAGCTGATGGCGGAGATCATCGGAGGCACCGAGGAGACCACCACGGGCGTGATCCGGCTGCGCGCCATGGAGAAGGACGGCGTGCTTCGCTACCCGATCATCGCGGTGAATGACGCGGAGACAAAGCACTTCTTCGACAACCGCTATGGCACCGGCCAGAGCACGATTGACGGCATCCTGCGCGCCACGAACCGCCTGCTCGCGGGCACAAAGTTCGTCGTCGCCGGCTATGGCTGGTGCGGGCGCGGGATCGCGATGCGCGCGCGGGGCATGGGTGCTCAGGTGATCGTCACCGAGGTCGATCCGATCCGGGCGCTTGAGGCGGTGATGGATGGCTACCTGGTGATGCCGATGGCGGAAGCGGTGAAGCAGGGGAGCATCTTCTGCACGGCCACGGGCGATGTGTCCGTGCTGCGCCAGGAGCACTTCGAGGCGATGCGCGATGGCGCCATTCTGTGCAACTCTGGCCATTTCAACGTGGAGATTGACATTCCCGCGCTGGAGAGCATGGCGAAATCGAAGCGGACGGTGCGCGACTTCGTGGACGAGTACACCCTCCCCAACGACCGGCGTATCTACCTGCTTGGCGAGGGCCGGTTGATCAACCTGGCCTCGGCAGAAGGCCATCCTGCCAGCGTCATGGATATGAGCTTTGCCAATCAGGCGCTGTGCGCGGAGTATATGGCGCGCAACGCCAGCCAGCTCGAGCGCAAGGTGTATGCGGTGCCGCGCGAGATCGACCGGAACATCGCGGCGCTGAAGCTGCACTCGATGGGCGTGGCGATCGATACGCTTACCTCCGAGCAGCGAGAATACCTTGCCTCTTGGGAGATGGGCACCTGAGCTGGCTCGGACGCGAATGGGCCGGATAGCGTGCTGAGGCAGGTGGGGGATGCGATGCACGGGCAGGAAGCAGCGGTGGCGGGCTGCGCCGTTGCCTCCTGCCCGCTGAATCAGGGGGGCGATGCTGGAGACGATTGAGCTGTTCGGGGTTCGAGTTCACCGGCTGACGATGGACGACGCGGTGGCGGTGGTGGAAGGCTTCCTTCAGGAGGGGAAGGCGCGCCAGGTGGTCACCGCGGATACCTCCATGCTGGTGATGGCGCAGCGGGATCCGGAACTCCGCGAGATCATCAACACGGCCGCTCTGGTGACGCCCGATAGCTTCGGCGTCCTCTGGGCAGCGCGTCACCTGGGCTTGCCACTGCAAGAGCGCGTGACCGGTGTGGACCTGATGGAGCGGATCTGCGCCCGGTGTGCCGAGAGCGGGCACAAGGTGTTTCTCTTTGGCGCCGCGCCCGGGGTCGCGGATGAAGCGGCGGAGCGGCTGAAAGAGCGTTTCCCCGGACTGCAGGTGGCCGGCACCCGGCATGGTTTCTACAAGCCGGACGAGGAAGAGGGAATTGCCGCCGAGATCGCGGCCTCCGGCGCCGACGCGCTTTTCGTTGCCCTTGGGATCCCCCGCCAGGAGAAATGGATCGCGCGCTCCCTGGACCGGACCGGCGTCTCCGTGGCCATTGGCGTGGGGGGCAGCTTCGACGTTTTTTCTGGCCGCGTGAAGCGCGCGCCCCGGTGGGTGCAACGCTGCAACCTGGAGTGGCTCTACCGGCTCTGCAAGAACCCGCGCAAGATCGGCAAGGTGAAGACGCTGCCCGTGCTCGTGATGATGACCCTCGGGACACTCGCGCGCGGCGATGGGAAGCGGGCGCGCCGTGATCGATAGGAGATTCCTGTTCGTTGATGCCGAGATGCTCGCGGAGACGGTGATTGCCCGCTGCACCGATCCGGAGGATGGCCGGCTGGGCGAGTTGCTGCGCGCGGCACCGCCCGATGTGGCGCGCCAGGCCGTGCGCCGTCCGGATGTACAGTTTGCCCTGGCAATCCGCATCTCCGCCACCGAGGAGGAGCGACACTCCTGGACGGCGATGCTCCTTCGCGTGCTGCGGCAGGTGGATAGCGAGGCGGCAGCAGCCGTCGCCTGGGAGTGTGATCGGGCCGCACTAGCGCGAACGCTCTCCTACGCCGAAGAGTACACGGCGAACCAGGTGAACCTGCTGGCTCGCCTCTATGCGTGCAATCCGGAGGTCGGGGGCAGGGTGCTTCAGCGGTGCGGAAGCCTGTTCCGCGAGTTTCTGGTCCAATCTGCGTTTCCCTATCTCGACCTCCCGGAGGAGTTGGTGGATGATGTTGAACAGTTCTGCGACCGCGCTTGAGCCGTCGCCCGTGCTGATCGTCGGCTCGGTGGCTTTCGATTCGGTGGAGACTCCCCTTGGACGCGAGGAGAACGTGCTGGGGGGCGCCGCCGTGTATGCGTCTGTGTCGGCCTCCTTTTTTGCCCCTGTTCAGATCGTCGGCGTGGTCGGCACCGATTTTCCGAAGGAGCACGTGGAGTTCCTGCGCGCGCGCGGGATCGACACCGAAGGCTTGCAGGTTGCAGAGGGAAAGACGTTCCGCTGGTCCGGCTACTATGACTATGACCTGAACCAAGCGCACACGCGGCAGACGGATCTGAACGTTTTCGCGGACTTCCACCCCCGCCTGCCCGAGTCGTATCGCGATGCGCGCATCGTTTTCCTGGCGAATATCGACCCCGACCTGCAGTTGGAGGTCCTGGAGCAAGTGCGCGACCCGCGGTTGGTCGTGTGCGACACGATGAACTTCTGGATCGAGCGGAAGCCGGAGCGGTTGCGCGAGGTGCTCCGCCGCGTGAACCTCGTCTTCATGAATGATGCGGAGGCGCGCCAGTTTTGCGGCACCTTCAGCCTGCTCCGAGCCGCGCGCGACCTTCTGGCGATGGGCCCCGATGGCGTGATCATCAAGAAGGGCGAGCATGGCGCGTTGCTCTTCACGAAAGGGAAGCATTTCTCCGCTCCCTCTTATCTTCTCGAACAGGTGGCCGATCCCACCGGCGCGGGCGATACCTTCGCCGGCGGCTTCGTTGGTTATCTCGCCTACACTGGAGACCTTTCGGAGGCGAACCTGCGCAAGGCCACAGTTTACGGCAGTGTCATGGCCTCGTTCAACATTCAGGACTTTAGCCTGAACCGGCTCCGCACCCTAACTCAGGAGGAGATCGCCGCGCGCTACGAGGAGTTCAAGGAGATCGCCTTCTTCGAGGCAATCTCGGCCAGCGGCGAGACGGCCTGAGCAGCATCCCTGGAGCAACGAGCGCCGAGGCCGGCGCGCGGAAAGCCTCCCGCGTGGAGGGCGCTATGGTGTGGCCCTGGCTCCAACGCCTGGGGGAAGGCCTGGTCGACCTTGTCTTCCCTCCGAATTGTGTCGCCTGCCATGGACCTGCGCCCGAATACCTGTGCGCCTCTTGCATTGCCTCGATTCGCCGCGTGGAGCGGCCGCTTTGCCACTGCTGCGGGCGCCCGCTGGATCTCCTCTCCGTCTCGCCCGAGAGTAGCTTTCGCGAGCGCGCTCTCTGCGCGCGCTGCCGGGCCCTACCGGTGGAGTTCGACCGTTGCCGGGCCTATGGATGGTACGAGGGCGCGCTCCGCGAGGCGATCCTCGCCTTGAAGTACCATGGCAAGACGGCCGTTATTCCGGCGCTGGCAGAGCTGCTGAGGCGGGCGTTGGATGAGGACCCGGTGTTGAGCCGGGCGCGGACACTGGTGCCGGTGCCGCTGCACCCGCGCCGGCGACGCGAGCGTGGGTTCAATCAGGCAGAGCTGCTCGCGAGGGCGCTGGCCGCGCAGAGCGGCCGGGCACTGCGGTGCGATCTCATCGTAAAGACCCGGTACACGCGGCCGCAGGTGGGCCTCAACGCGGAGCAGCGCCGCGAGAACTTGCGCGACGCCTTCGCAGTTCAGGGCGAGGCCGCGCCCGCCGGCCCCATCCTCCTCATTGATGACGTCACGACGACGGGCGCCACCTTCCACGCGTGCGCGTGCGCCCTGCGCGCTGCCGGCGCCACGACGATCTACGCGCTCGCTCTCGCGCGCGACTGAGCGGTTGCGCGCCAGCTGGGCCGGTCGGCGCGAACCACCTACTTCATTCCAAACATGCGCTCCTTTAGGTCGAGGTAATAGAGGTAATCCTCCACTTTCACGTTGGGCGGGCAGCGGTGGTCGCAGAATGGGATGTAGCCACCGCGCTCGACGAGGGGCACGAGCGTTTCGAGGTAGGCCTTGATCGCCTCGGGACCCCGGCCCAGCTGAATCTTGTCCACCCCACCCATGATGCGGAGCTCGCCGCCATATTCGTTGAGGACCTCTGCCGGATGCGCGCACCCGTTCACCTCGAAGGGGAAGAGGCAGTTGATCCCTCCCTCCAGGAAGCCGGGGAGCAAGGGGCGCACGTCGCCATCGCAGTCGGTATACCACAGGTCGATGCCGTGGGCGCGCAGGCGCTTGCTGATCCGCTTGTACCGGGGCACAACGACGCGTTCGAAGAACTCCACGGTGATCAGCGGGCCGTTCTTGAAGCAGATATCCTCCCAGCCGGACGCAAAATCGAAGTCGATTTCGCCGAGCACTTGATCGAGAAAGTCCTCAACGAGGACGCACGCGGTCTCGACCATATCCTCGACCATATCGGGGTAGTCGTAGGTGGCATAGGCCAGGCCCTCGAAGGTGAGCATGTCGCGGATTTTGCCGATCAGCGAGCCGCAGTGGACACCGAGGGGGTAGTCTCTCGTCGGCGGGTGCGCCTTCTTCAGGGCTTCGACATCAACCTTGCGCGCCGGGTCATCGCGGCGAAAACGCTCTTCCTTGCACCGCTTCCAATCGTCGGGAGTGGTGATCGATGCCTTGATGTAGTGGGGGATGGTGTCGTGGCCGTCTCGCGGCACCTCGGCAAGGAGGCCGTCGCCGTTCTGCATAATCAGCGTCGTCTCGGTCTCGCCGACGACCTTGTGCTCGAAGGCTGGGTTCATCCACACGCAGCCGCTAACGCAGGCGATGCGGTCAAAGTTGAAGAAGAGGTTGGCTTCGCGCTCGTTGGTAATGCCGTTCTCTACGAAGATAGACCATTGACGGTAGTTCTCGGCCCAGTAGCCGAACTCCATGTTGAAGCAGCGATCCACCGGCCGGTAATGCATCTGGTTGTTGAAGCGCTCGCGGTCGGTCATTGTGCCTCGCCACTTCGGGCGGCATGGTGTGATCGTCTTCATTGTGTGCTCCTACCGTTCGCGTGGCGCAGAGGGGCGGCTATGTTGTTACCTCTGGGCGCGTAATCCGGCTTGCGGCGCCCGCCCGGCCGCCTTCTGAACGGCGGCAACGGGCGAACCGGGGGGGCTTCCGCGGTCCTCACTCACACCTGGAAGCGGATATGGAGGATATCGCCATCCTGCACGCGATACTCTTTTCCCTCCAGGCGGAGATATCCCTTCTCCTTGGCGGCATTCCACGAGCCGGCTTCATGCAGGCGCTCGTAGGGAAGGGTTTCGGCGCGGATGAAGCCGCGGGCCAGGTCGGAATGGATCTTTCCCGCGGCCTGGACGGCGGTGCTCTCCTTGCGGATGGTCCAGGCGCGTACCTCATCCTCGCCCACAGTGAAGAAGGAGATGAGACCGAGGCTGTCATAGCAGACGCGGATGAAGCGGTTGCGGGCGGGCTCCTCGATTCCCATCGCTTCGAGAAACTCTCTCTCCTCCTGCGGGTCGAGCTGCGCGACCTCGGCTTCCACCTTGGCGCAGAGGGCGATCCAGGTGTAGCCGTGCTCGGAGGCATAGGCCGCGAACGCCTGGGTGGCCGGGGTCTCCTGCCCGATCTGGTCCTCGCCGATGTTGAGCACCAGGACGATGGTCTTGTCGGTCAGCAGCTCCACGTCGCGAATCGCCGCCTGCTCTTCCTGGGTGAGGCCCACCTCGCGCACCGTGCGTTCCTCTTCCAGGGCCTCGCGCAGGCGCTGGAAGATCTCGATCTGGCGGAGCGTCTGGGCGCGGTCTGCCTTGGCGCCCCGGGCGAGCTTCTCCAGCCGCTCCAGCCGGCGCTCCACCGCCTGCAGGTCGGCCAGGATCAGCTCCGAGATGACGGAGTGCGCGTCGGCCACGGGATCGATGCGCCCCTTGGGATGGGGCACCATCTCATCCTCGAAGGCACGAACGACGAGGGCCAGGGCATCGGTGCGCCGGACCGTGGCATAGAAATCGGCGCCCAGCTCGCCCCGGCGCTCGCCCGCATCCTGACCACCCATGCCATCGACGAACTCGATCGTGGCTGGCGTCACCTTGCGCGGGTGGTAGAGCTCCACCAGCCAGTCGAAACGCGCGTCTGGCACCTGAATGACGCCGACGTTGACCTCCCGGCGCCCCCCATAGGCGGACGTGGCGGCGCTGCCGCGCGTCAGGGCGTTGAAGAGCGTCGTCTTTCCGGACAGGCCCGGGCCAACAATCCCAACTTGCATACTTTGCGACTCCTTATGACTTGACGAGGTTGAGAAACTCCTCGCGGGTGCGCGTGTCCGAGCGGAAGAGGCCCAGCACGGAGCTCGTCATCATCTTCGAGTTCTGCTTCTCCACGCCACGGACCATCATGCAGAGGTGCTGCGCCTCCATGACAACGCCGACTCCCTTCGGATGGAGGACATCCTGGATGGCATGGGCAATCTGATGGGTGAGCCGCTCCTGCACCTGCAACCGGCGGGAGAACATGTCGACGACACGGGCAATCTTGCTTACGCCGATGATCCGCCCGTTGGGGAGATAGCCGACGTGGCAGCGCCCGAAGAAGGGGAGCAGGTGGTGCTCGCAAAGCGAGTAAAACTCAATATCCTTGACGATGACCATGTCATCGTAGGGCTCCTCGAAGATCGCCCCGTTCAGAATCGTCTCGATATCCTGGTGATAGCCGCGCGTCAAGAACTTGATCGATTCTGCAGCACGGTGGGGCGTCTTGATCAGCCCTTCGCGGGTTGGATCCTCGCCAATCTCCTCCAGGATCCGTTCATAACACTCCTTGATTGTCAACGCACTCTCCTCCGATCCGACGGCCCTCGGTACGCGAGACCCCGGACCGCCACATTGTACGCCAATCACCGGTCCCCTGTCAACAAACGCGCGCTTGTGCACCAGGGGGCTGTTCATTATCCGCAGATGGACACAGATGAGCGCGGATAGCGATGGATGGGCCGGTGGCGCCGATGCGTGCAACAACGTGAGCCAGGCGCTGTCCAAGCGGAAAGAAGGATGGGGGAGAGCGCGAAGCGAACGTCGCCGTAAAGGCAAGCGCGCGATCGAGAGCATGCGGAAAAGCGGCATCCGGGAGAAGTGATGTCGCTCAACTGTGGGTTGACTGCCATTGAGCAAGATGATGATAGTCTCATCGCAATGCGCATTATGCAAACACCTGATTGGTATCGGCCCCGGGTGCAAGGCGTTCCCCGATGGAGTGCCCAAGGAGCTGGCACATAACAAGGTGTGGCACGACAAGCCGTATCCCGGAGACCAGGGCTACCGGTTTGAGCCCGCGTTCCCGGTTCCGGAAGAGGATGGCGCGGAGACAGCGGACACTGAGAATAGCTGATGTCTGGTGCGAGTTGCTGGTCCAGAGGCCCGGGGGAGACTGCTTCCCGCGGGCCTTGTTGATCCCAGGCCGGGTGCGGTCGTAACATGGCATGTCACGCGGCGATAAGTCACCGCGCTGCTTATGGGCGAAGCCCTGCCGGGCTGGGTTAGGCTACAGTCCTGGGCAACGGGAGCTAGCAGGAGCTGGAAGGGGGAGCTTCGATAGGGGCTTTGCAGGGAAGCAGCGCGGAGCTTCGAGCTCCGTGCGCCGGGCGCGCATCCTCCTCATCCGTGCCTTTCCCCCTCTTTCGTGGTATCCGGGCCCGCGATGCGCGAGCGAGCCCTGGTCCTCCATCCAGGGGCTGTCACTGGCGTTTTGGGGTGTGTCATGATACAATAGAGACCGTCGCGGAGGGCCGTCCGCTGGGAGAGGCGTCCATCCAGGTTACGGGAGGCCTCCCGGATCGCGGGGGTGCCCTGGCGCGCTGCCGTGGGACGATGCTGAGAAAGGACTGGGGGAGGGGTTACGACGCGCGCCGCGCGGGTGGAACGGCGCGGGTGCCTTTCGATCTGCTGCTATGAGTCTGCTTTCAGTTGGAGAGCTTTCCAAGAGCTACGGCACGCAAGAAGTGCTTCGATCCGTTTCGTTCATCGTTGGGCCGGGCGAGAAAGTGGCCCTGGTGGGCCGAAACGGCTGTGGCAAGAGTACCCTGTTGCGCCTGATCGCCGGGAAAGAGGAGCCGGACGCCGGGCGAGTGTCGCTTCTGCCGCGCACGCACATCGGCTATCTGTCACAGGAGCCGGACCTCTCGGCCGGCACGACCTTGCTGGATGCGGTTACCTGGGCCGTGCCGCGGCTGGTGGAGCTGGAGCGACGCCTGCAGGAGCTGGAAGCGCGCCTGGAGGGCCACCCGTCCGATGCTGAGGAGCTGTACGCGGAGTACGCGGAGGCGCAGCAGGAGTTTGCTCAGGCCGGCGGCCCGGCCTACGCGGGCCGGGTGAAGGCCACCCTGGCCGGTCTCGGTTTCCGTGAGAGCGATTACGAGCTCCCCGTCACCGCGCTGAGTGGCGGGCAGCGCACGCGTGCCGCACTGGCGATGCTGCTCCTCCAGGAGCCCGACCTCCTGCTGCTGGATGAGCCCACCAACCACCTGGATCTCCCCGCCATCGAGTGGCTGGAGGAGTACCTGACGCGGACCCGGTCGGCGCTGATCCTTGTTTCGCACGACCGCTACTTCCTCGATCGCGTGGTCACGCGTGTTCTCGAGCTGGAGGAGGCCGAGATCCACAGCTACCCCGGTAACTACACGGCCTATTCTCGCATCCGGGAAGAGCGCCTAGCGCGCCAGCAAGCCGTCTACGAGCGCCAGCTCCAGCAGGTGGAGAAGCTGGAAGAGTATATCCGCCGCTATGGCGCGGGAAACCGGGCGACAATGGCCAAGAGCCGGGAGAAGGCGCTGGCGCGCATCCAGCTGGAACCTCCGCGAACTCGGAAAGCGGAGATGCGTCTGGATCTCAGCCCGGGCCTGCGGAGCGGCACCGAGGTGGTCTGCATCGAGCGGCTCTCGAAGAGTTACGACGGTAAGCAGCTCTTTTCCGGTCTCGAACTGGTGGTCCGGCGGGGCGAACGCGTGGGCATCGTCGGTCCGAACGGCTCCGGGAAGACCACGCTACTGCGGATCCTGATGGGCCAGGTCGACGCCGATGCGGGGCATTTTGCCTTTGGACACAACGTGGAGCCCGGCTACTTTGCCCAGGACCTGAGCGGCGCGAACCCCGAGAACACGCTCCTAGAGGAGATTCTCGACGCTGGAGCCGCCACTGTTGAGGATGCGCGCAGCCTGCTGGCACGCTTCCTCTTCTTTGGCGACGATGTCTTCAAGCGAGTGGGCGATCTGAGCGGGGGAGAGACGAACCGCATGGCGCTCGCGCGGCTGTTGCTCTCGCACGCCAACCTCCTGCTCCTGGATGAGCCGACCAACCACCTCGATATCGCCGCGCGCGATCGGCTCGAAGAGGCGCTTCTTGCTTTCCCAGGCACCGTGATCTGTGCCTCGCATGACCGCTACCTGCTCGACCGGATCGCGACGCGGATCGTCGAGGTCGCAGGCGGCGAGGCCCGAGTGTACGACGATACCTACGCCGAGTACCGCCGCCGCAAGGAGCGCGAGCGCCTGTTGGCGGAACAGGCGGCCGCGCGGGCCGCGAAGGCCGCGCCTCCCCCGCCACCGAAGCGCGTTCAGCCGGGCAAAGGCGTGCGCCCCCAAGATCTGCGTCGGGCCGTGAAGGCGATGGAGGCGCGCATCGCCGCCGCGGAGGCGCGGATGCAGGAGCTCTACAACATTCTGGCCTCTGGCTCCACCTACACCGATGGCGACCGCGTCCGGGAAGTGCATGCCGAGTACGAGGCGCTCAACAACTCGCTGCCGGAGCTCTATGCCGAGTGGGAGCGCCTGGCCGAGGCCGCCGAGGCGATCAGCGCCCGATAGTAGAGAGGCCCCGGACTCGCGGGTAATAGCCGCCAAGCCGTCGTGAGCGAGGCCGTTCCTCACGCGGGTCTGTGCAAGGCTCCTCAAGAGTGTGAGGCGCGTGTATTCTGGAACCCCACCTGGAGAGGGGGATTAATGGCGGATTACAACAAGGTCGGGCTGCTGGCGATTCGCGAGGACCGGATCCTGCTCTGTCAGAAGCGCGGGCTCTCGCGGCTCATCCTGCCCGGCGGGACCCTGGAGCCGGGCGAGACGCCCGAGGCGTGCCTGCACCGCGAGATCCGTGAGGAGCTGGGCGATGTCGTCGCGCGCGATTTGGAGTATCTCGGCACCTACCGTGATCGCGCCGCATCCGATGACCCCTCGGTGGTGAAGACGGTCGAGATCCAGCTCTACCGGGGCGAGATCGCGGGCCAGCCCGTGGCCTCCTCCGAGATCGAGGCGCTCATCTGGTTCGGTCGTGAGAGTGACCGCGAGCTGCTCTCGCCGATCCTCATCAACGCCATCCTGCCGGACCTGGCCCGGCGGGGAGTGCTGGGGTGGGGTGAATGACCGATTCCGTCGAGCTCCTGGCGCCAGCCCGCGACCTGGAGTGCGGGCGGACGGCGATCGATTGCGGCGCCGATGCCGTGTACATCGGGGCCCCACGCTTCGGCGCCCGGGAAGCGGCAGGTAACAGCCTCGACGATATCGCGGCGCTCGTGGAACACGCGCATCTCTACTGGGCGCGGGTCTACGTGACGCTGAACACGCTCCTCCGCGACGATGAGCTTCCCGAGGCGGTGCGCCTGGCGGAACAGCTCTATGCCCTCGGGGTTGATGGCCTGATCATCCAGGACGTAGGCCTTCTGGAGTGCGACCTGCCGCCCCTACCGCTGATTGCCAGCACGCAGATGCACAACGCCACGCCCGAGCGAGTGGCGTTCCTGGAAAAGGTAGGCTTCCAGCGGGTGATCCTGGCGCGCGAGCTGACGCTCGACCAGATCCGCGAGATCCGCCGGCAAACGCGCATTGAGTTGGAGTACTTCGTTCACGGTGCGCTCTGCGTATCATACAGCGGCCAGTGCTATCTCAGCTATGCCTTGGGCGGGCGCAGCGGCAACCGGGGGCAGTGCGCGCAGCCGTGCCGCAAACCGTACTCCCTGGTAGATGCCCGTGGGAAGACGCTGGTACGCAGGGCGCATCTCCTCTCACTCCGCGATCTGAACCTGAGCGAACACCTGCGCCCGCTCCTGGAAGCCGGCGTTCGCTCGCTAAAGATCGAGGGCCGGCTGAAAGATCGGGCCTACGTCGCGAACGTGGTCGCCCATTACCGCGCCCTGTTGGATGAGCTGTTACCCGCGATGGGCCTGCGGCGCAGCTCGTCTGGGATGGCGCGCCCGGGTTTCCAGCCGGACGTGAGCAAGACGTTCAACCGGGGCGGCACCACCTATTTCCTCTACGGGCGTGGCGAGCAGATCGGCGCGCACGATACGCCGAAGATGAAAGGAGAGCGCCTCGGGAAGGTGACGCGCGTTACCCCGCGAGGCATCTACCTGGAGGGGAACGCGACCGCAAGTAGTGGGGATGGCATCTGCTTTTTCGACCGCAGGGGCGAGCTACGCGGCACGCGGGTCCACGGTAGCCGCGAGGGCGCGCTGCTCCTCGCCTCGATGGAGGGGATTGCGCCCGGCACGGTCGTCTACCGCAACCACGATCACGAGTTTCTGACGCAGGTGGCAAAGAGCCGCCCGCAGCGCCGGGTGGCCGTCTGGATGACGCTGGAGCGGAACGCGGAGGGCCTCTCACTGACGACGGTGGATGAGGATGGCATCCGAGCCCAAGGCACGCTTGCCTGTCCTCTGGAGCCGGCGCAGAAGCCGGAGCAGGCGCTCGCCACGATCCGCGCGCAGCTGGC
Source organism: Armatimonadota bacterium (assembly GCA_012512265.1). Taxonomy (GTDB): domain Bacteria; phylum Armatimonadota; class JAAZEB01; order JAAZEB01; family JAAZEB01; genus DUUU01. The sequence goes on along the minus strand of JAAZEM010000132.1, from coordinate 16,075 downwards.
GCGCTGTGGCGACTCCGAGTTTGAGTGCGCGGAGGTGGCGGTGGCGCTGGAGGAGGTGCCGTTCGTGCCGCTCTCGGCGCTCAACGCCTTGCGTCGTGACACGCTGCAGCAACTGATGCGGGCGCGCGCGGCGGCACGCCCCATTCTGCGCGGGGGCATCAAGCGCAACGAGGTCGCCTTTCCCGAGCGGACGCTCTCCTTCGAGGGGAATGTCCTCAACCGGTGGGCGGAAGCGTTCTACCGCCGGCACGGCGTGACGACGATCGAGCCCGCGGCGGAATCGGGGCTCGACCTGCGCGGCCGGCGGGTGATGACGACGCGCTACTGCCTCAAGCATGAGTTAGGGCTGTGTGCCAGGGATGGCGCGAGAGTCCGTCAGGCCGAGCCGCTCTCCCTGGTGGATGACGATGGTCGGCGCCTGATACTGCGCTTCGATTGCGCGCGCTGCGAGATGGAAGTGTACCTACCCGAAGCGGCGCCGCCCTCTTGAGGGGCGGCACCGCTCAACACACCTGCGGATAGGGCACTGGCCGAAACGTGGGAGGCGTGGAGACCTCTATCGCATCCGGGCGAAGAGGGCCGGAAGTGCGCGAATGGAGCCCCTGCCACTTCACGTCATGCTCACCTTCTCGGAGCGCTCGAAAGGTTTGCGATCACCTGCTTTAGGGCGTGGCGTAGGAGGGCAACCCGCTCGGGGTCCAGGCCGTCGAGGGCGGCCTGGTCGGCGGCGCGCACGATCTCCGGGAGAGCGCTTCGAAGAGCGGAGCCACGCTCTGTCAGGCAGGCAAGAACCACTCGTCGGTCGTCGCTCCCGCGGCGTCTCACTGCCAGCTCCTGGCGTTCCAGGCGGTCCAGGATGCCGGTGATCGTCGGGGCGTCGAACCCGGAACGCTCGGCGAGGACATTCGCCGGCAGGGCATCATCCTCCCACAGGCAGGAGAGGACGTTGAACTGCGCCGGAGTAACGCCATAGGGATGAAGCCGGGCCTGCAGGTCGCGCGCGACAGCGCGCGCGGCCTGGGAGAGGAGAAAACTGAAGCTCTCCTCGGTATCAGTCGAAACGAAGTCGCTCTGCTCCATAGTTCACACCGCGATACTCTCGGACGCCCTCTCCTGGCAGCCCATGGTGGCCTCAAGCAGAGAGGCGCGCGCGGATGCGCGCGACAGCCTCCTCGGCATCCTCTCGCTTTCCGAACGCTGTTAGGCGAAGATAGCCCTCGCCGCTCGGCCCGAAGCCCACGCCCGGCGTGCCTACCACATTGACTTCATTCAGCAGCCGGTCGAAGAACTCCCAGGAAGAGAGGCCGTCGGGCGTCTTGACCCAGATATAGGGGGCGTGGACGCCGCCGTACACGGTGAGACCCGCGCTTGACAGGCCCTCGCGGATGATCCGTGCATTTTCCATGTAGAAGTCGATCACCTCGCGCACCTGCCGCTGGCCTTCCGGGGTGAAAACAGCGGCGGCGCCCGCCTGGACCACGTAGGGCACCCCGTTGAACTTGGTGCTCTGGCGTCGGTCCCATAGTGCGTTGAGGCTCACGGGAGTGCCATCTGGCGCGTAGGCGTAGAGCTCCTTGGGCACGATGGTATAGGCACAGCGGGTGCCCGTGAAGCCGGCGGTCTTGGAGAAGCTGCGAAACTCGATCGCCACTTCGCGGGCGCCGGGAATCTCGTAGATGCTGTGCGGGAGGGCATCGTCGCGGATGTACGCCTCGTAAGCGGCATCGTAGAGGATCACCGCCTTCTCGCGCTGCGCGTAGGCCACCCACTCCTCCAGCATAGCGCGGGTTGCCACGGCGCCTGTTGGGTTGTTGGGATAGCACAGGTAAATCAGATCGACATGGCTCTCTGGCAGCGGCGGCCGGAAGTTGTTCTCCGCCGTGCAGGGGAGGTAGACGAGCCGGTCGTAGCGCCCCTCGTCCCCGAGGGTGCCCGCGCGCCCTGCCATCACGTTGCTATCAACGTAGACGGGATAGACCGGGTCCGTCAGCGCCACGATGCTCTCGGCGGCGAAGAGCTCCTGGATATTCGCCGTATCGCTCTTGGCGCCATCGCTGATGAAAATCTCATCGACTGCGAGGTCAATGCCACGAGGTGCGAAGTCGTGGGCGGCGATTGCCTCGGCGAGGAACGCATAGCCGCGCTCGGGGCCATATCCACGAAAAGTCTCGGCGGCGCCCATCTCGTCCACGGCGCGATGCATCGCCTCGATCACGGCCGGCGGCAACGGCCGCGTCACGTCCCCGATGCCCAGGCGGATGACATGCGCTTTGGGGTTTGCCTCCTGGTAGGCGCGCACGCGCCGGGCGATCTCCGAGAAGAGGTAGCTCCCCTTCAGATTCAGGTAGTTCGCGTTCACCGATGCCAATCGCTTGCCCTCCTCGTTTGCATGCTCGTCAGACGCGGTGATCAGGCGTCCGTGTGCCTGCCGAACCGCTGCTCTCCCGTTCGTCGCCGGGGGAACCAACTCCTTGTCGCGGTGAACTTCATTGTCCAGGGGGTTGTCAGTAATGCGTGCGTGTGCTATACTAGGGCGCCAGGACGGGCCAGCCGTGTGCATCCCCTCACCATCGCCCGCCACCGCAGCACAACGATCGAGACGTTCCATCTGGAAGTGGCGCCGGATGGAGGTGAATCCATGATCGTGGTCAACTTCGGGCATCCGTTGACGGAAGCGCAACGCTCCGGGATTGAGCAGCTCGCGGCCCAGCCGGTCGAGCGCGTGATCGCGGTGCCCACCCAGTTCTCTCATGACCAACCCTTCGCGGAGCAGGCGCGTGCGCTTATCGATCAAATAGAGCTGACGCCCACCGAGTGGCAGATTGCCCCGCTCTTGATCAACCTACCCAGCCTAAACACCATCGCCGCCGTGGTCATCGCCGAGCTCCACGGGAGGATGGGCTACTTCCCTGCGATCCTCCGCTTGCGCCCGGTTGCTGGGAGTGTGCCCCCCCAGTTCGAGGTGGCCGAGATCATCAACCTCCAGGGCATCCGGGATGCGGCGCGGGCCGGACGCCACCCAGGCGTGTAGGTACGGCGCGAGAGGAGGATAAGACACTTCCGAATCCGGCAACACCTGGTGCCCAGCGGTGCTACCCAGGCATAAGCACCCGCGCACCGGCTCGCACATCATCCGATGTGGTTGAGATAATGGATGCAGCAGCATCCCGGGGCTGGGTTCCGATAAGCACCACCCTTCGGTGCGATGAGTGCCACTACTTCACCGTGGCCTTTCGGGCATCGCTGCTTCCTGCGTGGTATCATTAAGGAGGAACACCCTTGTGGGGATGGATAAAGGACCTCAGTGATTTCGCGGACCCCATCAACAACCTCGTAGGCCTCTTGGGAGTTCTCGCAATTATATATGCTAGGCTGGTAGACGCCCCGAGGCGAGCCCGGGCGCTTCTGCGCCGCCTGATGCACGGACCGGCACGCCCTCCGGTGCTGACGCGGAAGCGGCCCGAGAAGCGCCGGGGACTGATCCTGATGGTGAGCAGGCTAGAACCCTGTGAGAAGGCGATTGCCTACCACCGCCCGGTGCTCGAACGGTGCTGGCTCATCTGCTCGCTACAGAGCCTGGAGGTGGCGAGGACACTCATGAAGCGCCACCCTGACGTTTGCGAGAGCGCCCCGATCGTGATCAACGACGTCCACGACCCGCTTGAGTACCGCAATGCCGCGGATCGCATCTACACGCAGGAACTGCCAGAAGGCTGGAGCGAGGCGGACGTGATCGCCGACTTTCTGGGCATGACCGCGCAGGGGTCTGTCGGCATGACCCTCGCGTGCCTGTCACCCAGCCGGCCGCTCCAATACACGGTGCCCCATTTTGATAACGACGGGAAGCCTCTTGAACCACTCGACCCAATTGAGATTGTGCTGGACTGGAGCAGCGTGGTGCACGCGGAGGGTGTCGGCCTGGCGTCGGGCGAGCCATCCCCGGGCCAGGACGCCGGGCTTGCGGATGCCCCCAAGCAGGTTGCGAAGGCCGGCTGACCCGCCTGAGGCCTCTTGCGCGTGGGAGCGATCTCTTGCTGTCCGCCATCGTACTCCAGTTGGAGCCGGTCACCGAGGCGCGCCTGCCGCTTTCCCACGGCGCGTTCGCTCATGCCGCGGCGATGGAGCTCTTCCTGCGCCTCGACCCGGCGCCTGGGGTCAGATTCCCTTTGCATCCACACCACGGTGCCTCCTGAGATTCCGAGATAAGGAATCCGAAGCCTCGGATGCAGCGCGCAACCCGGCGCGCGGCACTCTCCTTATCTCGGAATCCCAGCGGTGCCTCGCAGACTCTTGACGGCGGTGGCGAGGGGTGTTACACTGGGATAGCCGGCAGGGAGAGCTCATGGCGATTCACATCGGCACCTCTGGGTTCAGCTATCCAGACTGGCGCGGCTTCTTCTATCCGGAGAACCTGCCTGAGCGGGACATGCTCGCCCATTACTCCCAGCAATTCAATACCGTGGAGGCCAACTTCACGTACTACCGGCTGCCTGGGCCCGCGACCTTCGCCCGCATGCAGCAGATGGTTCCGCCCGGATTCCGCTTCGCGGTGAAGGCAAACCGCCAGATGACGCACGAGGGGGGCGATGGCGCGCCGGCGATGGGCGCCTGGCACCGGGCTGGCCCGGAAACTGACGCCTTCTTTGCCCGCTTCGTCGAGGCTCTGGCCCCGCTGGCGGAAGCAGCCCAACTGGCGTGCGTGCTGGTCCAGTTCCCATGGTCCTTCCGGTGTTGCGACGAGACCCGGGAGTACGCTCGGCGTCTGCCCGAACGGATGCAAGGCTTGCCCACCGTGGTGGAGTTTCGCAACCGCGAGTGGCTGGATGACAGCCTCTTCGAATTGTTGCGAGAGTGCGGGCTGGGCTTCTGCTGCGTCGATGAGCCCCGGCTGAAGGGGTTGATGCCCCCGTTGGCGGTTGCCACGTCGAGCGTGGGCTATGTGCGCTTCCACGGGCGCAACGCCCGCGCGTGGTGGCGGCACGATGAGCCGTGGCAACGCTACGACTACCTTTATACCCAGGAAGAGCTCTCGGAGTGGGTGCCGCGCATCGCCCGGCTGGCAGCGCAAACAAGCGACACCTTTGTCTTCTTCAACAACCACTACCAGGGCAAGGCGGGGAAGAACGCCCGAATGCTCGCCCAGCTCCTCCTTCCACTGCCGAAGTGACGCCCTCCCATGACGCGGGCGGGTTGTGACCTCCTCGCGAGCGACCCCGAGCATATAGGAGGCGGCTTCATGTTGGCGAGCCGGGTTTCCGCTGGGTTGCATGCCCCGACAAGCCTGGTTTGATCGCCCGCGAAAATGGAAAGGATGGTTGCACGGGTAGTACGCAGCCAGCCGATCCGAGACGGTGATGCCCCGACTCCCGCGGGCCCCATATGCGGCAGGACAGGCGCGTGAGGCCCTGGTGCAGGCATCAGCGGATACGCCGTGCAAGGTGGTTGGAGCGGCGGGTGGCCTGGAAGCACGGGGGCCTCATCCTGCACAGTCGCGCTTGGCCTCTGTCTCCCGGCTCTCTGATGATCAGAAGGGCTCCGGGGTGGTGGGACGGCTCGCCGTTCATTTCTGAGCCCGTTGAGCGCGCGTGATGGCGCTGGTGAGTGAGGGTTGTGGCCCGCGCGCGGGAAAAGCGGGGCGGCACCCTACTTGCAGAAGCTTCCACCGGTGCCGGAGCTTGGCATCGCCGACAGTGTTCTCTTGCTCGCCCGAGGGCACAGAAGGGCGTTCTTCGCAAAATGGCGGCGGAGGTCGCAGGGCCGATTCGGCCGCCGCAGGCAGGAGAGCCTGCCGCGCTATCACCCGGAGTGCGCAGAGACGCCTCCGGCATTCGCGAGTTTTGCTCGTCACCCGCCGGCCCGGCCAAGGGCCGCCGCCAGGGTGGAATTCCGTACCAGAGAAGGTGGAACGATGGATCTGGAGATCGTAGTTAGAAAGGAAACCGGCGAGATCGCCGAGGTGGCCCTCGTAGGGCGGGTGGATATGCAGACGGCGGAGCTCCTCAAGAACCGGCTCGCTGCGGTGGTCGAGGAAGGCTGTCGGCATATTCTGTTGAACATGCGCCGCGTGAAGTTCATCGACAGCGTGGGGTTGGGTTCCCTTATCGGAGCCCGACGCCGAGTGGTCGAGGCGGGGGGCAGCTTGCGCCTGGTACACCTCAGCCCGGCCGTCTCGAGGGCCCTGGAGATAGCGAACCTCATGCGCCTCTTCGATGTCCACGAGAGCACGCAGGACGCGGTGGCCGCGCTCGCTCGGGGAGCATGAGGCCTCCTCACGTTTAGTGGCTCCACCAGCGCCTGGTAAGCCTTCGCGGCGGCACCGTCCTCCTTGCGTTTCTGCGTACTTCCCGCGATCTGCTTTGGTGCTCGCCGCTGTGGGCCATGCCCTTGCCGCGTCTTCTCGCAATCGAGCGTTGGCTTCACGGCGCTCCCCGAGACGCTGCCACTTGCCCAGTAGGCGCCTGTGCAACGCAGGAACGCCCTGGTGGCTCCGCGAACACTCCACCAGATGGTGCCCGAAGCTGCCGATTTGAGGCAGCACGCGGAGCGCGTGAGGTGGCATGCGTTGCCGGGACGACTCCTGACAGAATGCCCCATCTGGTCGCCGGATGGGAGAGCTCTTCTCCTTACCACCGGGGGACGGCGCATCTATCTCCTCGATCGGACCGAGGGGCGCGTGCGCTTCCTGACATATGGGTGTGATCCCGCGTGGTCGCCCGATGGACGCCAGATTGCCTTTGTGTGTCTGGGCCGGAGGCACGAAGTGGGCATCATACGCGCGGATGGCCAGGGTGGAGTGCGCATCCTCCGAATCCCCAGCGGCGTGCGCCCGCCGCTTCTGTGGGATCGCGTGGGTGCCTCGCTCTGCTTTGCGGATGCGCGGGGCCGCGTCATTGGGGTGCGCGTGCCGGATGGCACGCCGATGTCATGGTCGCTCCCTTCGCCGGTCGACGCCCTCGCCGCTTCCCCGGATGGCGAGTGGCTGGCGTTCACGGCGCCGTGCGAGATGCCCGGCGTGCTTTGCCTCTATCTCTATCACCGGCGCGACCGTTCCCTCCGAGTCATCGCGCAGGTGCCACCATGCCGTCTCTACTGGACGAGGAAGGGACGCGCTCTCACGGCCCTGGCGGAGGATGCGGCGGAACCATCGCTTCAGTATGAGATGGCGACCGGCCGGGTGAGGCGCCTCCATGTGCCCGAGGGCCTGGTGCCCCTGGTGCCTTCCCCCACGGATGACGCCATGCTCTACTTAGAGACGCGGGCCCCCGGGCAGATGATGGTGGGCGAAGCGGAGGGCAACCGCCTGCGTCTCTTCGCTCACGGCTACTTCCCAGCCTGGTCGCCGGACGGCGAGAGCATCGCCTTCTACGACAACCCGGATGAGGAGGCGAGCCTGTGCATGCAGAGCCGGGATGGCGCCAACTTCCTGCGCGGACCCGGAGGAGCGCTGCGACCGCCGCTCCGCGAACGCGCGCTCAACCTCCTCTCTTGGTCAATGATGTTTGCCCTCTTCCCGGGTTTGCCCAGCCTTGGTGCCGCCGTGGCGACGGCTCACTTTCTCCCTTCCACGTGCCCCTGGCGTGCGCTGGCGCTCCTGTTGGGATGGATTGCCTGGTTCACCCTGTATCGTCCCTTCGTGCGCTGGGCTAGGTGGGCCGGCTACGCTTTCGAATCGTCTCGCCTGGAGCAGGCGCTGGCGGCTTTTCCCGCGGCGCTTCTGGTGGCCCTGAGCGTGAGGTGCGCGCTGAGGCTCCATCTGGCATGGGTGGGCCCGCTTCTCGCCGCGTGGTGGTTCATCTGTGCTGCGGGGGCGTGCATGCTCTCGCGTGGAAAACCGGGATCCTATCGCGCTATTGCCGCCGCCTGGGGGATCGCGCTGGCGGCCACATTGTTCGCCGGCATCTGGCACGCGCGCCAGCGGGCCCCCGCGGGCTTTGCCGCCTCTCCCGCCATGGAAGTGAGCCGTGAGGGTGGGGGGGACGCGCGCTGATGGGCTACAGTATCGCCTGCCAGGCGAGCGGGGAGGAGTTCTGCCAGCGCGTATGGGCTGTGGTGCGCCGCATCCCTGCCGGGCGCGTGATGACGTACGGTCAGATCGCCGATCACCTCGGCTGCCCGGGGCGGGCGCGCGCCGTCGGCCATGCCATGCGCTTTTCTCCTCCCACCGTTCCGTGGCACCGCGTGGTCTCGTCGCGCGGGATGATCTCCGAGCGCCCGGATCGCGAGTCGATGGCGGAGCAGCGCCGGCGTCTGGAAGCGGAGGGCGTGCGCTTCGATGAGGCCGGACGCATCGACCTGCGCCTCTATCTCTGGGATCCATCAGAAGGGGAAAGCGGCACGCCCGCCTGACAGGGGCTTCCCCCGCCATAGCTACGCGCGGCCGGGTTGCGGTTGCCGTGCATCCGCCTGCGTGTTATAATGAGGCGGTCGGGGGGCGGGGCGTGTGAGTGACGCTCGAATGCCACCCGGCCATCTGAGAGTATCACCTGAAACTGCGGGAGGAGCCAATGAACCCTGTTCCCTTTACCCCCGATGAGGTCGAGCGCATCGCGGATGACGTGGTGGAGAAGTACCGCGAGCATGTCAACCCTGGTGCGGCGAACCTGCTCAAGTTCGCGGGCTTCGGCGTTCCGGAGTGGGCCGGCGAAGGCACGATCGTGCGCGATATGTCCGGCAAGGAGTATCTCGACTTCGTCGGTGGCTATGGCGTCTTCTCGCTTGGCTACTGCCATCCCAAGGTGGTGGCCGCGGTGGAAGAGCAGCTCCACCGGCTTCCCCTCAAGACCCAGTACTTCCTCAGCCAGCCCGTGGCGGATCTCTGCGCGCTCCTCGCCGAGGTGACGCCAGGGCGCCTGCAATACACGTTTCTCTGCAACAGTGGCACCGAGGCGGTGGAGGGCGCGCTGAAATGCGCGCGCGTCTTCACGCGCAAGCCGGGCATCATTAGCGCCGTGGGCGCGTTCCATGGGAAGAGCCTGGGCAGCCTCAGCGCCTCGGGCCGCGAGGTCTATAAGGAGCCGTTCTACCCCCTGGTGCCCGGCTTCCGTCAGGTGCCTTTTGGCGAGATCGAGCCGCTGCGCGAGGCGATTGACCAGGACACGGCGGCGGTGATCCTGGAGGCCGTCCAGGGAGAGGCGGGGGTGCGCGTGCCGCCGGATGACTACCTGAAGCAGGTCCGGGATGTGTGCGATGAAAAGGGCGTGCTCCTCATCCTGGATGAGGTCCGTACGGGCTTTGGCCGGCTTGGCCGGCTCTTCGCGGCGGATCTCTATGGGATCGAGCCGGATATCATCTGCTTCGGCAAGGCGCTGGGCGGCGGGGTGATGCCGGTAGGCGCATTCATGGCGCGCGCGGAGATTTGGGACGCCATGTTCGGCGAGAACCCGTGGCTGCACTCCTCCACTTTTGGCGGGAGCCCCCTGGCGGCCGCGGCCGGCCTGGCCGCCGTGCGCACGACGATAGAGGAGAAGCTTCCGGAGCGTGCCGCCGCGCTCGAGCCGCGCCTCCTGGGTGGGCTGCGCCGCATTCAAGAGCGCTACCCGGCGATCATCACGGAGGTGCGTGGCAAGGGACTGCTGGCCGGTGTCCAGTTCGCCGATGCCGACGTGGCGAAGCTGGTGATCACGGCGATGGGGCATGAGGGCGTGCTGGTCGCCTACAGCCTGAACAACCCCTGCGTCGTTCGCCTGGAGCCCCCGCTCATCGTCACCGAGGCGGAGATCGACCGGGCCCTCTCCGTGATGGAGGAGTGCATCGAGGGCGCGGCGAGCGCACTCGATGGTCTGATGTAACACGCCGCTCGCTGCCGGCGCGCGGCGTGCCAACCTCGTGTCCTGAATGCCCGAGAGGCCGCCCCTCCGGGCCCGGCTCTTCCCTGGCGGGTTCCCCGGGCCTTGACGAGGAGGGACGGCCGTGTTATAGTGTGCCTGGGAGCCAGACCGTCGGACGCGCGGCCTGGCTCCAGGGAATCCCGCACACCGAAGCGTCCCTCGCCAATGGTATCACAGCATCGGTCCTGATCTGTGTGGAGCGACGGAACGATGCGCACTTCGCTGGATGCTCTGCACTACCTTGCCGCCAACGCCTGCCTTGCGTGCCCGCAATTCGCGAGGGCAGGTGGATGCCGGCAGCGTGGGCCCCCTGCTCCGGCTGCAAGCATCGCCGAAGTGCAGAAGCGCTCTTATGGATGGGAGGAACGAAACGTGGAGAAGATGGGCAAATCGACCGAGGTTTCCGCTGCTGAGATCCAGCGCCTGGAGGCGATTGCCGCCGAGTTGCGTGCTTACAATATCCTCTCGATCTACGCTGCACAATCGGGACACCCAGGTGGCACCCTCTCGATCTTGGATATCGCCACGGCGCTCTACTTTCATGTCTTGAACCACCGACCTGAAGACCCCGAGTGGGAGGACCGCGACCGCGTTGTCTGGTCCGGCGGGCACAAGGCCCCCGCGCTCTACGCGGTGCTCGGCCGGGCCGGCTACTTCCCACTGGATGACGTGATGCTCCTCCGGCAGTTTGGCTCGCCGATGCAAGGCCATCCCAACCGCCTGGAGTGCCCGGGCGTCGAGCTTTCCACCGGTTCGTTGGGCCAGGGACTTGGGGCTTCGGTCGGCATTGCCCTCGCCGCGAAGCTGGATGGCAAGGCATACCGCGTCTACTGCATCATGGGCGATGGCGAGCAGCAGGAGGGGAGCGTCTGGGAAGCGGCGATGTCCGCCGGCCATTACAAGCTCGACAACCTGGTGGCGATCATCGACAAGAACCGGCTGCAGATCGACGGCCCGGTGTGCGAAGTGATGGAGATCGAGCCACTGGCCGACAAGTATCGTGCTTTCGAGTGGCACGTCATCGAGACGGACGGCCACGATATGCGCGCGATCCTCGAAGCGTTCGCGGCCGCGAAGGAGGTTCAGGGGAAGCCAGTCTGTATCATCGCCGACACTGTGAAGGGGAAGGGGATCTCCTTCATGGAGAATGAGGCGGGGTGGCATGGCATCCCGCCCAAGAAGGCCGACTTTGAGCGCGCGCTTGCGGAGCTGCAGGCCGCTTGCCCCTCGCTCACCGACGCCAAGGTGCGCCAGCTTCTGGCGAAGGCGGAGGACTATGCCGCGAAGGTGGAGACAGAGACGAGTGCCGGGCTGCCCACCTTCTCTCGCAGCTACTGGTGGAATAGCGAGAGCGGCATGAAGGTGGAGATGGATCCGACGCGCTTCGGCTTCGGACGCGGCCTCGAGAAGGCCGGCGAGGACCCCCGCGTGGTCACCCTCCATGCAGACATCTCTGCATCCATCAAGATTACCGACTTCGAGGCGAACCATCCCGAGCGCGCGAACCGCGTCTTCAGCGTCGGTATCGCCGAGCAGAATATGATCTCCGTGGCTGCTGGCCTCGCCAAGGAGGGCAAGATCCCGGTGACCGGCACCTATGGCGTTTTTGGCGCCGGGCGCTGCTGGGACCAGATCCGCACCACGGTCTGCTACGGCGAGTACAACGTGAAGATTGCCGGCGCGCACGGCGGTATCTCTGTCGGCCAGGATGGCCCGACGCACCAGGCGCTGGAGGAGATCAGCCTCATGGCCATTCTCCCGAAGATGACGCTGCTGGTGCCCTGCGACTCTGTGGAGACGGAGAAGGCGACCCACGCCGGCATCCTGGACGTGGTTGGCCCCACCTACATTCGGTATGCCCGTGAGGCGACCCCAATCGTCACCGGCCCGGAGACGCCCTTCGTGCTGGGAAAGGCCAACGTGATCCGGTATCGGGGCGCCGCGGCGAAGTTCGCCGACGCGTTCGAGACGTGCCTGGCGTCCGACTACCAGAATGAGAATGAGGACCTGGCGATCATCGCCTGCGGACCGATGGTGCCGGAGGCGATGCGCGCCGCCTACATCCTGAAAGAGGAGTATGGCCTCGAGACGCGCGTCGTCAACGTCCACACCGTGAAGCCGATTGACCGGGAGGCGATCGTGCGCGCGGCCGAGGAGACGGGCATCGTCCTCACCGCCGAGGAGCACCAGACCGGTGGCTTCGGCGGCCTGGTAGCACCGGTGATCCTCCAGGAGTGCGCTCGCTCGGTGAAGATGGAGATGGTGGGCGTTCCCGACACCTTCGGCAAGTCGGGCCTGCCCTGGCAGCTGATGAAGTACTACGGGCTTACGGCGGAGCATATCGCGCAGCGCGCCAAGGCGTTGTGCGACCAGCGAGACTAAGCCCGATCCGGGCCGGCCCGTGCCACGGGCCGGCCCACGGGGGAACGCGGACGGGATGCCCCACCGGGCCCTTCTCGCCCGCGCGCCGGCCGCGGAGACGTTTCCTCCTCGGGTGGGTTCTCACCGAATTTCCGGTTGACACTCACTTTTCAGACTGCTATACTGAGGTATAGGATCAAGTGCCACCTGACGGCACTTGTTTTTTTGCCGCCTCGAAGCAAACATGCGTTTTGGTACTGACTATGCCTCAAGATCGGATCATCGTGCGCGGCGCGCGCCAGCACAACCTCAAGAACATCAACGTTGAGATTCCGCGAGACAAGTTGGTCGTGATCACCGGCCTCTCCGGCTCCGGGAAATCATCGCTTGCCTTTGACACCATCTATGCCGAGGGCCAGCGGCGTTACGTCGAGTCGCTCTCGGCCTACGCGCGTCAATTCCTCGGGCAGATGGAGAAGCCGGATGTGGACTACATCGAGGGCCTCTCTCCGGCGGTATCCATCGACCAGAAATCGACGAGCCGCAACCCGCGGTCAACGGTTGCCACGGTGACCGAGGTGTATGACTACCTGCGCCTCCTGTTCGCGCGGATCGGCATCCCGCACTGCCCAAAGTGCGGGCAGGTGATCGCGTCGCAGACCGTGGAGCAGATGGTGGATACGGTGCTGGCGATGCCGGAGGGGGCGCGCCTCCTCATCCTGGCGCCGATCGTCCGGGGGCGCAAGGGGGAATACCGCAAGGAGCTGGATGAGATCCGCAAGGAGGGGTTCGCCCGGGTTCGGATCGATGGCGAGGTGCTGGACGTCTCCGAGGAGATCACGCTCGACCGGTACAAGCAGCACTGGATCGACATCGTGGTAGACCGGATTGTGGTCCGCCCGGATGCGCGCACGCGCCTGGCGGACTCGTTCGAGACGGCGCTCAAGCTGGGGAAGGGCGTGGCTGCGGTCTCGCCAGTGGGGGGCGCGCCGCGAAGCGAAGCTGCGCCGGCGAAGGCGGGGGCGGCCGCCGGGCTCTACTCCCCGGATGACGTTATCTTTAGCGAGAAGTTCGCATGCGCCAAGTGCGGCATCTCCTACGATGAAATCGCCCCGCGCAACTTCTCCTTCAACAACCCCTACGGGGCCTGTCCGGCGTGCCATGGCCTGGGGTACTACTCCGAGTTTTCGCCCGATCTAGTGATCGACCCGGCGCGTTCGATCAAGGCGGGGGGGGTGATCCCCTTCGCGCACAGCAGTAGCGAGTACCTCCAGCAGGTGTTCGCGGCGCTTGCCGAACGGGGCGGGGTGACGCTGGAGACGCCGCTGCGCGAGTGGCCGGAGGAGAGCCTGCACGCGCTGGTGCATGGCTCGCCCGAGGGGATCGCGGTGACCTACACGAATCGCTACGGGTACACCCGCCACTATGTGACGCAGTTTGAGGGTGTGATCCCCCTGCTGCAGCGGCGCTACAAGGAGACCGATTCGGAACACATCCGGCAGGAGATGGAGCAGTATCAGGCGACGCGGCCTTGCCCCGAATGCAAGGGCAAGCGCCTGAAGCCGGAGAGCCTGGCGGTGACGGTTGCCGGACGCAACATCGCCGACGTGGTGGCGCTCTCGGTGGAAGAGGCGATCGCGTTCTTCACCGACCTGCCGCTATCCGAGCGCGAGCATCATATCGCCGACCGTATCCTCAAAGAGATCCGAACGCGCCTGGGCTTCCTGGCCAACGTTGGCATCGGCTACCTCACCCTCGACCGTGCGGCGGCGACGCTGGCCGGCGGCGAGGCGCAGCGCATCCGGCTCGCCACTCAGATCGGCTCCGGGCTGATGGGCGTCCTCTACATTCTGGATGAGCCCTCCATCGGCCTCCATCAGCGGGATAATCGCCGGCTGATCAACACCCTCGTGCAACTGCGCGACCTGGGCAACACGATCATCGTGGTGGAGCACGACGAGGAGACGATCGAGAGCGCCGATTGGGTGATCGATATCGGGCCGGGCGCCGGCGAGCATGGCGGCCGGGTGGTCGCCGTCGGCACGCCCGAAGAGATCCGGGCGAATCCAGACTCGGTGACGGGCCAGTTCCTCTCCGGGAAGCGGCGGATCGCCGTGCCCGCACAGCGCCGCCAGCCGAACGGGAAGTCGCTTTTCATCCGCGGAGCTCGCGAGCACAACCTCAAGAATATCGATGTGGAGATTCCGCTCGGCGTCTTCTGCTGCGTCACCGGAGTTTCTGGATCGGGCAAGAGCACGCTCCTGCAGGAAACCCTTTTCCCAGTGGTCCGCTACCACCTCCAGGGAGCACGGAGCCTCGTTGGCGCTCACGATGAAGTCGGTGGCATCGAGCATATCGACAAGGTGATCGATATCAACCAGTCTCCCATCGGGCGCACGCCGCGCTCCAACCCGGCGACCTATACCGGCGTATTCGACATGATCCGCCACCTCTTCTCGCACACGCCGGAGGCGCGCGCCCGTGGCTACATGCCCGGCCGCTTCTCCTTCAACGTGAAGGGCGGCCGCTGCGAGGCGTGCAAGGGCGATGGCATCATCAAGATCGAGATGCACTTCCTGCCCGATGTCTATGTGCCTTGCGAGGTGTGCAAGGGAAAGCGGTATAACCGCGAGACGCTCGAAGTGCGCTACAAGGGGAAGACAATCGCCGACGTCCTCGACATGACCGTTGACGAGGCGCTGGCGTTCTTTGAAAGCATTCCGGCCATCGAGCGCAAGCTCTCCACTCTACACGACGTGGGCCTGGACTATATCAGGATGGGCCAGCCCGCGACCACGCTCTCCGGTGGCGAGGCGCAGCGCATCAAGCTCGCCACGGAGCTCTCGCGGCGCAGCACCGGACGCACGCTCTACATCCTGGACGAGCCGACCACCGGCCTTCACTTCGCCGATATCGAGAAGCTGCTGGAAGTCCTTGGCCGCCTGGTCGATGCCGGCAACAGCGTGGTGGTCATCGAACACAACCTGGATGTGATCAAGGTTGTGGATTGGGTGATCGATATGGGCCCCGAGGGGGGAGAGGGCGGCGGTCGCGTCGTCGCTCAAGGCCCGCCGGAGGTGATTGCCGCCTGCCCCGAATCGCACACCGGCCGTTTCCTGAAGAAGGTTCTAGAGCGCGGGTAGGGGCCCGGCCTTCCGGTCCCTCCACCGAGCCGAGTGCGGTGGAGGGACGCGCTCTCCTCGCCTCATCCCTCCTCATTCCGCGTCTCTCCCCGGTCCATTCCTGTCCGTATGCCCCTGAACTGCGACCGCCTGATGAGCAGCCGTGCGTGGGGACATAATGAATCCAAGAAAGAAATAAAGTGTCTATGGACGCGCGTCGCCGGGGCGTCTATAATTTGGCTGAGGCTAAACCGGACGCGTAGACATATCTAAACGGCTTTTTGGTGGAGGGTGACCATGACACTGGATCAGGTGCGCAAAGGCAGCGTGGTACAGATCCTGTCGATCCCGGGCGCAGAGGAGCGGGCACAGCTCATTCGCCTGGGCTTGGGGGAGGGGTGCCGTGTGCGCTGCGCGGAGCGGTTGCCCCTGGGTCCGTTGGTGCTTCGCTGCCACCGGCAGGAAGTGGCGCTCGGCCGAAACCTGGCCCGTCGCATCCAGGTTCGGGAGGAATCGGAATAACCCCGATGCATACTCACGACACGCCCCTCGCTGATCCCACCGTGCGGCGTGAATGCCGGTCGCTGGTCTTGGCCGGCAACCCGAATACCGGCAAGTCGGTCTTCTTCAACTTCCTCACCGGCATCTATGTCGATGTCTCCAACTACCCCGGCACCACCATCGAGGTGTCGCGGGGTCGCTCCGGCGAGATGGATGTGGTCGACACCCCGGGGGTGTACGGAGTCTCCTCCTTCAATGATGAGG
>JAAZEM010000131.1 GCA_012512265.1 Armatimonadota bacterium | reverse complement strand
TAGCCGTAATACTCCTCTCGCTCCGCGGGTTCAATCTGCACCGCGCCGCGGTAGAGCCCCGGGCGCGCGTCTTTGGGCACGGTGAAGCTGAGCCAGACCGGCTGGACCTGCCCGCCCCGGAGATCCCGCGTGTCGTCCGGCAAGAGAGGGTCGGGGATCCACCCGGCGCGCGCGAGCGGGGCGCGCGGGCGCGTGACGTGAAGATACTCCACCCAGGCCACCCGGCCATGTTCCCGGTGGAGGACACCCGGACCGAGGAGGTCTTGCCAGCGCACGCGCACGCCTTCGGCGTCCTCGCGAGGGAGGAGCACGATCTGAAACGCCTCGGTCTCGCCGCGCGCCGCGGTGATCTCAACGGCGGGAGTCTCCACCTCGGGCGGCCTGGCATCGCGATATACCTTTTTGAGCGAGCTCTCGTACCAGACGGTGACCGCCTCCGAGCAGGCGCCCTTGATCCGTGCCCCGAGCGAGGGCACGGCGAACTCCTCCGGGCGCAGCGCCTGCCCCTCGATCGCGTCGATGGCGAGCGTGCCTTCGCCCTGCAGGCGGAAGGTGAGATCGTAGGCGGCTACCTGCGGCGGGAAGTAGCAAACGCGCGAGAAGTCGCTCCACCCCTCAGCCATCGACAGGCGCGCGCGCACCTGGGGGTACTCCTCCACCGGGAGCAGCACCTGGCCTTTATCGTCCAGCGGGCGTACGTGGAGCTCGACGCTCTCCGGCTGGCCGGCCACCCGGTAGCGCAGGCGGAGGAGGAGGTTCGTCCCGCCTTCTGGGAGCGCGACCGGGTCGCACGTCAGCCCCACCGTAACCCGCGATGAGTGCGCGCGCAGCACCGCCGCGTGCTTCCCCTCGGCGGCGTCGCCCTCGACCACGCTCACGCGGCCCTGCTCAGGGCTGAGGGGACGCTCGAGCGTCCATCCCACCAGCTCTTTCTCGAACCCGGGGTTGGTCGGCGAGAGGGAAGCTGGTTTGGGCGCAGGCTTCTCAGGCGCGGCGCCCGCCGGACTCCCGAGCAACAACAGGGCTGCCGCGCACGCGACCGCCCGCGGTGAGAACAGCCCTCGCCGGCGTTGTTCCATCTCCGCCATCTCCTCCCTGTCCCCTGGGAGCCTACCCCGCGCGCGTCTATCGCGACATCCCAGGCCCAGCCAACCGCCGTTGCGCAGGTGCGTGGCCAACACGCGCACGCGGAGCTGGAAGCTCCGCGCTGCTTCCCTGCAAAGCCCCTTCGGGGCTTCCCCTCCCAACCCTGCCCATCCACTTTGCACTGCAGACAGCCATCACCAGCCCGGCAGGGCTTCGCTTGCAGGCAGCGCGGTGATCTATCGCCGCGCGATACACGCGGCCCCGGGTTTCCACCGCCGGGCACGCGGCGTTTCCGAAAGCGGCCGGTCGTGCCCTCTGCCCGCGAAAGGGCAAATCACAGGAATTGCGCCTCTGGCACCCGGTAGGTGCCGCCGCAGAGGGCGCAGTCTGTCTCCTCGCCCAGGCAGCGCGCGCACCGCTCCTCTCGAAACCGGCGGATGCTCGCCTCCATCCCAGCCAGCCGGCCATCCGGCACGCGCACCCAGACAAGGAGGTCGTCCAAAGGGAGTGCCGGCGCCTCCACCAGGAGGGCGATATCCAGCTTCGAGTTGTCGTCGTAGAGGTCCGTCACCACGTCGAGCGTCCGCGCCGGGATCGCCCCCGAGGCGAACTGAACCTGCACCGCCCGTTTCCAGCGCCCCCGGAGAGGGGTGTCGGCCCAGGCTCTCACAATCACGAGCGCGCGATGGCGCTCGCGCGCCCACTGAAGCAGCGCCACGTGCAGGCGAATCCCCGGAATGACGGTAAGCCGGAAAAGGAGGTCGCAGAGGCCGCTGAGTAGCGCCGGCAGCGCCGCCGTGGCGATGATGGTGATCGCCGCCTTTTCCAGGCCCCACTGAAACCAGTAGGCGTTCAGCGCGCCTAGGATCGCCAGCGCGACCGTGGCTGCCTGCAGGTGCCACCGCTCCAGAGCGGCGAGTGGCGAGAGCGCGGCCGCGAGCCACCGGAGCGGGCGCGAGCCCTTCGGCGCCGCGGCGAGCTCCGCGCGCGTGCCCGGTACCACCGGACCCGGATAGGTGTACCGGGGCGGCACGGTCGGATAGTGAGCGACCGAGGCGCGCGACATGCCGCGCGGCACGAGCGGCGCATCGAGCGCCTCCCGCAGCTTGCGAAGCCGCCTCAGCCGGTCCGACTCACTCACTGCACCGGCCTCCACTCACCAGCAACCAAACGTGGCACGGTCTCAAATTTCCGCCAGAATCGCGGTTCGCTTCGCGTCGTAATCCTCCTGGGTGATCAATCCCTTCTCGAAGAGGCTCTTCAGCTTCATCAGGCGGGCCTCAATCGAGTTCTCTTCCGCCGGGCTCTCCGCCGTTTCGAGGCCGAGCGCCTGGCAAGCTGCGTCGTACTCCGCCGGCGTCAGGAGACCGGCGTCGCGGAGTTCATTCAGGCTCGCCCGGCACTCATCCGATGTGAGCACGCCCTCGCCGCGCATCTCCTTCAGCTTCGCGGCGTAGTCCGAAGCGGTCATCAGGCGCTTCTCGAGGAGGCCGCGCAGTTTCGCGAGCCGGTCGCCTGTAGCGCCCGCGGGTGCCGGCGCCGGGGGAGTCGCGGGCGCGCCCGCTCCTGGCGCGCTCTGAAGCGAGCGGAGGTAGCCACTCACCACCTCGCGCGCGTGCGGCGTGAACTCGGCTTGAGGCGACAGCCGGTTGTTGACGAGATCGAGGAGGCGCTCCCGGATCGCCGCCACCCCTTCTTTGGCCACAGTCTCCTCCTGCTTGCGCTGGATGCGCCGGGCCAGATCGGTCAATCCCTCGGGGTGACACAGCTTCAGGAGGAGCTGCATCACGCCATTCGGATAGTCTCTCCCATCGAAGCGGAGGGCATCGAAGGGCGGGAGGCGGTCGGCCACCACCTCGGTATGCTGCACGCCCTGGTCATCGAAATAGCTGATCTCGTAGCTGAAGCGCTCCTCCTGGCCGCGCTGGGTCTGCACCTCCACCGGCCGGCACGTGAGCACGCCGGAAGCCGCCGCGATGAAGAAGATCTTCCACGCTTCCGCCTTCAGGTGTGGCGGCGCCGGCGTGAGACTCTCCCACTGTTGGAAATCCACGCGGGCGTGCACTGGCTCTTTCCGGCGCTTGCGCGTGTGTTCGTAGTGGCTTTCGCACCGACGCAACGCGTCCTCCATGAGCCGCAGGGGAAAGCCGGAACGCTCATGGAGGAAGAGCGCCTCACTGCGCGAGGCCACCGTCACCCAGGTGCGCGGGTCGGTCACCGACGCGGCTTTGGTGACCATCGCCCGGAAGCGCCGCTCCGCCGATGTCTTCGGCTCCTCGGCGTTGGGGATGCCGATGTTGCGCTGGCGCATCTGCGGGTCGTCGGTGAAGCCGGCCATCCCGCCCGCTTTCGCGTGGACGAATGGCGAGCAGAGGCGGTTGAGGCGCTTCATCTGCTCCTCGGCGGCGCGGTCGTCCGGGTACCTTTCGAAGAAGAGATTGAGCACTTCGACCGCCTCAATGTCGTCTTTGAACGCCGCCGTCGTGTGCCGCAGGATAGTTCCTGCAATCGTGTCGATAGAGCCGGCGCCCTCGGCCAGGAAGTAGCCGTAGAGGCCCATGGAGGTGATGCCCAGCTCCGCCTGGACGCGGTCGTCTATCTGGCGTCTCTCTGTCGCGGTCACATGCTGGTAATAGCGGTTGATCGCTTCATCCGCGTCCTCATCTCCGCCGGTGTAGAGGATCTCACCGTTGACGGCCGGGGAGGATTCCAGGAAGCGCATCTCCTCGGCACGGAAGCGCTCGCGCAGCCCGCCCACATGCTCCTCGTAGCGCCTCAGATCGCGATTACGCTCGGCCAGGCAGGCGAGCATCTCGGTGTAGAAGCGGTGGGCGGCGTCGCAGACGAACGCCTGCACGCTGTCCTGCGCGTGCTGAGCCACTGCCCGGCAGAAGCTGGAGATCGCCGCCTCGGCCGTGCCGCGATTGGTGGTCGCGCCGCGGCCGGCTTTTCGCCGGCTGCCGTTGGCGGCGGATTCCATCGCCTTCCGGATCTCGCCACGCGACTGGCTCAGCATCTTCTGGATCTGACCATTCAGCGCGTCCATCCGCGCCTTCAGCTCGGTGCTGTCGCGGATCAACCGGTCGCGAGATTGGGTCGCAATCCGCTCCAGGCAGGCCAGCATGCGGCGGCAGCCTTCGTGGCGGTACTTCGGGTCGTTCACCAGCTCCGTCACCAGCTCCACCAGCCACGCGCTCATGTGCTCGATGCGCCGTTCAAGCCCCTTGCGGATCTCTTCCGGGTAGATGCCCAGCCCCCTGCGCTGGCGCACGTCCGGATTGGCCTCGTCGCCGGCGGAGATCCAGGGGGGGAGATCCTGCTGGATCAGCCTCTCCAGGGCGCGAATCGCGCTCTCGTTCATCGCCTGTTTGGCGGTGGCTTCAGCGCGGCGCACCATCTCGCCTACGGCATCGGTCGCGCTCCTCCCATGCTGGCTCTGGCCCTCTACCGCCAGTCCGGCCCGCACGCGATCGCAGTCCCAGTTGGCCTGGGCCATGCGGTTGATGGCCTCCTCGTGAAGCTCGCGATCATCGAAGACGGCCGCGGGATCCATCCACCCCGAGACGAGCTCCTTTGCCAGCCGATTGGCGCAGACGTGAAGCACCTGGTCCTTGGGGAAGCAGAGCGCCGAGAGGCCGAAGCTAAGGTACTTGGTGGGGCAGTCGAACTCATCGCGGCGCAGCCACTGCTTGTGGTTGTCGCGGTTCTCGCGCTTCTTGCTCGCGAACTCGTGCGTGAGATCGAGGAAGAGGTAGTGGCCGATCATCTGGATCAGCTTGTCCTCTCCGATCACGTCTCCCTCTTCGTTGCGCGAGTCCATCAGGTAGCAGAAGGTGAAGGGGTCGTCCGGATCGCGCAACTCGGGCATGCCCGGCTGGTATTGGGCCACGAACTCGGTGGCGGGGTTGTTGAAGTGGTTGAGCTCCATCAGCGAGGCATAGGCGTTCGCAAAGTAGACGCCCACCAGGTCGCCGCCCACCGGGGGCAGCAACAGGATGCCAATCGTGTCGATCGTCTTCGCGCCCGCGGCCTGGCTCAACTCATTCTTGGCCAGGTAGGCCAGGTCCAGGAAGATGCCGCTCCCCGTGCCCCCCATCAGCGAGGTGAGGATGTAGACCGAGATCCCGCCTTCGCTTACCCGGATGCCGTTCGACGTGGCCTCGCGATACGCCTGGTCGCTGGTGACGCGGTTCATCGCCGCGTAGAGGCGCTCGCGGATCGTAGGGTAGTTTTCAAAGAAGGCGAAGCGCCCCCGCGCACGCACCTGGCCCGCGCCCTGGTCGACGTTCGTCGTGAGGATCGAGCGCGGCACCCAGGACGCCAGATGCGGGTAGAGGTGGGGCTCATTCTCAAGGCCACGCCGGTACTTGGCGATGTTCTGCACCTGCATGAAGACGTACTCGTTGGGGGTCAGGTTGACCTCCTTCGCGTAGCGCACTTCCTCCTTGAGTGGTGTCGTATCGAGCTGTAGGAACTGCACTATCGGGATCTTGCTCAGCGACCCGTACTTGTCCACCAGGCGCTTGCGCGTCTCCAGGATGATCCTGTGTCCGGTGCCCCCGCAGCCAATGATGATGCTTCGGGATACGCCTACGGCATCCAACTCCACGGCCATCGTCTGCTCCCCCCTGCTATGCCGCTCCCCCTCAATAGGGAGACTGGTGACTCTCGTCGAAGACTACTTCCTCGGTTGCCGCCTGCTCTTCGGCCGCCCGCGGGTCTGCGAAGAGAAGATCCACGCTCTTCTCGATCCCAGCCATCACCCGATAGCGCACGCTGATCGTCTGCCCCAAGCGGATAGGGATCGCATCTCCGCCAGGCACGGCCTCGATGCCGTCCACGTAAACCGCCACCGTCTCCTGGCCGGGCAGCGCCTCGAGGCTGAAGCTAAGGCCGCGCCGGTGGACTCGCGCCACCGGTTCCTTCATCATGGCGCCGGGGAGGGAAACCACCTGCCCGATACCGAAAGGCGCGCCTCCGATGGTGAACGACTCGTTCGGCTGCAGCACCAGATGCGTCTCCGCGCTGAAGGGGCTGGCCGTGCCATCCGGGGTGACGTTGCGAATCACAACGTTCATCGGACTGTTGGCGATCTGGCGTGCCTCTGCGGCGCGTCGCCACGCGCTTGCTCCCACCCAGCCGGCGCCAGCCAGCGCGACAACCGCCGCCGCGGCCACCAGCCACACCCAGGCCGGAGTCTTCTTCAGTGGCGGCAGCTCCTGCACGGCGCCCGTCTCGGAGATGTTGACGCCAATCCCGAAGGTGAGCCGGGTGCCGCCGCGAAACTTCTCGCGCAGGCGAGCGTAGTCGTTACTCTGCGGGGTGGAGGGCGCCTCCATCGTGCCGGGAATGTAGTAGTTCAGGTAATCCGGATAGAAGCGGTCCGTTTCACCCGGCGGGTCGTGCAGGTTGTCGCTCACCAGGACGCACACCTGGTAAGGACACTCCGACGGCTCCAGCAGCTTGAGCGCCTCGTGGTGCGCCCACCGGATGTTCGAGCCCACCGTGTTGCTGCTCACCGTCGGGATCCGGTCGATCACGATCTTCTTGTCGCTCTCCTTCTGGATGACCGTCTCCTTAAGCAGCAGCTCCGGGCTGACGTCGAAGGAGAAGATCGCGACGCGGTCGCCCACCCGCGTGCCATTGCGCACGATCGTGGCCAGCGCCTCGTTGCTCGCCTGCAGCCGCCCCTGGTTCGTCATGCTCCCAGAGACGTCCAGGACGAAGACGACAAACTTCCCCTTGTACGGCGCGATCTTCTGCGCGATCTGCCCCGCCTGCTCCTGCACAGTCTCGACGCCCTCGCCTGCCTCTGCCCAAACCCTCGGGCACGCGCCCAGGCTGGCCGCGCCAACAAGCGTGGCAAGAAGGAGCCGCCTCCACCCACGGTTACCGAAGCTTCTGAAGCTCATCGCGTGCCTGCCTATTCATCGGATCTGCCTTCAGCGCGGCCTCAAACTCACGCGAGGCCGCTTCCCGGTTGCCCTGCTCCAGATAGACCCGGCCCAGCCACAAGTGGGCCGCCGCCGAATCGGGCTTGAGCCGCGTCGCCTCCTCCAGCGCCTTCGCCGCGGCATCCCACTCGCCGAGGTGGTAGCGGCTGCGGCCCACCATCAAAAGCGACCCAGCGGGCGCGGGATCCACCGCCGCAGCCTGGTCAAAGAGGTCGGCAGCCAGGCGCCACTCTCCCCGCTGGAAGTGCGCGGTCCCCTCCGCGTAGAGAGAGCGCGCCCGGGCCGAATCCGGCGCTACCCTGCGTGGTTTCTCCGTGGCCTCAGGCGCGCTCTGCGACTCAGGAGCCGGCTGAGCCGGGGCCGGTCTGGCCGTGGCCGCCTGCTGCTGAGCCGGCGGTGCCGCCGGTGCGGGCGCCGGCGTGGCCACCGTCGCGGCCCGGGTGCGCGCGGAGAGGATCCTTTGCACCGGGCCGTCATACACCTGCTTTCCGCCCCATGCCAGGCCCGCGAGGAGCACCAACGCCCAGAAGGCCAGAAGCAACCGCACGAGCGGCGAGGACGGTGCGGGCACGAGCTCCAAAGTCGCGGTCTTTTTCCAGCGTTCCTTGCCCGTGGAATCGACCAGCTGCAACGCCGCCTTGTGCCTGGTGGGGCCGTCCTTCGCGGGGAGGCGCCGCGGGTCGACCTCCAGGAGGAGTTGCCTGGACTCGCCCGGGCCAAGGCGCACCTCCTCCATGCCCCCCTTCACCCGGATCCAGTCGGGGCTCCCGGAGATCAGTCTCCCCTCAAACGGCTGGGCCATCAGGTTAGTGATCGTGAGCGCGCGCTCCGCCGTCTGGCGGCGGTGAAGCGCGCCCAGATCCGGCTCGAAGTAGATCTCCACGGGGCAGCGGCTCCGGTCCACCACCTCCAGCTCGATTGGCACGCGCAGCACGCGGCTACGCCCGCCGTCATTCGAGAAGATTTCAAGATGACCGTGATACGTGCCAACCCGCAACCGGGCGTCACCGATTCGGACCGTCGCCGTGTGCATCTGGCCGGCCGCCACGCTGAACTCGCCATTCAGGACACGCAACCAGTACTGGTCGCCAGCGATTCGGCCGCGGAGGACGCCGCCCCCGGAGTTGCCCACCGCGAGCTGCGCGTCCTGGGTGTCGCCGGTGAAGTTCGGCATCGGCGGGATCGCCCACTCTACCTCCAGCTGCGGCGGCGGGCTGACGGAAACGTGGATGGGCACCGCCACCTGGTTCACCTCAGGGACGGTATCACACAGGCGCAGTTCACAGCGGTACTCGCGCATCGCCCGGTTGGCCGTGTGGAAGGTGAGCGTGACTTCCTGCTTCCGGCCCGGCGCTCCCAATTCAATGTCGGCCCACGCCGGCCGGGGCTTGCCGGTTTCATCCACCAGCTGGATCAGGCGCTCGTTCAGGCAAACCTCGCGTTCATCACTGCGCTGGATGCTCACCGTCACGGTGCGGCTCTCGCCCAGGGGCACTTCGCCCAGGTCGATCTCGCCCGGGTCGCACACCAGCACAATCTCCCGGAGCACCTCCACCGACACCCGAATGCGCGGGATCTCCGGCTCCATCGATCCGGGCGCCTCTACCTGGATGTCGAGGTCGTGCCGGCCGAGGGGGCACGATTCCAGGCTCGTATCGATCTCCACGTCAACGATGCGATCCTCGCCCGCCGGAATCACGAGATGAGTCGGGCGAACCTGGAACCACTGCTGGTCCGGGATGTTCGGTCGGAGCGTCACATCCAGGTTACCATCCCCGCCGATGTTGGAGACCTTGAATGTCAACCGCTTCCTCGCTGGCCGGCGAACTTCCCCGAAATCGAGGTGCTGCTCCCACGCCACGAAGAGAGGCGCCGGATAGGGCGCTGGCAGGAACTCCTCCACCACGCTCGCCGAACGACTATCCGCCATCACTTCTCCCATCACATCCTGTCACTCGCGCACACGCACTCTGGCCAGGCGCATGATTCCGCCGCCGCAGCAGTAACCAGGCGCCTCAACCTGCGCCACGCGCGCGTCTCGAGCGGGGGTTGAACCCACCGCCTCATGGAGCGCTGGATCGAACGCCGCCCCCTGTGCAGGCACGATGGCTTCGAGGTCCGCCCGCCAGCCCGCCTCCATCAGATCGCCAAGGAGCGCCTGGAAGGCAGCCTCTCCCTCTGGAGCCCCCGTCTCCCGATAGGAGACGGTGAGATCGATGAGCGGGAGGAACCACTCGCTAAGCACGCGCCGGATCTCAAAATCGAGGTCGTCCTCGCCATCGGGCACTCCGCCCAGCGCCAGGAGCTCGCGAACGCTCTCCCATCGCTCCGACCCCGAGTCGGGCGCGGCGCTCAACCGCATGGCTTCCGTCGCCGCCACCTCTCCCAGGCGGCGTGCCTCGCGCGCCCGCTCT
The DNA here is from genome assembly GCA_012512265.1 of Armatimonadota bacterium. Lineage (GTDB taxonomy): Bacteria > Armatimonadota > JAAZEB01 > JAAZEB01 > JAAZEB01 > DUUU01. The sequence continues at coordinate 56,996 of JAAZEM010000131.1, read as the reverse complement.
TCCAGAGCCCGGCAGCCGTCATAGCTCGTCACATCGCCGCTCAGCTGCCGGCGGAAGGCCACGGCGCGCGGGATGAACCGCTGCTCGACCGCTTCGGCCACACGCTCGAGCGCCCGGATGCGCGCCTGGCGGTCGCGCGCCACCCGGCGAGCCCCCGCCAGGGCGAGAAGAGAGATGTGCTCCTCCAGGCGCTCCAACAGCGCCTCGTCCCCCGCAGGCCGGTCGGGCGTCTCGACACGCTCGCCCGCGGTCCGCAGCTGGTGGCTCACATCCGCCACCTCGCTTTCGAGGGCGGCCAGGCGCGTCTCCGTCTCGGAGAGCTTCTCCGCCACGCGGGCGACCTCGGCAGCGTCTTTTCCACCTCGGGGGGAGCTGGCGAGGGAGGCCGGTGTCAGGCAGGCCGCCTCGATCCACGCCTTGATCTGCTCCAGCTCCTCCGCCTGCTCCATCATCGTCTCGACCGCCACCTTCAGGTGCCCGCGCGTCTCCTGAAGGCCGGCCTCGAGCCCGGCAGCCACCTTGACGAGGAGATCCGCCAGGCGGATCCCGATCTGGCTCACCTGCCGCTGCAAGGTGTCGATGCTCTTCGACCGGGTCGCATAGAGCAGCGCGCGCAGCTCGCGGAGCTCTGATTCCGAGAGAAGCGCGCTCCGGTTGCCCGCCATTCAGGCCCTGTCCATTCTCTCCCGATAGGAGCACACGCGCGCCCTTTGGATCACCTCTCCCGCCCAGCGGTAGCCCGGCGCGACCACCTCCGCCACCGTGTTCGGGCTCGCGTCTCCCTCCGGGGCGAGTACCTCTATCTCGTCGTGCGCCTCCTCCTCCAGCTTGCTGCCTGCCTTTGGGTCGATCACCTCCAACTGGATGCTCTCCAACAGGACTCTACGCGCGAGCGTTACCACTTCGCCCAGCAACGTGGCGCGGGCACTCCTGGCGGTCTCTCCTTCCACCGGTGTCGCCTCCTCCAGCAGCGGCCGGAGAAAATCGCGGATGATCATCTCGACTAAGGGACGCAGGTGCTCCTGCACCAGCGGCTCGGCCAGCTCCATCAGACAGGCGTCACCACCATCCTTCAGCCGGTGCGCGCGCGTCTCCAGCCGCTCGATGCGCCGCTCCAGCTCTCCGCCTCCACCCGGGGTTTCGCCCCGGTGGCGGACCGCCTCTTTCGCAGCCGCCAGACGGCCATCCAGGCGCTCCAGCAGCTCCGAGAGCGCGCGGTGGCAATGCCGCGCCGCCTCGTCCCCAGGAGCGGTTTCCAGGAGCGGCAGCACCTCCCCGGCAAGCCGGCGGCGAAGGTTAGTGAACTCCTCGTGCCGGCGGTGAAAATCGCGGATTGAAATCTCGTACGCCCTCGCTTCCAGGGCATCGGTAATCCGCGACAGCCGGCCGTCGATGGTCTGGAGCACGTCTGCTCCTGCGCCCGAAGTCTCATCGGCGGACTCACCCGCCAGCGCCTCAACACGCCGCTGGAGCTCTCCTATCTTCTCCTGCAAGCTGGCAAGGTGGCCCGCCCCGCTGTCAGACTCGCCCGGGCCTTCTGCCTCTTCCGCCGGCACGCCCGCCTCTCGCTGAAGCACGCGCACCTCTTCCCGCAGGGTTTCCACCTGCTCCCGGAACTCCGTCACCGTCTTCTCAACGAGAGCGCGAAGGCGCTGCCTCTCCTCTTCCCGGTCGAGTATCGCACTGATGCCCGTCTCGAGGCTATTCCGGACCCAGGTGCGGTCCGGGACGTTGGCACGAGGCCGCTCGGAATCGCCCGGGTCCTGCAAGCGCTCGATCCCCTCCCGCAAGCTGTTGAATGCAGCCTGCGCCTGGCTCAATTCTCCCGGATCCAGCGCGGGCAGATCCCCGTCCAGGATCCAGCGGTAGGTGTCGAGCTTTCGCTCCCAGCCATTCCACTCTTCCTGCAGGCTCTCCGCCCGCCAGGGCTCTACCCGCGGGCTCGACTCCAGAGCGGGCTCAGGTTTCAACGGCGACTCCCTGGCCTTCCGAGAGCTGATCCAGGCAACGACCACTGACATAAACGCAAAGACTACCACCAAGTGCTCGAACCACGGGGCTTCCCAGACCGTCGGGATCAACGCGGCAGGGACTCCCCAGTGGCGGTAGAGAACATGGATCAACGCGGCAGGGACAAGCACGATCGCGAACACCAGCGATACATAGAATACCCGACTCCAGTCCGCCCGGCCCCAGTCGTTCTTCATCTTCGAGCCCAGCCTCTCTCCCTGGCGTTCCGGGATAGCAAACCGCGCCACACATCCGGGGCGGTTACCCGTGATCCCCCCACTGGCCGCCGGCTGGCTCAGCCCCAGCGACCTCCGCCATCCTTTCGCAAGCATCCAGATCCCTGGCAATCCTCTCGAGGCGCTCGATTTTCTGGGAAAGATCGTCCCGCTGCCTGATGGCCTCCTTCAGGAGACCATCGGTCACATCTACCTTCCCTTGCGCATCCGCTATCTTCTGAAGCGCATGGTTGACCCCAGTCTCTAGCTGCTCCCTCAGATTGGCCAGTTCCGCTTGTATCGCGTTGAGATCATCCTTGAGCTTGCCAATCTCCTCGCTCTGGATGGCACCCACCTTGTCATCCATGCGGCCGCTGACGAACCTCTCGAGCGCCCTCTGCCTCGCCTCGGGTTCCCGCATCCTGTCACTCTCATCGCTCAGCACCTTCAGTTCCCGAGCTAACTGTCGGAGCACCTCGCACGCCTGCGCGGCATCCAGGATCTGACGCTTCGTGATCGCTTCTCCAAACTTGCTTTCAAGCGCATCGTTGAGCCGGCGAAACTCCTCCCGCAGCGTCCTCTGCCTCTCGTCGACCTCTTCCACCGTTCTCGGACGGCCTTCCATGGGCTTCCTCCTTCACCTCACCTCGAGCTCCAGCCTATCGGGCACCGGCTGGGAAATCCCCTTGGTGCGGTCGGTCACCGTGACCAGGAGCCTGGTATCGGCGAGATCCATCTCGACGTGGATCTCACGCTCGAGGTAGGTGCCCTTGCCGGCGCCCTCGGGGAACTGGAGGGGGAGCTCCTTCGCGCCCAGCGACAGCTCGTCTTGGAACCGTCGGGAGAAGCCCTGGCACACCTCCAGCACCATGCGGTCGGCGTAGCGGTTGGGCAGGGTGTAGACCTTCTTCGCCTTGAACCCTGGCGGCGCGTTTTCCGGGATCACCTTGTCGAAGGTGTCGATCCCGGTGCGGATCCCAAACGCGGGCGTCTCGCGCGGGCGGAAGACCACTCCCTCGCACCGGCCCGTGAGGATCGCCGCGCACCGCGCCGCGCCATAGGCGACCGCGTACTCCTCGAACCCATCCTCGCACGGCTCCACATGGGGGAAGTGATCCACGAGCCGGCGGATCAAAGGCGAGCGGTTGAGCCCACCGGTGATCAGGACGCGGTCTATCTGGTCATTCCGGAGGCCGTTCGGGGCATCGCGGTCGCGCGCGCCCTGCACCGCCATCTGGATCGCCGCGGTGATCTCGGTATCGAAGCTGGCCCATCGCTCCAGATGGTCGCGTGTCAGCCGGCCGAGGCTCTCCTCGGCCCAGGGCACCGAAAACTCGAAGGAGGTCTCGCCGCTCAACTGGTGCCGGGCCTCGCGCAGGACACGCCGGAGCTGTTGCCGCAGCCAGCGCTCGTACTCCACCGGGTCCATCTGATCCCCGGCCGCCTGGGCCTCTGGCGAAGGCAGTGGCGGGATCTGCAGCCGGCCCCTCTCGAACATCTCGAGCAGCCGGGCGTCGATCCTGTCGCCGCCGACCGGCTCTCCCTCCTCTGTAACTGCGTGCGCCTCGCTCAGGAGCTCGATATCGATGTAGGCCCCCTGCTTGCTCAGCCGGACCACGCTCGCGGTGCACCGCGTGGCCCCGGCATCGAAGACGAGAATCCGCTCGCTGCCTTCCTCAATCTGCTCGTCAATCCGATACCCCAGAACAGCCGCCTCCGGCTCGTTGATCAGCCCGGCCACGGGGAGACCCGCCAGCGAGCAGGCGTTGCGGAGCGCCCGGCGCTGCTTCAGCGTGTACGAGTAGGGAACGGAAAGCACGGCGTCAATGACGCGCGCGGCGCACTCCGCCTGGAGATCAAACTTGAGCTTGGAGAGCAGGCGCTGGACAGCCGTCTTCCGCGCGTTCGCCCCGCGCTCCTGGAGGATGCCGTCCTTCAGGTGGTCAAACAGCTCCACCCCATCCCGATAGGCGATCTCCAGGGCGCTGGCGCCGGCAAGCCACCCGCCCTCCTCATGGTCGCGCGCCACCACCGCCGGGCAGGAGCGAAAGCCCATCGTATCGGGCGTTGGCGAGTGGCTGTTCACGTTGCGCCAGGGCGCCATCCGGCAGGAGGCATTCCCCAGGTCCACGCCGATAACGATTGGCGGCCTCTCAGCAATCCGTGCCATGGTGTCATGCCCCTTCCGTGCCGCTGCTCGCGTGCCCGATACTCTCCTCGAGATCGGCAAACAGCTGATCCAGCTCGTCGTCGATGTTGTAGAGCCGCCCTCCCGTGCCAGCGACCACGGTGTCATACTCCTGGCAGAACGGCCCGACCACATCGACTCGAATGTTGTGGGCAGCCAGTTGCGAGACCAGTTGCTCTAGCGAGCCCTTCTCCGGCCGGTGCGGGGGCGCGTCGGTAACGAGCACGATGTGATGCCGGGTGTCTCCCTCGCGGAAGGGAAGCCGGAGCGCCACGGCCAGTGCATCGAGCGCCGATTCCCGCTCGTCTCCCCCGTCGTTCTCGTTCAGGCTTCCAACGCGCGTGATGAAGAGGCGCGGGTCCGGGGTGAAGGAGTAGACCGTCTCGCGCTCGCCGCCGGCGCGGTCGCCAAAGCTGATCGCCGCCAGGCGGAGATCCAGATCACTCTCGGCAAGGGCGTTGACGAAGCGGGTGCAGCAGTGGCGCAGCTTCTCGAGGTGGTCGCCATGCACCATGCTCCCCGTGGTGTCGATGCAGAAGACGAGGTCCAGCTCCGGGGTCACCTGCAGCCGTGCCGATCCCGATGCCTGGACGCTATGCTGCTCGTACTCCACCGTGGCCCGGATGGGGGTGCCCGTCTTCCTCACCCGCGCCGTCACCTCTGGGAGCGCGCGGTCGGTGCGGTACTGGATGGTGAGCTCAACGGGAGTCCCTTTGGGCACAGAGGCCGGACCCAACTTGAGGGTGCCCACGTACTTCGCTCCCGGGGCGCCGTCCTTCTCGCCCTCATAGAGATCGACGGCGACGGTGTCGCCTCGGGGCCACTGCAGCCGAAGCGTGCGCTTCGCCTGCTCGATCTCGGTGCCCCGAGCGAAGAGCGGCCTGAATTGAGTGAGGGAACCCGGCACGCGCAGGTAGACAGTGTCGAGGAGGATATCGACCAGCTCAATTCGCTCGTCGCGCAGGTCATAGGAGGTGGCCACGCGCGCGGCGCCGCGCGAGACGACGAGATCCGGATTGGCATCGGCGAGCACCTTGCGAACCCCGCCATCCCTGCCGTCGAACGCCTTCTCGCCCATGAACTGGCGAACAGCCTCTCGAATCGCGGGCAGGCGCGTCGAGCCACCGACAAGGACGACCATATCGAGCTCGGCGCGAGAGATTCCCGCGTTCTCCAGGGCGAGCGCCATCTGCTCGTTGGCCACACGCAACAGGTCAGCGATGGTCTTCTGCAGATCCTCCTGGGTGATCTCCACGCGCACGGTCTGAGGAGGCCGCCCCGGCGCCACGAGATGGGGGAGCACGGCGACCACGGAGCGCCGGCTTTCATCGGAGAGGCTTTTCTTGGCGGCCTCCGCAACCTCGAGGATCTTCGCGCGGATCTTGAGCGCCCACTCCTCCTCGCTGGCCAGGTCGAAGCCCGCATGCAACACCTTGGGGCGGATCAACTGATCGGCGATCCGCTCGTCAATCTGGGCGCCGCCCAGGCGGTGTACCCCCGCCTTAGAGAGAACGCGATACTGCCTGCCCCTGGCATGGACAACACTGCAGTCGAAGGTGCCGCCGCCGAAGTCGTAGACCATGGCGACATACTCGCGCTCGGGATCCTGGGCCACGCTCTCATAGCCGATAAGCGCGGCCACGGGCTCCGGCAGGAGCATCAGCGTCTCCAGGCCGGCGATCCGCGCCGCTTCCTCGGTGTGCTCGCGGGCCAGCGTGTCAAACTTGGCCGGCACGGTGATCACCGCCTGCTTCACCTCGCCATCGGTAAAGCGCTCCGCCTCCGCCTTCAGGTACCTGAGGATCTCGCCCGAGATCTCGGCAGGCGTGTACTCCCGCCCACCCAGCGCGAACCGGTAGTCGGTGCCCATCTGGCGCTTGATGTTGAGCACGACCTCCCGGTGTTTGGGCACGCGCATCGCGTAGGCCTGGTCACCAACCACCGTGCGCCCTCGCGCGCGATCAAACCACACCGCGGAGGGCACAATGGGCCCGCCTTCACCGCCGAAGGAGACGTTGCGTATCCGCCGGGCTACGGAGTCCCAATAGGCGACCTCGCACGTGCTGGTACCCAGATCGATCCCCACGGAAATGGCGTTTGCCATCACACGGTTCCCTTCGTTCCAAGGTGCTCCTCTGCCACCGCCAGGGCGGCGCCTCGCGCCGCGAAAGACTCCGGCCTTGGCGCCAGATGCACCGGAAGATCGCCGCATGTCCGGCGCACGGCGCTCTGAAACTCGTGCCAGCGGGCCGCCTCGCCCGACACCACCACCCGGAGCGGCGTGTCGCAGCGGCTCATCACCGTCTCCAGCGCACCACTCAGCGCGTCAACCGCCGTCGCAAGGGCCAGCCGACACTGCGCGAAGAGCGCCTCGCGCGTGATCGAGAGTACCGCGCCGCGGGCGAGAGCCCGGCCCCTCGGCACCGGCGGGATCGCGCACACGAACCGCTCCCGACTTCCAAGCCAGCACCGCCGCAGCAGGCCCTCCCCTGCCCCGCGGAGACGCGCTCTCTCCTCGCTCTCCAGATCGTTCCAGAGGCTGGCCCCGCCTGGCATGGCTGCCGGCAGGAGCACGTGCCTGGCGACCGCCTCTCCCAGCGCCACCGTGCAGATCGCCGGTTGAAATGAGGAGGTGAGGATGCGCGCGTTCCCATCGGCGAAGTCAACAGCGTAGACGCCAAGCCCACCGGTATCCCAGTCGATGAAGAGGCACACGCCGTGCTCCTGGCGATCGAGGATCCGGTCGTGGAGCGCCGCGAGGAAGAGGGCACGATAGGGCTCGATGCCGGTCCGGTGTACGAGGCGCGGGAGAGCGAACATCCCCTCCTGGAGATCGCCCTCGCCTTCGCGAGACACGATGCCGGCGACCGCCCCCGCGCCGCCCGCGGCCAGCCGGGCAAAGGCCATCTCCCACTCCGCCGCGACCGCGCGGCGTAGCAGGGGCTGATACATCGCTGCCCGTGCCGGCTCTCCCAACGCCAGGGTGAGCCCCGCAACGATAGGTGCCTCCCCAGGATGAAGAGGTCGTGTCACTCCGGCGTTCCCCCAACTCGATCGCGCTGAGTGATTGGCGCGGCCCAAGGGGTCTTCACGTGCGGTAGCTCCATGAAGGCATGAGAACACCTCTTCGTGATTTCAACTTCTATGACGAGTGGCGCTACTCCTTCCGCAACCAGTGATACGCGCGGGCGTCACGGTCAGAGAAGCTTTGACAGCGCGGGGAGGGACGGGTTGGGGGCTTCCATCCATCCTCCGGGCAACCGCGGGGCGGCTGGCGGGCGATGCGCGAGAAGAACGCCTATCCCCAGGTGCTGGCGACCGCCACGCTGGCGCGGGTACGCAGCGACTCCGCGGCCGCGTCCAGAACGGCGACGACTCGGCGCGCCTCCTCCGGCTTCACGGCCAGCTCCCCGCCCTTTAGGAGCACGTCGGCGACGTTCTGGTAGTAAGATTTCCAGCTTGGGCGGAGGCTCTCGATCACCATCTCGGTGGAGAGCCCGCCGCGTTGGGTGAAGACACGGGCCCGGTCGGCAGGGTCTTCTCTCGCCGCATCGATGTTGCCGGCGATCATGGCGGGCTCCTGTGGGTCACGCCCCGTCTTTACCAGGCCCCCCTCTTCCCCGAGGATGTACCACCGCGGCTTGGGCGCCTTCGCCAGCCGGCTCACCTCGACGCGGAAGAGCACCCCGTTGGCAAACCGCATCTGCAGGAGGCCATGGCTGCCGCTGGTCGCTTCCCATTTGCGCGCCTGCACGTCGCACCACACGCTCTCGACGTCGGCATCGACTAGGAGAAGCGCTTGGTCAATCAGGTGGGCGCCCCAATCGGCCAGGAGCGTGCCGGCCGCCCCGGCATCGGCGCGCCAGCCGCGCGGCGCCCCGTAGCCGGTGATGGAAGACTCGTAGAGGAAAGGCTCGCCGATCCATCCCTCCGCGATCACTTGGCGCACGGTAGCAAAATCAAAGTCCCAGCGGCGATTGTGGAAGACGCTGAGCAGCCTGCCGGTGCGCCGCGCCGCGGCAATCATCGCGTCGCACTCTGCGGCGGTCATCGCCATCACCTTGTCGGTGACGACGTGCTTGCCCGCTTCCAGGGCGCGGATCGTGAGGTCCGCGTGGGTGTCGTGCGGTGTTGCCACGACGACCAGATCAATATCGGGATCGGCCAGGAGGTCATCGACGGCGGCGTAGGTTCGCACGCCATACTCCGCCTGGGCGCGCGCCCGGCGCTCCGCGTCGCGCGAGACGACTGCGCTCAGCTGCAGTCCCTGCGCCAGGCCAATCAGGTAAGCGTGAAAGCAGCGACCCGCGAAACCGTAACCGATGATGCCAACACGAATCATGGAACTCCTCCGGGTGGGCGCGAGAGGCGCTATCGCGAGTCCGGTTCGGCGGGGCGAGCAAGGCGTCCTTCACACCCACTCCCTTCTCCTGACGCTGGGTGCATGCCGGCGCGCTGAAGTGGGAAGAATGGGGTGAGAGGCAGTCGCAGCAGGCCTCCGAGACCCCGTCAATAGGGCCGCTTGGAGGCCTCGAAAGCGCCTGTCAGAAGCGATCTGGAGGGCCCGCGGTGCCACCGCCGCGCCGCCCTATTTGGTTGATCTATAAGGAGATTGTGTGTTATACTGAATTCCGAAGGAACAGCACGTCTTACATTGTAGACGGCTGTCGAGTCCGGGGCGTCTGTGTCGAGGAGACGAGGAACCGGACTGCCCGGCGCAGGCGCAGCACGGATGGGGTGAAAAACCATTGCAGATCTACATCAACGGGGAATTGGTGCCAGAAGCCGAGGCGAAGGTGTCGGTGTTCGACCACGGTCTCCTGTATGGGGACGGGGCGTTCGAGGGGATTCGCGCCTATGGTGGGCGGATCTTCCGGCTGCACGAGCACGTCGACCGCCTTTTCCGGTCCGCGCAGCACCTGGCGATCCAGGTGCCCGTGACCCGGGATGGCCTCGCGGAGGCGATCCTGCGCACCGCCCGCGCCAACAACCTGACGGATGGCTATATCCGCGTCACGCTGACGCGCGGCGTGGGCCTGGGGCTGGATCCGAAGAACATCACCAACCCGACTCTGGTGATTATCGCCAGCCAGCTGGCCCTCTATCCCCGAGAGATGTATGAAAACGGCCTGGAGTTGGTCACCGTGGCGCTGCGCGTTCCTCCGGCACAGGCGCTGGAGCCGCGCATCAAGTCGCTCGGGAAGTACGTCAACAACATCCTGGCCAAGATGGAGGCAAACCGCGCGGGCGCGGGCGAAGGCCTGATGCTCAGCAGCGATGGCTATGTCGCAGAGGCGACCGGCGACAACATCTTCATCCTGTGCAAGGGGGAGATGTTCACGCCGCCGGCGCATGTGGGCATCCTGGAAGGAATCACGCGCGCGGCCGCGATGGAGCTTGCCCGAAGACTTGAAATCCCGGTATCGGAGCGAATGCTGACGCTTTACGATATCTATAACGCCGACGAGTGTTTCCTAACCGGTACCGCTGCCGAGATTGTTCCCGCGGTGAAGGTGGACGGCCGCTTGATTGGCACCGGCCGCCCGGGCCCGCTGACCAAGCGTTTGATGGCGGAGTTCCGGGCACTCGTAGCGGAGGAAGGTGTACCTATCAGCCGTTGAGTATGCCACTGGATTGGAGGGAAGCAGAGGATGTGGCAGCGATTTACCGATAGGGCGAAACGGGTGGTCTTCTTCGCGCAAGAAGAAGCGGCCCACCTGGGCGAGAACTACGTCAGCCCCGAGCACCTCCTACTGGGATTGGTGCGCGAGGGCGATAGCGTAGCTGCTCGCGTGCTGGACCGCCTAGGAGTGCCGCCCTCCCGCGTGCGCGCCGAGGTCGAACGCCGCATCGTCCGTGGCGAAGGCCGGACGACGCAGGACATGACTCTCGACCCGCGTGCGCGCAAGGTGCTGGATCTGGCCTACGACGAGGCGCGGCAATTGAATAACAACCATATAGGCACGGAGCACCTGCTCCTCGGCTTGATCCGCGAGGGGGACGGCCTCGCTGCGCGCATCCTCTCCAAGCTGGGCGTCGATCTTCTCTCCGCAAGGCGAGAAGTGATCGCCTACCTGGGTGGCGACGTGGCGGCCGCGCCCCAGCGGCAGCGCTCGAAGACGCCGACTCTCGACGAGTTCGGGCGCGATCTGACACAGCTGGCTCGCGAGGATAAGCTCGATCCGGTGGTCGGGCGCCACAAGGAGATCGAGCGCGTCATCCAGATCCTGAGCCGGCGCACCAAGAACAACCCGTGCCTGATCGGCGAGCCGGGTGTCGGCAAGACGGCCGTCGCTGAGGGTCTGGCGCAGCGGATCGTCCGCGGCGACATCCCGGAGCCGCTGAAGGACAAGCGCGTTGTCTCGCTGGATCTGGCCGGTCTGGTCGCCGGCACAAAGTATCGCGGCGAGTTCGAGGAGCGCATGAAGCGCGTGATGGAGGAGATCCGGCGCGCTCAGGGCGAGATCATCCTCTTTGTGGATGAGCTGCACACCCTGGTGGGCGCCGGCGCCGCCGAGGGCGCTATCGACGCCTCGAACATCCTCAAGCCAGCGCTGGCGCGCGGCGAGCTGCAGTGCATCGGCGCGACCACGATGGATGAGTATCGCAAGTACATCGAGCGCGATGGCGCGCTGGCCCGACGCTTCCAGCAGGTGAAGGTCGATGAGCCCACGATCGAGGAGACCGAGGAGATCCTCAAGGGCCTGCGCCAGCGCTACGAGCAGCACCACCAGGTGCGCATCGGTGATGATGCCGTGGCGGCGGCCGCGCGGCTTTCGAGCCGCTACATCACGGACCGCTTCCTGCCGGACAAGGCAATCGACGTGATCGACGAGGCGTCATCGCGCGTGCGCCTGCGCTCGGCGCTCCCGCCGGCGGAGATCCGCACGGCCAAGCAGGAGCTGGAGGACCTCCAGCGACAGAAGGAAGAGGCCACCAAGAACTACGAGTACGAAGAGGTGGCCCAGATTCGGGAGCGTGTCCAGCGTCTCCAGACGCGCATCGCCGAGCTGGAAGAGGAGTGGCGCCAGCGCCAGGCCGAAGCCAAGCTCCTCGTGGATGAGGAAGAGGTGGCCCAGATCATCGCCTCGTGGACTGGCGTGCCCGTAACACGCCTGGTGGAGGCGGAGACGGCGAAGCTCCTGCGCATGGAGGAGCAGCTCCACAAGCGCATCATCGGCCAGGACGAGCCGGTGAACGCAGTGGCACGCGCGATTCGCCGGGCGCGCTCGGGCCTCAAGGATCCGCGCCGCCCCACGGGCTCGTTCATCTTCCTCGGCCCCACCGGCGTCGGGAAGACGGAGCTGGCGCGCGCGCTCGCGGAGTTCCTCTTCGATGACGAGACCGCGATGGTGCGCATCGACATGTCTGAGTACATGGAGCGCTTCGCCGTGTCGCGACTGGTTGGTGCGCCTCCGGGCTATGTCGGGTATGATGAGGGAGGCCAGCTCACCGAGGCGGTGCGCCGGCGGCCCTACACGGTGGTCTTGCTCGACGAGATCGAGAAAGCCCACCCCGAGGTGTTCAACATCCTCCTCCAGGTGATGGAGGATGGCCGGCTCACTGATAGCCAGGGCCGCGTGGTGGACTTCCGCAACGCCGTGATCATCATGACGTCGAACGTCGGCGCCCAGATGATCCAGGAAGACCGGATGGGCCTGCGCCGCACTCCCGAGAAGCAGGAGCCGGATGAGAAGCAGTACGAGGCGATGAAGAAGCGCGTGATGGAAGAGCTGAAGAAGACCTTCCGGCCGGAGTTCTTGAACCGCGTCGATGAGACGGTCTTCTTCCACGCGCTGACGTCGTACGAGATCCGGCAGATCGTGGATCTGATGCTCTCGCGCGTGGCCGAGCAGCTCCGGCAGCACGGCATCGAGCTGGAGACAAGCGAGAGTGCGCGTGACCTGCTCGCGCGGGAGGGCTTCGACCCGACCTACGGAGCGCGGCCGCTGCGGCGCGCGATCCAGCGCCTGGTCGAGGATCCGCTCTCCGAGGATATTCTCCTCGGCACCTTCCACCGGGGCGATGTGATTCGCCTCGAAGCCGAAGGCGATAAGATCACCTTCCATAAGGTGAGCCTGGACGCGGCAGATGCCGAAAAGGAGGCAGCGCTGCCGATCTAGCGACCGCCTTCTTCAAGGCGCGAGTGATCGCGCTGTAGGTGCGCGGGGGTGCGGCGATATCGAATCCGGTAGAGCCGGGCCCCCGCTTTTTTCATGGATGGAGTCTTTGCGTGCCGAAAGCCTACACGAAGTTCGTGTGCTCCGCCTGTGGCCATGAAGCGCCCAGATGGATGGGCCGATGCCCCGACTGTGGGGAGTGGAACAGCCTGGTGGAGGAGATGGTGCGGCCCGCATCGCCTGGCTCTCGCTCTGCCGCCGCTGGAGGAAGGGGTCTCACCACGGCGCGCTCGCAGCCCATCGGCGCTATCGATCGCGAGGAGCACCCGCGCCGCATGACCGGCATCGGCGAGTTTGACCGCGTGCTTGGGGGAGGCGTCGTGCCCGGCTCCCTCATCCTGGTTGGTGGCGACCCCGGCATCGGCAAGTCAACCCTGTTGCTCCAGGTCGCGAATGTCCTGGCCGAGCGCCACGGGCGCGTCCTCTACGTCTCCGGCGAGGAGTCGACTCAGCAGATCAAGCTGCGTGCCGACCGGCTCTCGGTGGCCGCAGACGAGTTGTTCCTGCTCTCGGAGACCGACATCGACCTCATCGAGGGCCAGGTTGCGGCTTCCCAACCGCAGTTTCTCATCATCGATTCCATCCAGACGGTGTACACGCCGGGCATAGAGAGCGCCCCAGGCACGGTGAGCCAGGTGCGTGAGTGCACCGCCCGGCTGATGCGCCTCGCGAAGGCGACTCACCTGCCGGTCTTCCTGGTAGGGCACGTCACCAAAGAGGGCAACCTGGCAGGCCCGCGCGTCCTGGAGCATATGGTCGATACCGTCCTCTACTTCGAAGGCGACCGGCACCAGGCGTTCAAGGTGCTGCGCGCCGTAAAAAACCGCTTTGGCTCCACCGACGAGCTGGGCATCTTCGAGATGCGCGACAGCGGATTGACCGAGATCGCCAACCCCTCCGAGATCTTCCTCTCGGAGCGACCGATGCAGGTGCCGGGATCCGTCGTCATCGCCGCCCTGGAAGGCACCCGGCCACTCCTGGTGGAGGTGCAGGCGCTCGCATCTCCCGCCTACTTCGGCACGCCGCGCCGCGTTGCCGCCGGCATTGATTACAACCGCATGTGTCTGATCGTCGCCGTGCTCGAAAAGCGCCTCGGGCTGGGTCTGGGAGCTCGCGACGTCTACCTGAGCATCGCCGGCGGAGTCCGCGTCACCGAGCCGGCGGCGGATCTCGGCGTGGCCGTCTCCATCGCGTCGAGTTTCTTCGATGCCCCAGTGGATCCGACCACCGTCTTCATCGGTGAAGTGGGTCTCGCCGGGGAGGTGCGCGCCGTGCAGCAGATCGACCGAAGGCTAAACGAGGCCGCGCGCCTTGGATTCACGCGCGCCATCGTCGCCGAACGTCAGGCGGTGAAGTCCGGCGCCCCCCGAGGCGGGCTCCGTGTGGTGGGCGTGGAAACGGCCCATCAGGCCGTCGACCTGGTACTGGGGAATGGCCAGGAGACCCATGAATAGCCTCGCATCCTGGCTTGCCCGGGGCATCCAGCCGACCGCGCTTTCTAGCCGTCGCAACCCGCCGGCGCATCCTGGGAAGGGGCAGTGCCTGCCTGCTCGCGAAGAAGGACTCGGGAGGATCCGGCGCATACATATAGAGTAAGAGTGCGTCTCGGGCAGAGGATCCCATGCCGTCTATTCTGCCTGCTCGCCATCAGACGCAACCGGGAACGGGTCCACTCGCTGATACCGGGTTTCTTCCCCCCGGATAGCGACGACCCGGCCACTATCCCCCGGACGACCGCCTGAACCGCAAGACCAGATCGCGCGAGGGCGTGTGACTGGGCCAGCGTTCCCTGGGATATGGCGTAGAAAGAGGGGTGACACCGAGTGGTAACGCGCTACCTGAGTTGGGCCTTCCTGATTCTTTTCAGCATCATCGGGGGGATCCTTGGCAAAGCCGCGGGTGATATCTACTTCCGGATCGGAGCGGTCAGGCGGCTGATGGGCACCTCCGAGCTCTACTCCATCACGGCAACGATTGCATTCATAGCCCTGGGCGTCATCATGACCAGCTACCTCTCCCAGGTGATCAACCGCCAGGTGATGCTGTTGAGCAACAACCTCGAGAAGCTTTCCACCGCCGAGAAGCTGGAGGTACTCATCGGCGTCGTGGTGGGCATCACGGTGGCCACGATCATGGTCTATCCCTGGCCGTTGTCGGCAACGATCAAGGTGTGCGTGTGGATGGTCGCGGGCACCGCGTTCGCCTACCTGGGCGCCCGTCTGTTCCTCAGCATGAAGGAGGATATCTTCCTGATCTTGCCTTCAGGGAGCGGGCTGGCCAAGGCACAGGCACAGCAGGACCAGGGTGAAAAGCCGCGAGAGCGGATCAAGATCCTGGATACAAACGTGATCATCGATGGCCGGATCTCGGATGTGTGCCGCACCGGCTTCGTCGAGGGCCCTATCTACGTTCCGGGCTGCGTCCTCGAGGAGCTACACCATATCGCCGACTCCACGGAGCCGCTCAAGCGCGCGCGTGGGCGCCGCGGCCTGGATATCCTCCAGCAGATGCAGAAAGATATGCACCTCCTTGTCCGTACCTACGACCATCTCCCCCTGGAGGGGAATGGCGAGGTGGACTACCAATTGGTGCAGCTGGCCAAGAAGCTGGATGGGGCCATCATCACCAACGACTTCAACCTCAACAAGGTGGCCGAGCTGGAGGGGGTTACTGTCCTCAACGTCAATGAACTCGCGAACGCGCTGAAGCCCGTGGTGCTGCCGGGCGAGGAGATGAGTGTCACCCTGATTCGCGAAGGGAAAGAGATTAACCAGGGTGTCGCTTATCTCGAAGATGGTACCATGGTCGTGGTTGAGGGCGGCCGCCGCCACATCGGCGAGACGCTCGATGTCACTGTCACGAGCGTGCTCCAGACGGTAGCTGGCAAGATGATTTTCGCCGAGGTCAAGTCGGCAAATGGAGGCGAAGAGGGTGGGAGCAACATGCGCAGCGGTAGTGCCGGCGGCGGGCAGAGGCGAAAGAGTCGGCAGTCCGTGCAATAAGCTGCTACTGCCGCTCGCCGGGAAACCGGTTCTTGCGCGCACGCTGGCTGCCCTGGACGCATGTCCTGAAATCGCCGCCATCATCTTGGCCGTGCGCGAACAAGAGCGCGAGGCGATCTGCGCCTTGGTGCGCGCCCACGGGATACGCAAGGTGCGCGAGGTAGTGGCCGGCGGCGCCTCGCGGCAAGAGTCGGTGTACCATGGCGTGCAGGCGGTTCCAGACGAGATCCCCCTCGTCGCCGTCCACGATGGCGCGCGTCCCCTCATCCTGCCCAGTCAGATCACGGCGTGTATCGAGGAAGCCGCGCGCGTTGGGGCTGCCCTGCTTGCCCTCCCGGTCACCGATACCCTGAAGGATGTCGACCCGGAGGGCCAGGTACGCCGCACACTCGACCGAAGCTGCGTGTGGAGGGCTCAAACGCCTCAGGTGTTTCGCCGCGATTGGCTGTTGGATGCCCACCGGCGCGCAGCGGCGGAAGGCTATCAGGCCACGGATTGCTGCGATCTCCTGGAGCGCCTGGGCTATCCCGTGAAGGTTGTGCCGGGTTCACCGGAGAACATCAAAATCACATCACCGCAGGACTTCGCGATCGCGGAAGGGATCTTACGCGAAAGGAGCGGGCAGAAGCCGGGCATGGCAGGCGTACGCGTGGGGTTCGGATACGATGCGCATCGCCTGGCGCCAGGGCGGGCGCTGGTGCTGGGAGGCGTGCGCATCCCGTATGAGCGGGGGCTGGAGGGGCATTCGGACGCCGATGTGCTGCTCCACGCCGTGACTGATGCGCTGCTCGGCGCTATCGCGGCCGGCGATATCGGCCGGCTGTTCCCACCCACCGACCCCGCGTATAAAGACGCCGATAGCCGCCTCTTCCTGCGCCGGGCAGGCGAGTGCGTGCGCGAGCGTGGCATGCGCATCCTCTGCGTCGATGCCACGCTGATGGCCGAGGCCCCAAAGATCGCCCCCTACGTGCCCCAGATGCGAGCCGCTATCGCGGAGACGCTGCAGATTGAGCTCGACCGGGTGAGCGTGAAGGCCACCACCACCGAAGGCATGGGCTTCACCGGCAGAGGCGAGGGCATGGCAGCACAGGCTGTTGCCACAGTGTGTGAGTCGGAGGCTGGCGGATAGAGGAGGAGTGCGCGATGCGAATCACGGTCAAAGGCAAGCGCATGGAAGTGACGGATGGGCTGAAGAGCTACGCTGAGAAGAAGTTGCGTAAGCTCGAAAAGTACTTCCATCACATCCAGGAGGTGCAGATCACGCAGAGTGTGGAGCGCCAGTGGCACGTGGTCGAGGTCCTCGTCCAGGGGGACGGCATCCTCCTGAGGGGTGAAGAGCGCACGTCGGACATGTACGCCTCCATCGACCAGGTTCTTGAGAAGTTGGAGCGCCAGCTCCAGAAGTTCAAGGGGAAGCGGATTCTGCTTCCGCGCGAGCAGACAGCCCAGATGAAGGAGCGCCTGGGAGACGCGGCCGCGGAAGAGCTGGTCGAGGAGGTTCCGGCAGAGCCCGAACCGGGCGAGAGCCCTCTCGACAGCATCCGCGTCGTGCGCACCAAGCGCTTCGCAGTCAAGCCGATGTCTCCAGAAGAAGCAGCGATGCAGATGGAGCTGCTTGGTCACGACTTCTTCGTCTTCGCCAACGCCGAGACCGAGCAGATCAACGTGGTCTACCGGCGCCGAGGCGGCGACTACGGGTTGATCGAACCCGAGGTGTAGCCCCCTCTTGGCTCATCATGACGGCTAAGGCGCGCAAGGGCGTCCTGTCCCGATGAGAATGGTATAAGCGGATGATCGTCACTGTCACCCTGAACCCGGCGGTGGACCGCACGCTGTGGGTGCGCAGTCTGGCGCCCGGCGATACGAACCGCGTGCTGCGTAGTGTGATGGATCCGGGCGGCAAAGGGATCAACATGTCGCTCGTGCTCCGCGAGTGCGGCGTCCAGACCACTGCCCTCGGCTTCATTGCCGGGCATACGGGTCAGTTCATCAAGACCTACCTGGAGAACCGAGGCATCGCGACCTCCTTCGTGGAGGTGAAGGGCGAGACACGGATCAACATCGCGGTGGAGGACGCGGGCGGCGGCCCCCCCACGACGCTCCATGAGCCGGGGCCGGAAGTAGGCATGGAGGACCTGCGCCAGTTGTGGGACCGGATCCGGCCCCTCCTCAAACAGGCCCAGTTCATCGCCTTCGGCGGGAGCCTGCCTCCCGGAGTGCCCAACGACGTCTATGCCACGCTGATCCGCAATTGCCAGGACAATGGCGTGCGCGCCATCCTCGATGCCGACGGCACGCCCCTCATGGCGGGTTTGAATGCGAAGCCGTATCTGGTGAAGCCGAATCGCGCCGAGGCAGAGCGCCTTCTCGGAAGGTCGATCCGCTCTATCGAGGATGCCGCGTCCGGAGCCCTGGAGCTTGTTCAGCGCGGGGTGAGCTTTGCGGTCATCTCGATGGGAGTGAAAGGCGCCGTTGGCGCCACGAGCGAGGAGGTGTGGAGGGTTAGGCCACCGGTCGTGACCTCGAAGAGCACCGTCGGATCCGGCGATTCGATGCTGGCCGGCATCGCCGCCGCCCTGGCGAAGGGCGCCGGCGTTGGCGACGCTCTCCGGCTTGGCGCCGCCGCAGGCGCCGCCACCGCTGCCTCGCCAGATGCCGGCCTCTGCACGCAGGCGGAGATCCAGGCCATCTATCCCCAGGTACATCTGGAACGCCTTCGGTAGTTCCAGCCGCGACCCAGGGGCAGCTGTGGAGTGTCTATGGGGAGGGCGCCGGCGTGGCAACACTCGCCACGATCCGCGCCCTCCCCAAGCGCATCCTGGCCAGAGATTTGGCCCCCGAATATCGGGGTGGATTGGTGTTCGTCCCGGGTATATGCGAACCGGCGGCATCCCGTGATGGCAAGCGCCGGTGTGTTGACAGGGCCCATTCCGTATGCTAAGATGGGAGCAAGCAGGCGGCTCGGTGGCCCGCCTGTAGGGACATACAGATGGTGACAGAGAACACGATTGAGCAGTATCTACAGGACCTCAACATCCCGTATGAGCGTCTGGATGACCGGTTGTGGCGGACGGGTTTCCGTGGCGATGTCAAAGACATCGACGTGCAGATCCGGCTGGCCGATTCCGTGCTCATCGTGATTTCGCCCTTCATCAACGCGCCACGGAAGAATCGCGCGGGGATCTACAAGCGCCTGCTCGAGCTGAACATGGATATCATGCTCACCAAGTTCGTCATCGATAGCGAAGGTGACGTCTACTTGATGACCGAGGTTCTCGCCGAGACGCTCGGCGTCGAGCAGTTTGAACAGGCCGTGATGAATGTCACATCCCTGCACGATAAGTACTATGGCCAGATTGTCGCCTTGATGTACAGTCCGCTCGAAGAGGATACCGAAGGAGACGATCTGGAGCTGGAGGATTAGTTCGGCCGCGCAGCGCCTCGGTTGGGAGGCCGCGCCCGCGGCGGGCGCACAGGCCCCTGGCCGTCCGAATCCCCGCGGGGCAGCCGCGCCGGCTATCGCGTTGCCGGGGGTCGGCCGTGGGCTCTCTCGGTCCGCATCTGTTTGAGCGGTCTTCCCCCGGGGAGGGATGCCCGTGTCCAGTCTCATTCAAGCGGCACTGACGTGGGTGTTGTTCGCTGCCCCGGGCGCCCCGCCGCCCGCTGCGCCATCGGTTCCCTCCAAACCGGTGGTCTCGACGGAAGTACGGGCGGGTGCAGCAGGGGCCGCGGCTGGCGCGGTTTCTCAGCCGTCTGCCGTGCCGGCGGGAGATCCCTTGGCCGATCCTTTCCTCAAGGCGTTGCGAGCTGAGGCCGAGCGCCTTCAAAAGAGGGCGGTCGAGGAGGAGGCCGCCGCGCCAGATGACGCGGGCCGTTTGCACGCCCGCGCGCAGTTGAATACGGAGCTGCTGCTCCTCTCACTCCGCCTGCAAGAGCAGATCTATTTGCAGCAGAAGGCGCTGCTCTCAGCAGGGCAGGCGGCGAAGACGCCCTCGATAGCCCCAGGCGGTTCAGGAGTAGCACTTGGGGCAGCTCCATCAAAACCGAAATATGTTGGCCCCGTCTTCATCAAGCGGAGCGGGAGCAAAAAGGCGCACCGGCCGGGTTGTGCATTTGGTGAGAAGATCGCCCCAGCCGAGCGCATTTCGTTCGCGAGCTTGGCCCACGCGGTGGCCGCGGGGTGTCAGCCATGCAAGGTGTGCCGGCCGTAAGTCGAGCACGTTGAATTCCGTCTGCCAGGAGGATTGCAATGCCCGAGTTGAGGATTCACCTTCCGGAGAAGTACCTGCCGGAGCAGTGGTATAATGTTCAGGCCGATATGAGCACACCGGTCCCTCCGCCCCTGCATCCGGTGACCAAGGAGCCGCTCGGCCCTGATGCGCTCCTGCCGCTTTTCCCCATGGAGCTGATCCAGCAGGAGGTGTCCCGGGAGCGGTGGATCACGATTCCGGACCCCGTGCGGGAGATCCTCCGCCTGTGGCGGCCAACCCCCCTGGTGCGCGCGCGACGGTTGGAGCAGGCGCTCGATACCCCGGCGCACATCTACTACAAGAACGAAGGCGCCAGCCCCGCCGGCAGCCACAAGGCAAACACCGCCGTCGCTCAGGTGTACTATAACAAGGAGGCGGGCACCAAGCGCATCACCACCGAGACCGGCGCCGGCCAGTGGGGCAGCGCTCTCTCGCTTGCCTGCAACCTGTTTGACATCGAGTGCAAGGTCTACATGGTGAAGGTGAGCTATCACCAGAAGCCTTACCGCCGCTCGCTGATGCAGATGTGGGGCGCCAACGTGGTCGCCAGCCCGAGCGAGGACACGAACGCCGGGCGAGAGATCCTCGCACGCGATCCCGACTCCCCCGGAAGCCTGGGCATGGCGATTAGCGAGGCCGTCGAGGATGCCGTCGGGCGCGAGGATACCAAGTATTCCCTCGGGAGCGTTTTGAACCACGTCCTGCTGCACCAGACCGTGATCGGCCTGGAGGCCAAGAAGCAGTTCGAGATGGTGGACGACTATCCCGACGTCATCATCGGCTGCGCGGGTGGCGGCAGCAACTTCGCCGGGCTCGCTTTCCCCTTCGTGCCGGATAAGCTGAGCGGCAAGAAGATCCGCATCATCGCGGTGGAGCCGACCGCGTGCCCGACGCTCACTCGCGGCATCCGACACTATGACTTCGGTGACGTGGCGCGCATGACGCCGTTGATGATGATGTACACGCTCGGCCACGACTTTGTGCCCACGGCGATCCATGCCGGCGGCCTCCGCTATCACGGCATGGCCCCGCTGGTCAGCGAGTTGTACCACCAGGGGCTGATTGAGGCCAAGGCCTACCCCCAGAACCCCGTCTTCGCAGCAGCCACGCTCTTCGCCAAGACGGAAGGCATTGTACCAGCCCCCGAGTCGTCGCACGCCATTCGCGCCGCGATCGATGAGGCCGAGCGGTGCAAGCGCGAGGGCCGGAAGGAGACGATTGTCTTCAACCTGAGTGGCCACGGTCACTTTGATCTATCGGCCTATGAAGCGTATATGGCCGGCAAGCTCGAAGACTACGACTATCCCGAGGAGAAGGTCCAAGACGCTCTGGCGCGATTGGAGAACCTTTGAGGTCGCCCGGATCGGATAGACGACGGCTTTGGATACGCCGCCTGGGCTGGGCTGCCCTGTTGCTGGTGGCGGCAGGCGTCGGGAGCGTAGCGTACCTCTACACGATGGTGACCTACACGCCCCCGCCGCCACCGCCACCCCAGGTTTCCCCGCAGCAGGCGGAGCGGTCGGTGCGCCAGCTACAGGAGCAGGTGGTCGCGATCCGGCGGCACGCGCAGACGCGCCCTCCGGCGCCCTATCGCTTGCAGATTCGCAGCGACGACATCAATGCGTATCTGAGCGCGCAGGCGCCGCCCGCCCACGGGTTGCCGGCCGGCATCGAAAGCGTCCGCGACGTGCGCGTCGCGTTTGAGGGCGGCCGCATCGTCGTGACGGGCACGGTGACCGCCTGGGGCCGGCAGGTGCACACCACCGTGTCAGGCCGTGTCGTTCCGGATGGGTCGGGGAGCCTTGCCTTTCTTCCGGATGAAATGATGATCGGGAAGATGCCCATGCCCGCGCAGATGCGCAGCGAGGCCGCCCGGCGCATCCAGCAAGAGCTGCAGAAGATCCTCGCAGAGACGGGCGTTTCCGTCCACTCCATCGAGGCAACGAGCGGCAGCATGGTGATCGAGGGCATGACCACTGGTCAGCGCTCTCGCTGATATGATCGGTGGCGTGGCGCTGGAGAGGCATCCCGCGCCGCGCCCCTCTCTTGACCACGGGCGATCCGAGGGAACATAGAGGAGAAGAGGATGGATTTCGATCCGGATGCCCCGGAGCTGGATCTCTTGCAAGGCGTGATCGATCCAGACTCGGTGCAGATTGAGGTGGCCCCCGACGACGAAGCGGATGCCGCCACCGGCGCAGCGGTTCGCGTCCTGCGCCAGATCGAGGAGGCCTACGCTACCGGGAATCCACAGTTGCGTATTCCCTGCCCCTTCTGCGGACGCCCGCTACGCTACCAGAAGAATGAGCACGGCTGCCTGGCCGAATGCCCGGGCAACGATTTCGTCTGCATGGGTTGAAGCGGCACCAGTAGCCGGCCAAATCGAACTGCCACACCGGTTTCGGCACAAGGAATCGCAACCCACCGAACGGATACTCCCCCGGCTCCTGACGGTCTCTCCCACCGGGAAGTCCCGGAACGGAACGCCCCTTCGCCCAAGAGATGGCTTTGGCCATCACTCTGTCGGAATGGTCTCCACGCGCTCGCTGTCATAGTAGCGGCGCACAACATCCTCGACCGTGTCCACGATGCCGCAGACGGCGCCATACAGCTCTCGCGTGCGCTCCGCGAGCGCGGAGAGTGCCTCCCCCTCATCCCCGCCGGTCGCCTCGATGGTGACCCGAACGCACCCGCGGGCATCACGCGCCTCGAGAAAAGCGCGCTTGCCATCCGCGTCATCCACAAACCTCAGCTGACAACGCAGTTCCACGTGGAGAAGATTCGCCGCGTGGCGCGCGACACCTCCCGCAGCGTAAAGAGGATTGCACCGTGAAGGCCCCTACTCCATTGGCTGCATCCTTGCATGCCACGAATGCGAACGGTGATTGCGGGTCGCCAGTGGGAGGTGGCGATGAGAGCATCACGGCTCTGCGTGCTGGTCGTGGTCGCGCTGGCATGGGGCGCCCTGGGAGGCGCCAGCGGCGCGCCCCAATCCAAGGACGAGCAGCCAGAGCCTCTGCGAATTGTCGAGGCCGAGGGGTTCGCCCCAATCGTTGATGGGAATATCAGTAACGCGCGGCAGGCCGCCATCGACCGCGCCCTGCGCGAGGCCGTGCTGCGCACCGTGGGGGTGTACGTCACCGGCAGCGTCCGGGTTCACAACCACATCGTCCAGGAGGATCGCGTCTCCACTCGAGCCGCGGGCCTTGCCATTCTGGAGGAGGTCCTGGAGGAGGGGCGCGCGGATCACGTCTATCGGGTGCGCGCTAGGGTCGCCGTGCGCCTGCGCCCATTGCTGAGGGAGCTCTCGTCATCCCCTGCCGTGCGGCGCTGGCGAGTGGGAATCGTGCTGGCATCCAGCACCTACTATGGCTATGTGCCCACTGCGGCATCGGATGCGGCGGCTCTCCTCTCCCGACACCTGGAAAGCCTCGGGATCGATGCGGATGACCAGGGAGCGGAGGTCTCCGGGGAAGAGGCGCGGCAGTTGCAGTCTGCCACCCCCGCGGAGGTCTCCGATTGGGGGCGGCGGCACGGCTTCGATGTCGTGATCACGGGGCAGGTCTCCGCCCGAGTGGCACCCGGGCTTTCGATATCCCGCGAGCGGCTGGGAATCGACTATGCCCGGTGTTGGGTGCGAGCGGCACTGCGCGCCATTCGCTGCGATACGGGGGAAGTGGTGATGGCGGATACGGTGGCGGGCGAGGGTGACGGCGTGCCCACGCAGAAGGCGGTTCATGCCGGAATGACGCACACCCTGCGCCGCGCTGGCCGCAAGCTATCCGAGTCGCTGCTGCGCCTGCCGGGAGCTGCCTCACGCGCCATGTGCCTCACCCTCTCCGGGTTCGAAGGCGTGACCGATGCGACTGCCTTCATCGAGGCGCTCTCCTCCGTGCCCGCCATCCGCCGGGTGGAAGGCCAGACCTACACCGAGGGCGTGCTCACCCTTCAGGTGAGGGTCGCGGAGGAGGCCGCTGCCAGCCTGGGCGCGCACCTCGAGAGCTCGGCAGCACTGCAGGCCTTTGGATTGCGCGTGATCCGCGCCACGCCGGAGCGCGTCTCCGGCTCTGTCTACGCGGCGGAAACGACCGGGTGAGCGACACCGGCACGTCTCTCCGCCGTGGAGGCGCGCCATGTCAGCACTCCTGCAGGGGCTGCCCAGAAAGGGCGGCCCCTGCGAGAGCATCCGGCTACAAAGCTCACGAGCGTCAGATCCCCAGGAAGCACACCGGCACGCTTCAAGGCTTCGCAGGCGCCGCCGGTGCGTTGGCCGGTTTGCCTTCCGGACCGCTCCCGGGCATGTTGCCCATCATCTGCGACATGGGCGGCCCAGGGATCTCCTCCGCAGGCTTGGGCGTGCTGCCATGCCAGTAGAAGAAGCCGATGGCGAGCACGATCACCGCGATGATTACCACCGCGAGACCCGTGTTGACGCCGCCGTTTTTCTCACTCATGGTGGTCTCTCCTCCATATTTCGATGCTCGCAAATCCCGCGGACTCGGCTCCAACCAGGCGCGCGCACCGTATCCGAGCGGGGCATCCATCCAGTGAAGGCGTAGAGGTCGCTGGAGTCAGCCGCGCTCTGGATAGCGGAAGCCATCGAGAGAGTTCCCCTCTTCATGACATCCGCGAGATCGGCCTGCCCTCTTGCATGGGGGCCTCATCGGCGAGAGTGGTACGCTGTTCGTTGACACCGCGCGCCTCTCCTTCCGGCTCCGCGCGCCAGGCAGCCGGCGATTCTCTCCCCAGGAGGCGCAACCTCTGGGCCTGAGCAGGTATCTTTCTCTATGGAGCCTCGCGCCGGGCGCCCGCACCGCCGCACCTGAGAGGTCACGCGGTGGCTGTCGGAACAAAGGGGCGGTAGCCCAAGCCCGTGCGGTTGCCCACCCGGGAGGAGAGGAGCGACTATGTCGATCTGGAGAGTACTCGCCATCGCCGCCATCGCGGTCTTGTCCGCGGGCGCGCCTACCCGCGCTCAGGGCTTCACAGGGCCGCAGCTGAAGGTTGAGAGCGTGGCCTCCGTGGATCGCATCCGCCCAGGGGATTCCTTCCAGATCGCCATCATCCTGAGCCTCCCGCCCGGGCTGCACGTGAACGCGCACCTGCCGAGCGATCCGGATCTCATCCCCACGGTGGTGGAGATCACGCCGCCCCCGGGAATCGAAGTGGGCGCGGTGGAGTATCCCGCGGCCAGGGAGCGGGCTCTCTCCTTCACACCCAAGCCGATTGCGGTTTACGAGGGCGAAGTGGTGATGCTGGCGCCGGCAACAGCATCCGCGAACCTCGCGCGAGCTCCATTGGTGCTGGAGGGCACCCTCACCGCGCAGGCATGCAACGATGAGTCGTGCTTTCCCCCATCCACAGTGCCCTTCTCGCTCAAGCTGGCGGTGGATGTCGCCGGCGCAGCGGTGAAGCCAGTGCGCCCGGAGCTGTTTGCCGCGGGAGCGACGATGGGGCCGGGAGAAGAAGGCACGCCCCAGTCTGGAGCCATAGCGGCAGCCGGCAGTCGGGCGCACTATTCCCGGCTGACGAAGTTCGTCCCCCCCGATGAATTCGTGCATTGGCTGGAAGAGGGCGCTCCTGCCGAGGAGAAGAGCCGCTTGAGCGACCTGATTCTGGGGGGCCATTGGCTTCTTGCATTGCCGCTCATCTATCTTGCGGGGCTGGCTTTGAACCTGACGCCCTGCGTCTACCCCCTGATCCCGATCACCATCGGCTTTTTTGGCGGGCAGAGCGGCGGAAGCCGCCGGCATCTGCTGAGCCTGGCCTCGCTCTACGTGCTGGGAATGGCGCTGATGTACTCCACGCTGGGCGTCGTTGCGGCCATGAACCGGCAACTCTTTGGAAACCAGCTTCAGAACCCGTATGTGCTGCTGGGCTTCGCCGCGGTGATGATCGCGCTGGGGCTTTCCATGTTTGGTGTGTGGGAGTTCCGCGTGCCGGCAGGGCTGGCTGGCCGGGTTTCCGGCCGCGCGGGCTTCGCAGGCGCGCTGTTCATGGGACTTCTCGTCGGCTTTGTTGCGGCGCCCTGTATCGGTCCGGTCGTCGTGGCGCTCCTGGCGGTCGTTAGCCAGCTCGGCCATCCAGGGATGGGCTTTGGCATCTTCTTCGCGCTCGCTCTGGGGCTGGGAACGCCCTATCTCCTCCTTGGCGTCTTCTCGGGGCTCATCCAGCGCCTGCCCCGCTCCGGCGAGTGGATGAACGCAGTGAAGCACATCTTCGGACTGATCCTGTTCGGGATGGCAGTCTACTACCTCGCTCCGCTGCTCGACCGGCCGATCTCGGGCACCCTCATGGGGCTCTACACCCTGGGCGCCGGCGTCTACCTTCTCTTCTTCGATTCCGCCGGGCGAAGCCTGCGGGGCTTTTTCGCCGCCAAGCGCGGCCTGGGAGCACTCGTAGCCGTGGCCGGCGTATCGCTGCTCATCCCACGCGCGCAGCCAGCCGGGATTCCCTTCGAGGCGTATAGCGAGGAGCGCCTGCAGGAGGCGCTGGCCGAGGGCCGCGGCGTGCTCATCGACTTCCGTGCGGAGTGGTGCACGGCATGCCGCGAGCTGGAGACGAAGACGTTTCGCGACCCGAAGGTGGTCGCCGCGACGCGCGATCTGCTCCCTTTGAAGGTGGATATGACGCGCTGGAACGCGGCCCAGACCCAGCGACTGAAGGAAGAGTATGGGATCGTCGGGCTGCCAACGGTGGTACTCGTGCCACCGGCCTCTGGCCAGGGCGAGTGAAATGGCAGGGGGCTAGGGAGGAAGAGCGCGGTCTCCCTCCCCGGCCCCGCGCGCGAATGCGGCGCTCAGCTCTCGGCCTGCTTCCCCTTTTCGATCAGCTCGCGGACGCGCTGGCCGCCCTTCTGGCCCAGTTCCTCGTATCCCTCGTGGCCCAGTTGCTGCTTGCGCACATTCCCGCCCATCTTGCCCAGCTCCGAATAGCCTTCGGGGCCAAGCTGCCGCTTGCGCACGTTCCCGCCCTTGCGCCCCAGCTCCTCATAGCCCCCGTGGCCCAACTCCTCCTTACGGCGCTGCCCCCCAATCGGGCCGCCCTTGCGCCCAATTCTCTCATAAAACTCCCGGCCGTGGCGCTCGGCGGTTGTCTCGCCACCCTTGCGTCCTGCCTCGCGGACGCTGATCTCCTTCTTTCCCTCTTTCCTGGCCACCTCGCGACCTCCTCACCTTGCCCCGCCTCCTGCCTGCGCAGCACACCATCGCCCCAAGCCAGACAAGCCGATCCCTGAGCTCACTTGTGACCTGCTTACCCGGATGCTCCGGCTGCCAAACCTGCCCGGCGCGCCTGCAGCGCCAGCCCCTCGCTGGCACCACGCCGCCCGCCTCCTCACGCGCCATCCGCATCGCTACTCGCCGAGATGGAGGAGCCAGAACACCCTCGGCATGCTTCTTTACATCCTAACGGATGTGTGCTATACTGTCAGTTGGGTTAGAAGGCCATATCGTATTGTCTCCTGCCGTTCACGCGTTCTACAACGAGCGAGTCGGGAAGCAATCCAAGCCGTGGGAGGATACCTCTCGATGTCCCTGGGTTTTGTCAGCGAGTTTATTCGACGCCTCCGCCCGCGTGGCGATGGTCTTGGTGCTGCCTCCGCCGCAACAGCTTCTCCCACGAGCGAGACTGGGGTTATGGATGAACGGCTGATCTCGCTGCGCTGCGCCGAGGCTCGCGAGGAGGAGCGCCGGCGAATAGCAGTGGATCTCCACGACGGGCCAATCCAGCAACTGGCAAACCTCATCCTCCGTCTGGATATGGCGCAAAAGGTGATCCCGGCCGATGCCATGGAGGCGCGAACGGAGATGGCCTCGCTGCACCAACTCGCCAAGAGCACGCTGCACGATATGCGCCGCTTCATGTTCGAGCTGCGCCCCTCCTCCCTGGAAGAGTTCTCGCTGCTTCCTGTCCTCCGCCAGTACGTGCAGGATTACCGCGCCCAGTACCACATCCCCGTCGGGCTCCACCTCTCAGACAGCGATTGGTCTCTTGGGCGCGATATTGAGGTCAACCTCTTCCGAATCATCCAGGAAGCGCTCACCAATGTGCGCAAGCATGCCAATGCCTCGCAGGTGGATGCGACGCTTTCCCGCCAGGGCCCGGTGGTCAAGGCAACGATCCGGGATAATGGCCAGGGATTTGATGTGATTACCACGCGGACCCGCGCCCAACACGAGAAGCGCCTGGGCCTCGCCAGCATGGAGGATCGTGCGCGTGCTCTGAATGGCACGCTGCAGATCGAGAGCCGTGATGGTCACACGGAAGTGTGCATCACCGTTCCACTTGTCGCCCAGAAGACCACGGCTGACCATGGATAGAGTTCGCGTTCTGATCGCCGATGATCACCCTCTGATCCTGGAGGGTCTGTGGAGCCTCCTGGAACGCCAGGAGGGGATCGAAGTTGTTGGCAAGGCCTCGGATGGGCCAACCGCCGTGAAGCAGGCACTCGAACTGGAACCGGACGTTATCCTCATGGATATCCGAATGCCAGGCGAGGATGGCGTCGAGGCGACGCGCCGAATCCGGCATGCCAGCCCGCATATCCGCGTGATCATCCTCACCGTGTACGAGGATGACGCATCGATCTTCAGCGCGATCAAGGCGGGCGCATGTGGCTATATCCTTAAGGATGTAGATACCGACCAGCTCATCGACTCGATCCGGCGCGCTGCCCGGGGCGAATCACTCATCCATCCGGCCATCGCCGCCCGGGTGCTGGATGAATTCACGCGCCTGACCCGGGAGCAAGAGCGCATGGTGCCGGATCTCTTCCAGCAACTCACGAAGCGGGAGGTCGAAATCCTTCACCTGCTGGCCGAGGGCCTCAGCAACAAGGAGATCGCCTTCCGGCTCTCGATTAGCGAGAAGACGGTCAAGAACCACCTCAGCAGCATCTTCAGCAAGCTCCAAGTCAATGATCGCATGC
Source organism: Armatimonadota bacterium (assembly GCA_012512265.1). Lineage (GTDB taxonomy): Bacteria > Armatimonadota > JAAZEB01 > JAAZEB01 > JAAZEB01 > DUUU01. The sequence goes on along the minus strand of JAAZEM010000131.1, from coordinate 28,222 downwards.
AGGCGCTTATCTATGCCTTCGAGCACAACCTGATTCCCTCCAACAGCCGAGTCCCTCGCGCGCCCAAGTCACCTGATGGGGGTATCCCATGATACCAGCCGGTTGTTGGTGCGTAGGACTTTTAGCCTACCACCGTTAGGACCATCGTGATATGGCAGAGACGCGGGGTCTCAGGCATAATAGTAGTGGTGAATTCTCAGGGATCGGCCATCTATGCAGGCCGATCCTTTGGATCCGGGCGGCGGATGACTCCGCGCGCGGTTAGGGAGAGATGCTGAACGACTTGTCATCGCAGGTGTTCCTCAATGCCCTTCTGGTTCTCGGGTTGGCCGCGGCGGTCATCATCGATTTGCGCTCACGCCGCATCCCGAACCTCGTGACGGCGCCGATCGCCCTCCTGGGCGTCGTGGCGAACGTATGGGGCTCCGGATGGTCTGGCCTGAGCAACAGCCTCGGCGGGCTGCTGCTGGGCATGGTCCTTTTGATGCCGGTCTGGCTGAACGGGGGCACGGGCGCAGGCGATGTGAAGCTAATGGGGATGGTCGGGGCGCTGCAAGGCCCTCAGTTCGCACTCTGGACGGCGCTCTTTGGCGCCGTCGCAGGGGGAATATTCGCCCTGGCCGCATTGGCCTGGAGAGGCGGCACCGCCCAGGTACTGCGGAACGTGGGTGCGTCGATCTACCGCATGGCCGCAGCGGGCTCGCTCGGCCGGGTGGAACCGACGTCCCAAAGCTTTCGCATGAGCTACGCGCTCGCCATCGCACTGGGAGCCGCCGCCGCTTACTGGTACCTGAGATAGCACACCGCGCCCCTGGCGCACGACGCGTTGTGGCCCACGTCTCCAGCCCACCCCTGGCAGATCGTTCCCGGGAAGAGCCTGCGCGCCGGAGAGATACAGCATGCGTAGAAACAAATACCTGATGACGGGAGTCCTCCTCCTGATCCTCTCCCTAATCCTGGTGCGCGCCTACCTGCACCGCGAGCGGCACGCGCGCGCCCGGGAAGAGAGCGCCGTTCTGCGTGACGTGGTGGTCGCCCGGCAGACCATCCCCAAGTGGGCGATGATCACGCCAGAGATGATCGAGCTGCAGAAGGTGGACCCCACCCGTGAGATGGTGCCCCAGGACGCCCTGACATCCCTCGACGCCGCTCAAGGAAAGTTCACCCGGGCAGAGATCAGTGCGGGCCGCCCTGTCACCACGGGGGGACTACTCTCAGGAGACGAGCTGGGTCTCTCAGCCCACCTGCCCCCCGGCAAACGCGCCATGACGATCCAGGTCTCCGATACGACCGCCGTGGCTGGCTTCCTCCGTCCGGGAGATCGGGTGGATGTTCTCGGCACTTTCACGGGAGAGACGCCGGTTACCGACACGCTGCTTCAGGGGGTGCAGGTGATCGCGGTAGGCAAGGCGCTGGACCAAAAATCGCTTAACGCGGTGGAGCCCAACAACCTGGTCACCCTCGCGGTCACGCCGAGCGAAGCCCGGGCGCTCACCTTCGCGCAAACGAAGGCGACCATCCAGTTGGTGCTCCGCCCTCTCACGGAGTCGGAGATGGCCCTCGAGCCATCACCGCCTCCCATCCCCCAAGAGTCCGTCCGGATCGTCGCGCGCCCAAGCCAGCCACGCGCACGGCAATCAACGCGTGCTCGTGCCCGAACGACGCGCTCCGGCGTGCGCCGGTCTCAGCCGCCGAGTTCCACCCCGGCACTGAGCCTGGCGCCCCCTGTGCTGCCTCCGGCCAAGCCGGAGTTGATCACTCCTATACCGCCGCCGGTCCCCTCTCGCCCCACGATGGCGAGAAGTATCAGTGATGGGCCAGCACTCCCGGCGGCCACTCCACCGCATACGGTGGAGGTCATTCGGGGCACACAGCGCGAGACTGTGACGCTCCGGGTAACGGAAAGCAAGGGCATTCCTCATGAACCCGAACAGGACCAACGCTGATACTCTTCATGGTTCTCGGTCCATGTGCCCTGGGGCTTCTGGCCTTCCGCACCGCCTGGCTGCGGCAGCCCTGGGGTTACTGGTCGTCTTGACGCCTACCGGCGGTGTGGCAAGCGCACCCGCGCGCGCATCAAAAGCGCGCGTTACCATACAGCGCACGCACCGGGTGGCGAAGGGCGAAACGGCAGTGCGCATCGCCAAGCGTTACGGCATCTCGCTTCAGGATCTCCTGCAAGCCAACAAGATCACCGATCCCGATAGAGTCCTGGCGGGCTCTCTCCTGGTGATCCCGAAGGCCGGTTACGCCGCGCGCGTCGCCAAGGCGAAGCCCGCGTCTCCCAAGGCTGCGCCCGCCGATGCCAAAGCGGCAACTGCCCAGGCCGCTCCCGCCAAGCCCGCTCCGGCCAAAACCGAGGCCGCGGTGAAGCCCCCGAAGCCGGCCGCGCCTGCGACGACGCGCGCGACCGACGTTGCGGCGATGCCCTCGAAGCCGGCCGCGCCCACTACGGCGCGCATGGCGGAAGCATCGCCCATTCCCGTAGAGCCCGCGGTGCGCAAGGAGGTGCCCATAGCAACTGTCGCCAAAGCGACCACGGCGCCCCGCACGGATGTGACTCGCCGAAAAGGAGAGACCATCGTCATCACGCCGTCGCGCTCGCGGCTGCTTGCGGTCCAGGGTGCAAAGCGGGTGCAGATCGACGATGCCGCCGGGGCAATCGCGGAGGTGCAGCCTCTCTCTACGCGTGAGCTGCTCATTCTGGCCAACACGCCGGGCACCACCATGCTGCGTGTCTGGGACGAGCGCGGCATCATCGAGCATGAGATCCAGGTGATCGCTCCATCGGCGGATCTGGACGCTCAGATCACGCGCACCATCGGCTCGCCCACTATCACGGCGCGCATGGTCAACGACACGGTGCTTCTCGAAGGGCGTGTCACGAGCGCCGCAGAAGCGACTCGCGCAGAGCAGATCGCGGGGGCTTTTTCGTCCAAGGTGCTCAACCTGCTGCAAGCGCCCGCGACGCCGGCCCCCAAGCCCGCGCCAACCCCCGATGTCGCTGCCCAGGTACGCGCCGCGCTGGGTGACCCCCGGCTCACCGTCGAGGGAGTGCCCGGACGCTCGGATGTCATCATCTTGCGCGGCACCGTCGGGCGGATCGAGGACGTGGAGCGCGCGCAGAAGACCGCCAGCGCCTTCGCGCAGACAGTAGTGAACCAGATCCAGGTCACCCGCCCCGACCAGGTGCGCGTTCAGGTGCGCATGGTGGACGTGGACCGGCGCGTTTTGCGCGAGCTGGGCATCCGCTGGCCGGATCAGGCGACGTATGGCCAGGCAACGCCCGAAGGCGAGTTTCGAATGCTGACGAGCCTCACCGCGAGCATACACGCTCTCCTGGAGGAGAACCGTGCCAACACACTCGCTACGCCGAGCCTCCTCGTGGCCAGCGGTGAAAAGGGTGAGATCGTCATCGGTGGTCGATTGCCGATTCCCGCGCTCATTACCGGCTACACCGGGGCAAACGGCGGTCTGGTCGCCCCAGCCACGGGCAACAGCACCGTTGGCAACGGCCTGCTCGGCCAGAGTGTCGAGTTCGTCGACTTCGGGGTGAAGCTGCAGCTGGCACCGGTAGTGTTGGCCGGCAACGAGATCGCGCTCAAACTGGGCACCGAGGTCAGCGCCATCGATCGTTCGACCGCCGTCACGATCAACGGGAGCGTTGTTCCCGGGTTCAGCACGAAGCGCACGGAGACAGCGTTCCGAATCCGCGACGGGGAAACGCTCGTGATCGGTGGCCTGATCTCGAAGGAAGAGGCCAAGGCGGTGCATAAGTTCCCGATCCTCGCGGACATTCCGGTGCTGGGCAAGTTCTTCCAGTCGGTGCGCAAGGATAGCGCCGAGCGCGAGCTGATCATTTTCGTCACGCCGCAACTGGTCACGGATGGCTCGGTTGCCTCTGCCAAGACGGGCGACCTCCATCCGGCGCCTGGAGTGACGACCGCACACTGACAACACCTCGTGGGTTCGCACCCCAGGGTGTTGAGAGAGATTGAGCTTGGCGACGTGGAGGCAGGAGGCGAGCGGTGAGTATCCAGCTGCCCGCCTCCTGCCTGGCTGTTGACGTCGGCAATCGGGCGTCCGGCTCCTGCCCTTTCGCGGAGCCGCTGCCCACGCGCTGGGAGAGAGCATGGGTCACTCTCCCAGGCGCGCATCTTCGCAGCGACCGCAAGAGGGCGCTGCCGTGACCCAATCCAGGACTGCCTTGGCGCGTTCAAGGAGTTGATGTATAATGAGGTTGGTGGCCACAGGTCACCAGACCGAACTTTTGAGGGCCGCCGGCCTATACCGCAGCATCGACAGTGTTTCGTCCAATCGCGTGCGGCCGGCAGGAGGGTGACTTCAATGCGGGCAACCTATCTTGGAAGGGCGGCCACGCTGTGGATCAGCGTGGTGCTGCTTCTCGGCACCGGCGTTTCGGATGCCGGTTCCCGAGGCGCATCGCGATGCAGCGTGTCGCCGTGCCCGCCCAGTCACTCCTCCACCGCGCTCCCCTCCCCTGCCCTCCATCAGGCGCCGGGGATCGCCGGCCAACACTCCCTCGGTGCTGTCATGCTCGCCGATGGAAGCGCGCGGATGTGCCGGCGTGGGGCGGCGACGATCACCGTTCCGGCACCCACGCACCGTCTGGCGTTCTCGAGCACGGTCGCAGGCACCCGTATTCCACCCACGCCGGTGCCACCCCGTCTGAGCGCGCCCCGATCGGTGTTGGAAGGCAGCATGCGCGTCCCATCCGTGCCGGTCTTCGCATCGCGACTCGTCCGTGCTCCGCGCCTGAAAGCAACGCCAAGCGGCTGGCGCCTCACGGTTCCGACGGGGGCCGGGGCACACAGGCCCCCCGATGCCGTGGCACCGGTATCGCAGACCACGCCGGCCCTTAAAGATGCGGCCGGGGCGCGAGTATCCAACCCGGTCGTGCGCATCGCCGCGCCCCGTGAGCAGATGGTGGCCCAGGGAGCGAGGGACGCCATCACCCTGCTCGCGGGGGCTCGCGCCGTTTCAGACGCGACCCCTCTCGCCCCAGAGCCCGCTCACCCTGGTGCCGAGCCATCTGATGGGGTGGTACGTCTTCGCATGGTGGAGGGCAAATCGCGCATCTTGCCAACGCAGGGTGTGCGCACCATCCAGATTGACGACCCGTCGGGCGCCGTCGCTGAAGTACAGCCGGTGAGTGATACCGAGATCCTGCTCCTGGCGAAGGGTCCGGGGGTAACAATGGTTCGCGTCTGGGATCGACGCGGCCGCACCGAGTATGAGCTCACAGTGGAGCCGGGTCCGGCGCGCCGGCAGCAGATGATCCAGGAAGCCATCAATGATAGCAAGATCACCGTGCGCGTCGTGGAGAACACCTGCATCCTAGAAGGCGAGGTAGGCAGCGTAGAGCAGATGATGCGCGCCCAAAGGATCGCGGAGGCGTTCTCGGTCCAGGTGGTCAATCTGCTGCAGCTACCCGCGCCACCGCCGGCGCAGCCCCCGGCCCCCGGCGGGCCAAGCCTTTTGGAGCAACTCCAGGCGGTCCTTCCGGCTGGCGAGGTAACGGCGGAGCTCCTCCCCGGCCAGCCAACCACGGTGGTGCTCCGTGGGCAGGCCCCTCGCGTTGAGGATATCGATGGCCTGGTCGCGATCGCAGAGAAGGTGGTGGCTCCCGTCAACGGCACGGTGATCAACCTGGTCCAGCTGGCCCAGCCGCGGCAGGTGCGAGTTCAAGCGCGCATGCTGAATGTGGACTCGCGGCGGCTCCGCGAGTTGGGCGTGCGCTGGATGGATACCTCCACCACCGGGCCAACGCTCTTTGGGCAGACGACGCCGACGGGCGGGTTCCAGCTGCTGACCAGCATCCAGGCCAATATCAAAACTCTGCTCGAGGATGCACACGCCGAACTCCTCTCGGCACCCAGCACGGTGGTCAATAGTGGCGGAACCGGCTACATTCACATTGGCGGCGAGGTTCCGATCCCACAACTGAGCGGAGCGACGGGAGGCACCGACTCGGTACTTACCACGACGGTGACCTACCGCAACTTCGGCGTCCTGCTCGGCATCGAGCCGGTGGCCGAACCGGGCGATGAGATCACGCTGCGGCTTCTGGTGGAGGTAAGCAGCATCGATCGCAACAACGCGGTCACCGTCAACGGCAGCGAGATCCCCGGCTTCTCAACCAAGCGCGCGCTGAACGAGCTTCGCCTAAAGGCAGGCGAAACTCTGGTGGTGGGCGGCCTGATCTCGCACGAAGAGGCATCCACCGTGCACAGGTTCCCGATCCTGGCCGACATCCCGATCTTCGGCAGCTTCTTCCGGTCGATCCGCAAGGAGAAGTTCGCGCGCGAGTTGGTGCTTTTCCTGACGCCGGAACTCCTGCCCGGCCCGGAGCCGCCTGCTGGTCTGCGGCAGACTCCCGTACTGAAGCCCGGCGGTGGGTCCACCAACCCGTTCAACCTCAGCACGAGCACATCCATGCAGGGAAGTGGTGTTGGAACAAGCAGCGGCGGCACCCGATAGCGGCCGCCAAAGGAGCGTGTAGAAGGCGATGCAAGAGGACATCAAAGTCCTGATTGTGGATGACTCCGAGCAGACGAGGGAGACGTTGCGAAACATTCTCTCCCTCGAAAAGGAGATCCAGGTGGTCGGCGAGGCGTCGGACGGTCAGGAGGCCGTTCAGCGGGTGGCCGAGCTTCATCCTGACGTGGTCATCATGGATGTGAATATGCCGGGCGTCGATGGGATCCAGGCGACCGAGCGCATTACCACCGACCACCCCGACTCCTGCGTGATCGTCATGTCCGCGGCGGGAGACCAGGAGTACCTCCGCAAGGCGATGCAGGCCGGCGCACGCGACTATCTCATCAAGCCGTTCACCAGTGACGAGGTGGTGACCGCCACCCAACGCGTGTGGGACAAAGAGCGCCGGCGCAAGCAGCGCGAGCGCGGCCTCACCCCGCGTTCCCCCGTAGACTCCAAGATCATCACCTTCTACAGCCCGCATGATGGCGTGGGCAAGACCACGCTCTCGGCCAACATGGCGGTGGCGCTGGCGCTCGATACGGGAGACCCGGTAGCTCTCGTCGATCTCAACCTGCAGTTTGGAGATCTGGACCTCGTCCTGAATCTGGCCCCACAGCGGACCATCGTGGATGCGCTGCCCCAGTTCCAACACCTGGACGCGAGCATGATTGAGACTTTTCTGACACCGCACGAGTCCGGCGTCCGGCTTCTCGCCGCTCCGCCGCGGCCCCAGTATGCCGAGACGGTGACCGTCTACTGCGTGCAGCAAGTGCTCCGCGTCCTCAAGGAGAGCTATCGCTACGTCATCGTGGATGCTGCCTCCGTGCTGAACGACACCACCCTGGCGGCGCTCGACCTCTCGGATGAGATCCTGCTCATCACCAATCTCGACGTGCCCTCGCTGCGCAACGCCAAGATCTGCCTCGAGACGATGCACGACCTGCACTACGAGACGGAGAAGATCAAGCTGGTGATCAACCGCGCAACAGGCGAGATGGGGATCAAGGCAGACGAAGTGGAGGAGTATCTTGAACACCCGGTGGCCGCCCGTATCCCTAGCGAGGGGCGGACCGTCGTGGCGTCCGTAAATCAAGGAACTCCCTTTGTGATATCGAACCCAGAGGCAAAGGTGAGCGAGGCAATTCACCAACTGGCCTATCTCTTCGCGCCGGAGTTCGAAGCGGTGCGGGCACCTGCCGAAGCGCCGCGCAAGGGCTTTGGCATGCTTTTGCGCCAGCTGCTAGGCACTGGCACCTCAAGCTAACCCCACGGTGGCGTAGAGCTTATTCAGAACCCGCATTCACGTGGTTTGAAGCGTTATTCGGAAAGGGGATGAGCTGGCCTCGCCGGCCGGAGGCGCTCCGGAAGCTTGCGACGCGCCTGGGTACTGGCGGGCCGCGGAGCTGTTATGTCGCTGCTTTCCCGCATCAGCAAAGGAGGAGGTGCCCCGCTGCCGGATCCAGACCGGCAGCCCATGGCGGATCGATTGCCCACCCCCGACGCGCCCGAACGCTTGCCTGCTGCCGGCACCTCGCAACCTCAGGCAACCCAGCCCCCGGAGCTCGATGGCATCGTCTGGCGATTGATGGCGCAGGTTGGCCAGGTAATCGCGCCGTCGGGAGTGACTTCACGCAATGTGGAGCGCGGTGAGCGCGACCAGCGGATGTACGCGATCGAGGAGCACGCGCTCCCCATCCTACAGCAGGAGGGGATTAGCCTCACCCCGACAGAACGCACCAAGGTCTTCTCGCGCCTCTACGACGAGCTGTTCGGCCTCGGCCCGCTCGAATCGCTCCTGGACGACTCCACGGTCAGGCGCATCGTTGTCAATGGGCCTCGCGAGGTGCTCGCCGAGCGTTACAGCGGCCTGGAGAAAACCGATGCCGCCTTCAAGGATGACGCCCATCTGGTGCTCATCGTTCGCCGTATCGCCAGTCTGGTGGAGGTCCCGCTCGATGATAGCATCCCGCGCATGTCGGCCACGCTTCAGGATGGCGCCCGGGTGCAGGCCGTGCTGCCGCCCCTCGCGCCCACGCCGACACTGACGATCACCAAGGCGCTGGGCAACCCCTTCCAGAACCTGCAAACCCAACGCGAGACAGCCTCCGTCACCGCCATCGAGTCGTTCTACGAGCTAAAATACCGCCTTCTCGACCGCCTGATCGCACAACTCGATCAGGAGTTTCTAGCGCGCGGCGACGAGATGGCCCTCCGTCGCCAGGTGCAGGAGATCATCCTCAACCTGCTGGACGAACAGGGCGTCGCCGTCAGCCGCACGCAGCGCAACCAGCTTGTCTTCGAGCTCCTGGACGAGGTGACGGGTCTCGGACCACTTCAGGCCCTCCTGAACGACCCGTCCGTGAGCGAGATCATGGTGAATGGCCCGAAGCAGATCTGGTACGAGCGCGACGGGCGGTTGCAGCTTTCGGAGAAGCAATTCCGCGACGACGAGCACCTGATCGGCATCATCCAGAAGATCTGTTCGGCGGTGGGCCGGCGCATCGATGAGGCAAGCCCGCTCGTGGATGCGCGTCTCCAGGATGGCTCGCGCGTGAATGCCGTCATCCCACCCATCGCCCTGCGCGGGGCATCGCTCACGATCCGCAAGTTCTCGCGCGACCCGCTCACCATCGAAGACTTGATCTCCTTCGGCACCCTGACCCATGGCATGGCCGATTTTCTGCGCGCCGCAGTGCTCGCCAAGCTGAACATCGTGGTCTCCGGAGGCACGGGATCGGGGAAGACGACGCTCCTCAACTGTCTCTCCGGGTTCATCCCGGCGGATGAGCGGATCGTCACAATCGAGGATGCCGCAGAGCTGCAGCTCAAGCAGCCTCACGTCGTCACCCTGGAGGCGCGCCCGCCGAACATCGAGGGCAAAGGTGCGGTCACCATCCGGGACCTGGTAGTGAACTCGCTCCGCATGCGCCCTGACCGGATCGTCGTCGGCGAGTGCCGACGCGGCGAGGCCCTCGATATGCTTCAGGCGATGAACACCGGCCACGACGGCTCATTGACGACTGGCCACGCCAACTCGCCTCGCGAGATGCTCTCGCGCCTGGAAACGATGGCCCTGATGTCGGGCATGGAGCTGCCGGTGCGCGCCATTCGCGAGCAGATCGCCGCGGCGATTGACCTCATCATCCAGCAGGCGCGATTGCGCGATGGCTCGCGCAAGATTATCCAGATCACCGAAGTCGTCGGGATGGAGGGCGATGTGATCACGCTGCAGGATATCTTCGTCCTGCGCCAACTCGGCGTCGACAAGAACAACAAGGTGATCGCCCGGCATGAGGCAACCGGATTGCGCCCGAAATGCCTGGAGAAGTTTGAACAGGCGGGAATCAGCCTTCCCGCTTCGCTCTTTGCGCCAGGGCGTTGAGGAGGTTTCGGTGAACAGCCGGCTGCTTATCTATGGCATCTTGTTCGGGATCGCGGGCGCGTACCTCTCCATCAGGGGCCTGATGCAGATCGTCCCAATCGCAAGCATCCTGCTGCACCGGCGATCGAAGCGGATCCTGCAAGAGCGGCTGGGCAAAAAGAGCCAGAAAGATGCCCCCGAGTCAGACGCCTCTGCCCCGCAAAAACCGCGCACCCTGCTTCCGATGCTCACGCGCATCCTCTCTCGGACGCGGATTCGGCCCATCCTCGCTCAATTGGACCATGCATTGGCCCTGGCGCGCATTCCACTGAAGGCGGTAGAGTTTCTCTACATCACCGTCACCGCGCTCTTCCTGACGCTGGCGATCGTACAGTTCTTTTCGAGCAACCTCTTTGTGGCGTTGACGGTCGCCCTAGTGGCCGGCTTCGCGCCTTTTTACGTCTTGCGGATCAGCCAACGGATGCGGTTCGCGAAGATCGATCTCCAGGTTTCGGATGCCCTGCTCCTGATGACGAACTCGTTGCGCTCGGGAACGAGCTTCCTGGATGCGATGGAGGTGGTGTCGCGCGAGATGCCTCCACCGATCAGCGAGGAGTTCGAGCGCACGCTACGTGATATCACACTCGGCGTGCCGGTCCAGGAAGCCTTCCTCAAGATGACTCAGCGCTGTCACAGCGAGGACCTGGACCTCGCGGTCACTGCGTTCATGATCCAGAGGGAGGTGGGCGGCAACCTGGCGGAGATCTTGGAAAACATCGCCGAGACGATCCGGATGCGCGTGAAGCTGAAGCGTGAGATCCAGACATTGACGGCTCAGGGAAAGCTATCCGGGGGCATCCTCTGCGCGCTCCCGATCGGGCTGACACTGTTACTCACATCCGTGAACCCAGACTATATGAATCTGCTCTTAACCACCGCGATGGGCAAGGGAATGCTGATCGCGGGCGGCGTGCTGCAAGTGATAGGGATTCTGGCCATCATGCGCGTGGTCAAGATCGAGGTATAGCAGGAACGATGCTGGTTCTCATCGCTCTCACCTTCTTCCTGTCGATCATCTTCTTGACGATCGGAATCCGGATCGAGCGGGAGAGTACTTCCCCTCTGGCGCGGCTGCAGCGCCAGACGAAGGAGACTCAGGAGCTGACCCCGGAAGAGGCGGAACTGCGCCGGCCGGTCCTTGCGCGCCTCATCGGCCCCGTCGCGCAGCGCGCCCTCCTGCTGGTGGCCCGCTTCTCACCACCCGGCCTCAAGGACAGCATCCGACGCCGCCTGCAGATCGCGGGCAATCCCTGGCGCGCCCACTCAGAGGAGGTAATCTTCGCCAAGATCGTGCTCGCCGCCACCGGCGCGATCGTAGGCCTCGCGCTGGGCGCCGCGGTGCTGCATAAGAAGCCCGAGCAGTCCGTGCTGTTCGCACTGGGCGGCTCCGCCGTCGGCTTTCTCCTGGTCGATTGGATGATCCTGCAGAAGACGAAGCAGCGGCGCAAGCAGATCCAGCACTCTCTGCCCTACGTCCTCGACCTCCTCTGCGTGAGCGTCGAGGCCGGGCTGGCGTTCGATGCGGCGATGCAGAAGGTGACCGAGAAGGTGGAAGGGCCCCTCTCGCAGGAGTTTCAGCAAGTGGCCTATGAGGTCCGCATTGGTAAGCCGCGCCGCGATGCCCTCCGCGACATGCGCGACCGATGCGCCGTGGAGGACCTGAACACCTTCGTCGCGGCGATTGTCCAGGCCGAACGCCTCGGCCTGGGCATCGGCCAGGTGCTGCGGGTACAGGCGGATCTGATGCGCAATCTCCGCCGCGAGCGCGCAAGGGAGGCGGCCATGAAGATCCCCGTGAAGATGCTTTTCCCGCTCGTCTTCCTCATCTTGCCAGCGCTCTTCGCGGTGATTCTTGGCCCGGCGGTCATCCAGATGCTAGACAACCTGGGAGCAGGAGGTCGCTGAGATGGACCAAACAGGCGAACCCCTCATCGTACTTCGAGGACGGCGCGTGTTGGTAGCTGATGACGAGCCTGAGAGTATCGACCTGGTGAGCACCATCCTGGTGAGCGAAGACTACCAGGTCCTCTCGACAACCCACGGCGACGAGGTACTCCACCAGGCCCGCCTTCACCAACCTGATCTCATCCTGATGGATCTGGAGATGCCCGGGATGGACGGTCTCAGCGTGGCGCAGGCACTCCGGCACGACGAGCGCACCCAGCATATTCCGGTGATCTTCGTGACCGCCTCGGCCGCCCTGGAGAACAAGCTCCGTGCGCTGCGCGAGGGCGCCAATGACTACATCACAAAGCCGTTTCACCGTGAGGAGCTACTCGCCCGCGTCAACGTGGCCCTGCGTCTCAAGGCGTTACAGGATGCGCTTCGAGAGCGCAACCGGCTCCTCGCCGAGCTGGCTACCCACGATGAGCTCACCCGACTGCATAACCGCCGCTACCTCGAGCAACGCCTCTCCGAGGAGGTGCCCCGGGCAAAGCGGTATCGCCTGCCCCTCTCCTGCCTGATGCTCGATCTCGATCACTTCAAGCGGATCAATGACACATATGGCCATCCAGCGGGCGATGCGGTCCTCCGCCAGGTCGCCGACATCTTGCGCACCTCCGTGCGCTCGGTGGACGTGGTGGGCCGTTATGGCGGCGAAGAGTTCTTGATCATCCTTCCACAGACAGGTGCCGAGGGCGCCCGTGTGCTGGCCGAGCGGATTCGCCAGCGCGTCGAGCAGGAGCTCTTCGACATCGGCGGGCAAACTATCCACTGCACGACCAGCATCGGTGTGGCCGCGGCGTCAGATGGGGATGTGCCGGATGCCGGCCACCTGATCGCCGAAGCCGACCGCGCCCTCTACCATGCCAAGGTGACGGGTCGCAATCGGGTCTCCTCAGCGCCTTGAATCCGGTCCATCCGGCATCCAGGCGTGTCAGGCGATGGAACGGACGGATAGCAGATGGGGGAGCAGCCTCTCCGCCACGCGTCTATCTCCGGCCTTTCACTCACCCATTCGGCTGGGTTCCAGAGCGGTCACCGGATGCGCTATTGCTGGCCGCAGGCACCGGCAGCTCCGCGATCGATGCGATGGGGCACGCGCCGGCAGTGAGGAGTGCCTCATAGCGATCTCCTGCGGCGCCTCCGCTGAAGTCGCGTGCCCGAGCGCCCGCTGCATCCAGAAGCCACACCGGCTTTCCCAGCGAGAGGGCGTGATGCGCCGCGTCCAGGTTGCGCAGGTTCGCCGGGCCCATCGGGAAGGGCGTCAGGAGCACCGCGTCCGCGTCCTCGATGAAGCGCAGGTGAGCGTGGTGCGTGTCCTCGGTGATCGCCGTAAAGGGCGCCTCGTCCACGTAGCGCACGTTCAGGCGCTTCGCGGCCACCTGATCGCTATCGCCCGTGTTGACGACGCCCGCGGTCACGCGCCATCCGCGCTCCAGGAGGCTCTCAAAGACGGCCTCGCCCGTGCCCGCGCCGCAGATCACATGGACCAGCGGCCTCTCCTCGGCTTCGGCAAACTGCGGCAGGCCGCGGCCGGCCTCCGCGACCACGTAGGGCCGGCCGGTCTGCGGGTGCCGCCGCACCAGAACATCCGCGCCATAGGCCAGATGCACATTCTCGCGCGTGAGCACACTCTCCGGGGGGCCATCCGCGAAGATCCGGCCCCGATGAAGGATGAGAAGCCGGTCGCAGAACTGAGCGGCCAGGTTGAGGTCATGAAGCACGACAAGGATCGCGCGCGCGCCATCGGCACGCAGAGTGTTCACCAGGCGCATGATCTCGATCTGGTAGTTGATATCGAGGTGCGCTGTCGGCTCGTCGAGGAGGAGGATGGGTGTCTGTTGCGCCAACGCGCGGGCGATCATCACCCGCTGGCGCTCGCCGCCGCTGATCCCCAGAATAGAGCGATCCTCCAGCTTCAGCACGCCGGTACGCTGGAGCGCCTCGCGGGCAATCGCGAAATCGGTGGCGCTTTCCGTCGCGAAGCGGCCAAGGTGGGGGAGCCGGCCCATGAGCACGATCTCGCGCACGGTGAACGCAAAATCGACACGCGTCTCCTGGGGCACGACGGCAATCCGCCGCGCCACCCACTGGGGCGTCGCCGAGTAGATCTCGCGGCCTTCCACTCGGACCTCGCCCGATTGCGGGCGCAGGGTACGGCTCACCGCGCGCAGCAGCGTCGATTTCCCGGAGCCGTTCGGACCAATGACGGCCACCAATTCGCCGGGCGCGAGAGAGAAAGAAACCTCCTCCAACACCGGAGCCGCAGTGTAGCCACAGCGAATCCGGTCTACCTCAAGGATTGCGTGCATCGCGTGGCCTACCGCTCATCCGGCCATCCCGGCGTGGCGCGAGCCTGCCCCCTGCCCCATCACCGCTCTGTCCACTCCCGTCTCGCTCTTTGGGAGCAGCGGAGTGGCTTGCGAGGTTTTTGGCCGGAGCACGCGCCGCGCGTCTCTGTGGAGCTTTCCCGGGGCGGGCCGCAGCGCCTCCTTGCGGGCGCGGCATGGCCGCCTGCGGAGTTACTTCGCCTTTGGCCATGCGCATCAGCGCATGCACTTCCTTCTGGGTGAGATAGCGCCACGCGCCGAGCGGCAGCTTGCGCACGCTGACCGGTCCGATGGCGACGCGCCGCAGATAGCGCACCGGATGCCCAACCGCATCGAGCATCCGGCGCACCTGGCGCTTGCGGCCCTCATGCAGCGTGATCTCCAACACAGCGCGATCCTCGCCCGCGTAGAGTAGCCGCACCTGAGCGGGCGCGGTCAGTCCATCCTCCAATCGGACCCCGGTGCGCAGTGCTTCCAACGCCTTTTCGTCGGGAACGCCCTGAACGTGCGCCTGATAGATCTTCGGCACCCCATGCCGGGGATGGGTAAGCAACTGCGTGAGCTCCCCATCATTCGTGACGATCAGCGCGCCTTCGGTATCCTTGTCCAGCCGGCCCACTGGATGCACGGGCACGTCAAGATCGCGCAGCAGATCCATCACCGTGCGCCCGGCATGAGGATCGGCGCGGGTGGTGACGTAGCCTCCGGGCTTATTGAGGAGCACGTACGTCTTGCGCCGCGGGATCGTCACCGGGCGACCCGCGACGCTGATCGCGTGTTTCTCCGGGTCAACCTTCACGCCCATCTCGGTGACGGTCTTCCCGTCGACGGCCACTTGGCCTGCGGCGATCAGCCGCTCCGCTTCACGGCGCGAGGCGACGCCGGCGGCGGCCAGTACTTTGTGCAGCCTTTCTTCCATGGCGTACCACTACTGAGAGGGCGAGAAGACCGGTGAACCCGGCCAATCCAAAGAACAGGAAGCGAGAGAGAAGGGGCTTTGGCGCCGGCTCCACCGGATCGGCGGCAAGGAGCAGACTGCGTCCCAGCTCGGTCTCGCCCTGACGGGCGACCACAATGCCGAGGGAATCGCCGCGCCAGAGCGGGGCGCGCGCCATGCCCGGGGTCACCTCCGTGCGCACATCAACCTTCGTGCCACGCGGCACCACCACTGAAAGGTCTTTCACCAACATCGCCTGAACGGAATCTTGAAGCCCGTTCACGACGCGCACCTGTAACAGGGGCGTGCCCTTCCGGGCTACCAGGACGCGCTCGTACTGCCGGAAGCCGTGCTCGAGCAGCGTGCGCGAGTCGCCCCACGAGTTTCCACTCTTCAACACAACAGAGATCAGCCGCCATCCATCCTGGGAAGCGGACGCAACCAGGCAATGCCCGGCCTGGCGCGTGTAGCCCGTCTTCACGCCATCCACGGCATCCCAGCGGAAGAGCAGGCGGTTCTTATTCACCACCACCACATCCTGCTTTTCGATAGAGCGGTCGATCCGCTTTCGCTTGCGCGCCACGATCTGTGCGAAGAGCGGGTGCTGCATCGCCACGCGCGTCATCTGAGCGAGATCATATGCCGTCGAGTAATGATCCTCGGCGTGGAGGCCATGGGGGTTCTTGAAGTGCGTGTTCTTCAGGCCCATCTCCAGCGCCCGGGCGTTCATCATCTCGACGAACTTCTCCTCGCTTCCCGCAATGTGCTCGCCGATGGCGACGCACGCATCATTCGCGGAACGCAGGAGGAGCGCCCAGAGGAGGTCACCCACCGTCAGTTTCTCGCCCGGCTTGAGGTAGAGCCCGGTGTAGGGCGTCTTCGAGGCATGCTCGCTCACCACCACCGTGTCGTTCATCCGGGCGTGCTCGAGCGCGAGGAGGGCGGTCATGATCTTCGTCGTCGATGCCATAGGCCGGCGCTCATGGGCATGCCGCTCATAGAGGACCTTCCCGGTATCCGCATCGACGAGGATGGCGCTCTGGGCGGTGATCGGCGGCGGAGGAGGCACCGCGCGCTCGGTAAACAGGACTTCTCGCACCACCTCGACCTCGCGTGCTGTCATGCGCCTTTCGGCGCGCGGGCGCGCAACAAGAAGCGCCGGAGCGGCGGCTAACAGCAGCAGCCAGGGCCAGAGCCGGCGCCTACGACGTCTTGGGGCGAACAACCTGTCTCTTGCCATCTATTCTTCCAAGGGTGGCAGCTCGGCCAGATCCCGTATGCCGAGATACCGCAAAAACTCCTCCGTTGTCTTGTAGAGGATCGGGCGACCGGGAGCCTGTTTGCGCCCTGCTTCGCAGACCAACCCTCGGGCCAATAACGTTCCCAACACGCCGTCGATTGAAACCCCGCGGATCGCTTCTATCTCCGGACCCGTGATTGGCTGGCGGTAGGCAATAATGGCCAGCGTCTCCAATGCCGCCCGCGAGAGGCGCTGAGGCTGCACTCGCAGAAGTCGGGTGATGAAGGGCGCATACTCCGGACGCGTGCAAAGCATCCAGCCTCCGGCGACTTCGGCCACCAGGAGCCCGCCCCGCGGCTGGGCGCGCATCTCCTCCAGCACGCGAGCCACGCGCTCCCTCGGCTCCTCCGTCGCATCTATCAGCCGGTCCAGTGACACCGGTTCGCCCGAGGCAAAGAGAAGGGCTTCCAGCACCTCACTCAGCTCTCTATCTTCCATATTCACTCACTCAAGCGGTCGCGTCGGCAGCCGCCTGGACCTTTTGAATGTGCAGCTCCGCGAAGGCGTGCGCCTGGCAGACGACGATTCGCCCAAGGCGGAGCAGCTCCAGCACGGCCAGGAAGGTCGCGATGACATCCACCCGGGTGAAGGGGCGATCGAAGAGCGACCGGAAGGTGACCCCCTCCGGATGCACGCTGAGACGGTGCCACAGCTCGGCGATCTTCATGCGCACCGTCACCTTCTCACGCTGAACGGTGCGCGCGCCGTGCTCGGTCTCCGCCTCCAGGAGCACCTGCTGCAACGCTTCGAGCAGCGCCGGCACGGAGAGGTTGGCAAACCCTGCCTCGGGGACCAGACTCGCAATCTCCGCCGGCAGCTCGCTCCCGCGCGGGAAGACGCGCCCCCACACCTCCGAGCGCTTCTTGAACTGCTCGGCGGCCTCCTTATAGCGCCGGTACTCCTCGAGCATCTGCACCAACTCGGCGCGAGGGTCGGGACCTTCCTCCTCATCCTCCTGCTTGGGCGCCGGCGGCAGTAACATGCGTGACTTGATCTCCATCAAAGTCGCCGCCATGACGATGAATTCGCCGGCAACCTCAATGTCGAGGGCTTCCAGAAGCTGCAGATAGGCGAGGTACTGGTCGGTGATGCGGGCGATCGGGATGTCGTAGATATCAATTTCCTGCTTCTGAATCAGGTGCAGAAGCAGATCCAGGGGGCCCGAAAACGCGTCCAACTCAACCACATAAGCCAAAGTTCCGCCTCGCTCCGCCGATTGGCGCCCCAAGAAAAGAGAGGCTCACCTGCCCGCTGCAGGAAAGCCCTGGAGGTCCCCTACCTCCTTGTCCATTATACCGAAGCGGGCCGTAGCCTGTCAAACAAAGCGGCATGCCCATCGGGGTTCCGAGAGGAGGCCGGACCAGTGTTCTTTCCTGCCCTCGGGCCGGCAGTCAGGGATCGATCAGCGTCTCGAAGAGGGCTTCCATTTCGGAGGAGAGGTAGCCGTGCCGCGCATGCTCGATCTCCACGGCCGCCTGCTCCTCATCGAGCCGATCCAGCCACTCCATTGAGGGCACCAGCGCCTGGTTGAGGTCGTTCGGCTCGTATTTTCCCAGAGCGGCCCCGTACTGGCGCACGTTGAGCGCCACGGTCTCCCTCCCCACCCGCGATAAGAGGTAGAGGAAGAGCCGCTCCACGTAACGCGCTCCCTGCCCGGCAGGCTGGAAGCCATGATAACAGGTCAGGTTCAGCGCCTGGGAGTGGTTGCGGATCACTTTGTAGCCATCGCGGGAGAAGGCGCCGAAGAGGATCGGCGCCGGCCGGCGCCTCTCCAGGCGATACCAGGGATCGCGGAAACGCGTCAGGTAGCGCCTATGGTAACCCTCTGCCTCCCCGCGCCGGATGTAGCACGCCGCCGCCGCAGACGGGGGATCGCCCGCGCGCAGGAGGTAAACCGGGGCATCCTCCTCAACCAGGCGGCGAAACTCGCTCTCGGTGAAGAGTGGATCGCGGATCTGCACGCTGCGCGTGATGCATGGCACGACCTCCTCGGGAGCCAGTCCCAGTGCCGTGACCTGCGAGGGCCGAAGGACAAAGAAGGCGTTCGCCCCCGTGGCGATCCCGCGGCTAAACGTGCCGTAGGTGGAGAGGGGCACCAGGTGCGGCGAGCGCGGTGGGAGCGTTCCTGCTTCAAAGTGGCGCAGCCATTTCTCGCCGGGCCGCAGCTCTTCGGGCGGGATGCTGTTCACCGGAGGCGTATCCAGCACCGTCTCCAAGGCATCCAGCCGGGAAACCACATAGAATCGCGTAGGGAAACGCGGCGCGCGCTTCTCGAAGAGGAGGATTCCCACGCTGGTGACCACGTCCGGGAACGCCGCCTTCTCGCAATCCAGCCGGATGATGGCGTGCAGCTGCCCACGCGCCAGCATTTGCCGCTTGACCACGGCGCCATACCCGGTGTTCAGGAACTCCAGCGGGAGGATGTAGGCCAGTCTTCCCCCGTCGCACAGCTCCGAGATCGACTTGAGCAGGAACGCCGAGGCGATGTTGGTGTAGCCGGAGAGCTTCACCCCCAGGTGTTCCTCGAACGCCGCGAACACCTCCTCGCGCCCGAGGAACTTCTGAAACCGCCTGTAGGGCGGATTGCAGACGATGGCCGGCCACTGTCGGCCCCACGCGCGCAGGTAGTCCTCTTGGCGAACGACCGCGCCATTCTCATCCCCTCGCGCACGCCAGAATCCGAGGATCACCGGATCGACCTCGGAGCCCTCGAAGGCAACGCCCTCGGCTATCTCTCCCGCCGCCTGGTGGAACGCGCCCAACCCGAACGCAGGATCGTACACCCGCCCCGCTCCGCCCGCCAGAACCCATCGCACCATCCATCGCGCGATGGGCTCCGGGGTGAAGAACTGCCCAAACTGCTTCCTGCGCTCCAGGCCTACGCGCTCGCCATACCGGGCGGAGAATTCAGACATTACGGGGGTCTTCCGTGGCGTTTCGGGCCTACTCGTACGGCACCTGCTCTGTCTGGCCGGTCCGGGAGGAGCGTTCGGCCGCCTCGAAGACGCCGATCACCCGGCGGCCAACAGTGCCCGGCACAGGAACGGGGCCACCGCGCAGGAGGTGGTCCGCCACGTCCTGCCAATACTGCTCCCAGTCGGACTCCAGATAGGGCACCTTCTCCTCTTTGCGCCCATCCTCGCCCACGGTCACCAGAGTGAGGCTACCCCCGGAGGGACCATGTATCTGCTTCTCATAGCCCACATTGCCGCCGGCGCCCGTATCGAGGATCGCCCCCTTCGTGCCGAGGATCCGCCACAGCGGCTTGCCAATCGCGGCGATGTGCGACCACGTCACGTCGGCCACGGCGCCGCCTTCGAAGCGGATAATCGCGCGCACCTGGTCCTCGTTCGAGATGTTGTGCCAGACGAGCTTGTGGAAGAAACCGTTGACGCCTGTGATCCGTTGCGGCACCAGGTCGAGCACCCAGTCCACCGCGTGCGGCCCCCAGAAGTAGAACGCGCCGCCGGACTTCTCCTTCTCCGAGTACCACCCGTGGCGAAACTCTGAGTAGCTCCCCGCCGTGAGCTCGATATGAAACACCTCGCCAATCGCGCCGCTGCTCACGATCTCCTTGATGCGCCGGTAGTTGCCATCATGGCGGCGGTTGTGGTGGACGGCGAACATGCGCCCGGCACGTTGTGAGGCCTCAACCATCGCGGTCGCCTCGGCGACATTGAGGCACATCGCCTTCTCCACCACCACGTGCTTGCCCGCATCGAACGCCTGCAACGCGAGGGGACAATGCGTGTAGTGGGGCGTGACGATAGAGACGAGCTGGATCTCGCGGTCTTCCCACACCTGCGCCACGTCGTTATAGGTGCGAATATGCGGAAAGGCATCCTTCGCCGCCGCCGTACGTGCCGGGTCGCAGTCACACACGGCCACCAGGCGCAACTCCGGCGTGGCATCGATCCACGCCGAGTGCGCCCATCCGAAGTTGTGCATCGGCCCATAGCCGATGACCGCGCAGCCGATAGGGGCTTGCATCTCTTTCCTCCACTCGCAACAGGGCCCGATCCCGGGCGTGCGCTGCCAATTCCCCGCGCTCGCCAGGCAGCGAGAAGCCATGCCTTGCCAGGAAGAGCGCGCTAGCTTCGCCTGGGGCGTTACTCGACCATCTCGCGGATCGTCCGAATGATATCAGCGACCTGCGGAATGCAGGCGTCCTCCAGCGGCGGGCTGTAGGGCATCGGCACATGCCTGGCCCCGAGCACCCTGGGGGGGGCTTTCAGCAGCTTGAGGCCCCTCTCGGACACCTGCCGGACGATCTCCGCGCCGGCTCCGCCCTGGGCGGGCGCCTCGTGGACGACCAGCAGCCGGCCGGTTTTCGCCACCGAGTCCAGAATGGTCTCGACGTCGAGCGGCACGAGCGTGCGCGGGTCCACCACTTCGACATCGATGCTCCCGGCGAGCTCCTCGGCCGCAGCGAGCACCTTGGTAAGCGCGTAGGAGTAGGAGACGACGGTGATCTCCCGGCCGGTCCGCTTGACCTCCGCCTTGCCGAGCGGCACAATCCACTCGCCTTCCGGCACCTGCTGCGTCAGCGGATGGAGCAGGCGATGCTGGATGAAGAGCACCAGGCCGTCGTCGCGGATCGCCGACTTCAGCAATCCCTTGGCGTCGTAGGCGGTGGCGGGCATCACCACCTTGATCCCGGGCGAATGGATGAACCACGCTTCCAGGCTGCCACTGTGGTGCCCGCCCTCGCGCGTGCCGCACCCGGCGGGCGTCTTGATCACCATCGGCACCTTCACCTGCCCGCCAGACATCAGGTGCATCTTCGCCGCCTGGTTGCAAATCTGATCCATGGCGACACCGACAAAGTCGCAGTACATGATTTCGACGACCGGGCGCAGGCCGGACGCCGCCGCACCCGCCGCCAGGCCGGTGAATCCCGCCTCCGAGATCGGCGTCTGCCACACCCGGCGCTCGCGAAACGCCGCGAAGAGGTCTTCTGCCTGCCGCACCGGGCCGATATCCTCGCCGATCACGAAGACGCTCTCGTCGCGGGCCATCTCCTCCCGGAGGGCCTCGCCAATCGCCGCCGCGTAACTGATCTCTCGCATCATCGCTCTCCCCGCGCGCCAGAAGCGCCACAGAACGCCGGATCAGAGAAAAGCCGAGAGCTCCTCGGGATCCGGAAACGGGCTGCTCGTGGCGAACGCCTCCGCCTCATCAATCTCCGCCAGCACCGCCGTCCGGATCGCGCGCTGCTCTTCCGGGGTTACGGTGCCTTCGCAGGCCAGGCGCTGCTCGAAGAGGAGTATCGGGTCACGCTTGCGCCACTCGGCGCACTGCTCCGGGTCCTCATGCCCCCGCGAGACGCCGCAGTGGCCCTCAAACCGGAACGTCTTCGCCTCGATGAAGGTGGGGCCGCCGCCGGAGCGCGCCCGGCTCACCGCCTCGCCGGCGAGGTGGTAGACCGCGAGAACATCCTGGCCATCGATGATCTCGCCGGGGATGCCAAACGCCTCGGCGCGCGGGGCCACATCCTCCGTCGGAAGCGAGAGCGCGACGGGCGTCTGGTTGGCCCACAGGTTGTTCTCGCAGACGAAGAGGACCGGCAGCTTCCAGAGCGCGGCGAGGTTGAGCGACTCCAGGAGCGTGCCCTGGTTGGCACCGCCATCGCCGAAAAAGACGACCGAGACGTGGGGCTCGCCGCGGTATTTCGCCGCGAACGCCGGCCCCAGCGCCAGCGGGATCTGCCCGCCGATGATGCCGTTGCCCCCCAGGAAGCCGTTCGCCGGGTCGAAGAGGTGCATCGAGCCGCCGTAGCCACGCGAAAGCCCCGTCTTCCTCCCCATCAGCTCTGCGAACGCGGCCTTGAGATCGGCGCCCTTGGCAATCGCGTGCCCGTGACTGCGGTGGCTACTGAAGGCGGCGTCTCGTGGCCCCAGGTGCGCGCCAATGCCGGCCGAGACAGCCTCCTGGCCGATGGAGAGGTGAACCGCGCCGCCGATCAGGCCGTGGCTCGCGAAGTCATAGCCATCCGCGCCAACGAGGTCGCTCGTGTCTCGCTTTCCCGAAGCGGGCCGCTCGAAATATGCCCGGTAGTCGTAATGCTTCTTCAGACGCTCCTCGAAGAAGCGGATGCGGTACATCGTCCGCAGCAACCGGATGCATGTCTCCTTCTCAAGCATTTGCTCCCTCCCTCCGGGAAGGTGGCGAGGACTATCGGCGAGAGGCCTCGCGCCTAAACCGTGACAGCGCGAGGCAAGGGGCGCACTGCGACCATGCGCTCCTTGCCCACGGGAACCTCAAAGCGCCATCAGGGGATGAACTCCGCGTCCGTTTCCACTTTGAGGACAAAAGCCGCCAGGAGCTCGGCGGCGTGCTGCATATCGCGGAGCGAAACCGTCTCCACCGGGCTGTGCATGTAGCGGTTGGGCACGCTCACCAGCCCGGTCGCGACGCCGCCGCGGCTGATCTGCATCACGTTGGCATCGGTGCCGGTTGCCCGCGCGGAGCCCACCAGCTGATAGGGAATCCCCTTCTCCTGGGCCGCGGCGATCAGGCGGGAGACGACCACGGGGTTCATATTCGGGCCACGGTGAATCGCCGGCCCTTTGTTGAGAGAGACGTCGCCGCACACTTTCTTATCTGCGCCGGGATGGTCAGTGGCGAAGGTCACATCGACGGCGATACCCACCTGGGGCTCCACGGCGAAGGTGCTGGTGACCGCGCCACGCAGGCCGATCTCCTCCTGGACCGTCGAGACAGCGAAGACCGCAGCGGTAGGCCGCTCCTCGGTGAGAAGCCGGAGCGCCTCCATGACGACGTAGACGCCGGCCTTGTCGTCGAAGGCGGGGGAAGCGGCCAGGTCGTTGCGCAACGTCCTCATGCCGAGGCTCCAGGTGATCGGGTCGCCGATCTCCACCGCCTCGAGTGCCTCCTGCTTGTTGGCCGCGCCGATATCCACCCAGAGGTCGTGGATCTTGGGGGGCTTCTTCTCCTCGTCATCCTTCATCAGGTGGATCGGCTTGCGCGCCATCACGCCGGACACAGGGCCGTTCTTCGTCCACACCACCACGTTCTGGCCGATGAGGACGGTGATATCGTGGCCACCGATCTGGTTGACATAGAGGTAGCCGTCGTCGTCGATATGCTGGACCATCAACCCGATCTGGTCGCAGTGGCCGGCCAACATGATGCGTGGGCGCCCCGACGGGTTCACGGCGGCAATGACGTTGCCATGGACGTCCGTGCGCACTTCATCAGCAAACGATCCAGCCCAATCGCGGACCACGTCCTGGGCCGGGCGCTCGTATCCGGAAGGGCTGGGGGCCTCCAGCAGACGGCGCAGGAAAGCTAACGACTCATCACGCATTCTCTATCCTCCCCCCTGACGGGTGCGATGCGGAGAGTGAGGCGCCCTCTGGCCCGGCAATCCGCACCGGGCAGCCAATCGAGGGATGCCTCCGCCTCGTGAAAGCGGGCTTCATCATGGGGCGCCCCTTTCCAGGGATGAGCCCCCGGCCAGGCGCCATGCGTCGGGCAGCCGTGATCCGGGGCCAGGGGAGCATCGGAGCGTGCGAACCAGCGTGGCAATCCAGGATGAGTGAGCTCCACCCCCCTGAGGAGCAGGCAGCACCCCGGGGCTTCTGTTCGCCGCTTCGCGGGCGCCCTCCTTCGCCGGGGAGGCGTTCAGGGGCAGAGTGGTACGCCTCTTGCACAAAGGAAAGCGTGCCTGCGGCGGCGTGTCGGAAAGAAGAGTTCTGGGTCCGCGAGCACCGTCCATGCCGCCGCGGGCATTAAGGTGTCAGGAGCAAGTCGCCCTCCACACCCTCAGTCCCGCCAAAGTTGCGCGCCACTGAGAATGCCCGATCGCGCTGGCGGGTAGAGCGCACGAACCCCCGGAGGCGCACTCGTCCTGCTTTCACTTCGACCTGGAGATGCGAGCCCGCCATGTTGGGATCCCGCTCCAGCGATTGCCGGACTGCCGCTTCCAGGCGGGCATCCTCCCATGAGTCCATTTAGAACTCCTCTTCTTCTTCATCCTCAGAGGGGCTCACGCCCCCTGGAGGGCTGGTCGTGCGCAGGCCCGGCTCGCCGGCGGCGATCTGGCTCACCTCCTCATCAATCCGGATGGTGCGCGTGCCGCCGCCAACGGCGAACTCCGTCTCCGGAGTCTCGCCAATATGGCCGATGCCTATCGTGGTCGGGTGCCTGCTCTCACCGATGTTGCCGTGTTCCTCAACATCGACCGCGCGTTTGTCGCGAACCCGCATCGTCATCCTCCTCCACGCGTGCAGGGCGGCCGGGCACAAAGCGGCAACAGGGTACACCGCCCGCGGCAACTGCTGCCCGGGCCGCCCGCATACGCCGGGAGGTATACCCGATTCGGCGCGAGCATATCGCATCGATCCGGGATGCTGCTGGGACTTACCGCGTGGCCGAGGCAGGGAGGCCCACCTGAGCTGCCAGATAGAGCAAGCGCAGGAACTGGCCGCGGGTCACCTTCTCGGCCTCGATTTCGGGAGCACGCTGCACCGCGTCCTCCAGGAGAGCACGCACGCTCTGCTCCAGCTCCGCCTTCACGCGCGGCGAACGCCCCGTGGGATCGGAAGCCCCATGCGCGCGCGCGATCCACTGGATCGCATCGGCGGCTGTCAGTGCCTCGTCGGGCCGGAACGCCTCGCCGGAAGGCACCGGCCCCATCACCCCGGTGGCGGCGAGAACGCGCGCGGCGGGCGCCACTGGGGAGTCCTCGCCCAGATCCGAGAATTGGGGCGCCTCGCGCGGCGCTTCCATCCCTGGCCGGCGCACGCGCATCCACTTCCATAGCCACTGCGCCGCCGTGCCCCGGTCGAGCGCCTCATCCGGTTTCGCCTCGTACGTGGGGAAGAGCCCGATCAGGCCGCCGTAGTTCAGGCCGGCGAAGTCGCGGTGCTGGTAGGGCACATCTTTGAGGAAGAGCGTCACCTGGTGCGATAGCAGCGTGACATCCTGAACGAGCGCCGGGGGCACCTCGCGGATCGGAAGGTTGTGCCGGATGCTCACATAGGCCGCCGTGCCTGCGGCATAGCCCAAGGCCATCCACGTCGGCTCCATGCGGATGGTGCTGAACGCAATGTGTGTCGCGGAGACCGCGACCGGCACCAGCAGGCCCTCGAGACCCCGCGGGATCATGATCCCCATCGGGATCTGATAAGGCTGGGTGGGTCCGCCGTAGAAGAAGCCCTCGATCAGGTGCGGCTGGTCCGGCTTGGGCACCTGGGTGGCATGCGAGTCGAGCGGATAGTCGCCGACGGCGATGCCGTGGGGGAGCAATGGGCTGCGCTCCTCGCCCTCGCGGGGGCGCTCGTCATTCTCGGTGAACCAGACCTCGCCCACGATCCGGCGCCCCTCCCGGATGTAGAGCTGCGTCGGCCAATTGTCGTTGTCGACGAACTCGTCGCGGCAGAGCCCCCAGCGGTTGGCCTCCTTCCGGAACTCCTCGGGAAGCTCCGGGTCGTTCTGGATGAAGTAGAGGAGGCCCTGGACATAGGCGCGGTGCGCCCGGATGATCTCCTCGCGCCGCTGCCAATCCGCCTCGGGGTAGTCGTAGTTGGCGCCGACGAAATCGGTGGAGGGCCAGTAGCCGCCGCTGTTGTTGATATCCCACTTGTCGTTGGGGAGAGCGCCCTGCAAGCCGAGGACGCGCTTCACGGTGGCGTAGCCGGAGCGGGCATCGCCGATGATCTTCAGGTAATGCGTGCGGTCGTAGCCTTCCGGGCGCTTGGCGGGAAGGCGGAGATCCGGGCGGGTGGTCATGCAGAGGCGGTAGTTGTAGGCCTGCACACGACGGTCGCCAGCACCGCTGCCCCACACGATCTTCTTCTCGTCGAGGTTCCAGAAGATCTCGCCGGCGTGGCGCTCGTTGTAGTCGTCGCGGCTCTCGCGGCCCACGCGGTATTCAGCGCCGGCATAGGCCGCGATGTCGCCCTCATAGGTGGCATCGATGATGAACTTGCCGCGCAGGGTATGCATGCCCCCGCGGGCCAGATCCTCGAAGGTGACCGCGGTGACGCGGTTGCCCTCTTTCTCCACTCCGGTAGCTCGCCACTGTCGGTAGAGAGAGATGCGCGGCTCCTGGGCGATCATGCGCGTGAGCACGGCGCGTGCGACGCGTGGCTCGAACTTGTAGCCGCCAATCGAAACACGGACCTGCCGGGAATCGGGGCCGTAGACCCTGCGATAGTAGTCGAGCACCTGCCCGGCAAACCCCTTGACAACGCTGCCGTGCGTCTCCTTGAAGCGGTAATCGGTGTTGCTGAGGCCACCCGCCATCATCCCGCCGATCCAGCGCGACGGCTCGACAAGAGCGACGGTGGCACCGAGGCGAGACGCCGCCAGCGCCGCCCCGATCCCCCCGGGCGTGGCGCCCACCACCACCACGTCATACTCATTGCCCCGGGGGGCGTTCGCCGTGGCGGGTGGAAGCGTGAAATCGGCGGCGGGCTGGCTCCAATCGCTCTCCAGGGGTAGGTCGCCCGCGCCAAACGCCGTCAGGCGGTAGATGTAGAGCGTCGAGGGCTTCAGGCCCGTATCCACATAGCTCAGGGCATCTCCCGGGAGTTCGGCGATCCGTCGGCCATCGCGATAGAGGCGGTAGCCGGCCACCGGCTTCTCCGGAGGCAGCCAATCGAGGCTGATGCGATCAGGAGCCAGGTCGATGATTCGCAATCCGAGAGGGGCTGCGGGCACCCCCGTCTCTATCGCGGGCTCCGCCGCGGCAGGCAGGGCATACAGGAGAGCGAGGGTGAGCAACGGGAAGTATCGTCGCAAAGTAAAGCAGCGCATGCGATGGATGCCTTTCCATGGCGCCGGCGGACGGAGCCGTGCGTCCGGCAAGGGAGAGGGGGAGAAGCGCTGTGGCGGCGCAAGGAGTGCGAGCTGCCGGGCTCTCGCGGATGAGCGCGAGTGGCCACCCGGGCCGGGTCACGGTTTGAGCAGGCCGTTATCGAGCGCGTAGCGCACCAGCTCCGCGCGACTGCGCAGCTCGAGCTTATCCATGATGTGCGCCTTGTGCGTCTCCACGGTTTTCACGCTCAAGAAGATCATATCGGCGATCTCCTTGTTGGTGTAGCCCTCGGCGATCAGCTTGAGCACCTCGCGCTCGCGTTCGCTCAGTTTGCTCTCCAGGCGGCTCTGGCGCTCCTGGGCAGCCGAACGCCGCTGAAGCTGGTTGACCAGGGCGCGCGTCATGGAGGGATGGAGGTAGACGCCCCCCTGATGGACCGCGCGGATCGCCGAGATGAGCTCCGTATCGGCAGCCTTCTTGAGCACGTAGCCTGATCCGCCCGACGCCATGACTCGCTCCATGTAGCTCTCGTCGTCGTGCATCGTCAAGACGACGACTCTCACCTGGGGGCACTCTTTCTTGATCCGCTCCAGGACCTCCAGGCCACCCACGCCTGGCATGGTGATATCGAGCAGGAGGATGTCGGGATTCAGCTCGCGGGTCTTCTCGATTGCCTCTTCGCCATCCGCCGCCTCGCCCACGACCTCCATGTCGGGCTGCTCACTCAACAGCAAGCGCAGCCCGCTCCGCAGAATCGCGTGATCGTCGGCAAGAAGCAGCCGAATTTTATCGCTCATCCGCGCTCTCCCCGTAAACATTCATACCCTATTTTACATATTCTGCCGGCCGATGTCTACCTCCGCGCTCGCCGAACTGAGATTCCGAGATAAGGAATCCGAAGCCTCGGATGCAGCGCGCAACCCGGCGCGCGGCGCTAAAAGCACCGCGCTGCTTTCCGGCAAAGCCCTTTCAGGGCTTCCCCTCCCAGCCACCGCCGTTT
>JAAZEM010000014.1 GCA_012512265.1 Armatimonadota bacterium | reverse complement strand
CCGAGCATGCGCCACAGCGTGTTGATGTTCCCCGTATAGAGCAGGTAGCCCCAGGCAAAGCAGACCACCACGCTCATCAGCACGTTCATCCCCCAGTTCGGCTTGCCGCCAAGCGTCGCCTTCGGATGGAAGTAGGACGCGGCTTCCTGGAAGACGAAGCGCGCCACGCGCGTGCCCGTCTCCAACAGCGTGAGGATGAAGAGCGCCTCAAACATGATCACGAAGTGATACCAGTAGGACATCAACTCGCGCATCCCTGGGAAGGAAGCGAACACCTTCGCCATGCCGACGGCGAGCGTCACCGCGCCGCCCGTGCGCCCGGCCAGCTTCGTGCCCGTGCCCTCTTCCAGCTCGGGCAGCTCGGTCGGGGTCAGGTCCCACCCGTGCTCGACGCGCGCGGTTTCGACCACTTGCGCGTAGGCGGCCTGTTGCGCGGGAGTATCCTGGCTCACGTTGATGGCGAAGTAGTCGCCGGGCCCCAGCGCGCACGCCGCAACGAGCGCGGTCACGGCGATAAAGCCCTCGACGAGCATGGCGCCATAGCCGATGGGGAGAATGTCACGTTCTCGGTAGATCATCTTCGGTGTAGTGCCCGAGGAGATGAGCGCGTGGAACCCGGAGATCGCCCCGCACATGATGGTGATGCAGAGGAAGGGCCAGAGATGGCCGGTGATGACCGGCCCGTTGCCAGAAACGAAGGGCGTGGTCGCGGGCATCTTCAGTACCGGGTGCGCCAAGAAGATGCCGACGCCCAGCACCACCATCACGCCGATCTTCATGTAGGAGCTGAGGTAGTCGCGCGGGCACATCAGTACCCATACCGGAAGGATGGAGGCAATGAGCGCGTAGGACGGGAGGATGAGCGAGAGCGCCGGCTTGCTGAAGAGGAGCATCGGACCGAACGCGGAATCGGCGAAGGGCCGGCCCAGCACGACGCCAATCAGCACGATCGCCACGCCAATGGCGGAAGCCTCTCCCACCTTCCCCGGTCGAATCCGATACATCCAGGCGCCCGTGATCAGTGCCGCGATGATCGTGACTACGATGGTGAAGACGCCCCAGGAGCTTTCGCTCAACGCATTCACGACGACGATGGCCACGCTTGCCAGGGTGACGATGACGATGAAGAGCGTCGCCAGTGAGGCCGTCAACCCTGAGAAACCGCCGATACTCTTCTGGGCAATCTTCGGAAGCGAAAGCCCATCCTCGCGCACCGAGGCCCACAGGACGACAAAATCGTGCACGGCGCCAGCCAGGCAGGCGCCGATAATGATCCAGACATAACCGGGAAGGTAGCCCCACTGCGCCGCGAGGACCGGACCAACCAGCGGCCCCGGACCGGCAATCGCCGCGAAGTGGTGGCCGAAGAGGACCAGTTTATTCGTGGGGTGGTAATCCACCCCATCTCTCAACCGATGTGCCGGCGTCGCCCGCTCATCGTTGAGGACAGCGACCTTGGCGGCCAGGAACGCGCCATAGTAGCGGTAGGCAACAGCGAACGCGGCGAGGGCACCAATGACGAGCCACAAGGAATTCATCGATTCGCACCTCTCTGTCGGGAGCAAGCAATCAGGGGGCAGGCGCCCAGGAGAGACAGGTGCTGCCGGAGAGCGGTCGCGGGCGGAGACGCGACCCTACGAGTCACGCCGATGGCTGTAGGGGCCGGCCTCTGTTGCCGGTTCGGCTCAGCTCCCGAGTCTAGGGAAAAATACGACGCCCGGCCGGCGATGCCCTTCTCGGAAAATGCGCCCCGCACCAGGCAGGCACGCCACAGGCGCATGTCGAAAAAGAGGTCGGAAGGAGAATGCGTGGACGAGACACTCAAGCTATTTGACGTGAAAGCACAGCCGGCAAGGAGGGCGCCAGACGGTATCGCCTACGTCTGCCCCCGGTGCTGGCAGCGCGTGACCCTTCTCTTCGCTCCCGAGGAGCCCCCTCTCTGCGACCCCTGCTCCGAGCGGATGATCGCCATTCCACGCGGTGAGGAGCACACCGCCACCACTTCATCCCCGGAAGGCCCCGCCGGGCGCCAGGAATCAGGCGTCATGGCAGGCTGAGGAGAGCCACCGCAGACGCCCGGCTTCACGCTTTGCGCGTCAGATGCGCCATCCCGGCCAGGATGGCCACCAGCACATAGCTCCCCATCCCGGCCAGGAGCGCGGCACTGAAGCCCGACTTCCATGCCAGCACCATCGCGAGCACGGAGCCCAGCACCGAAGCGAAGCCGTTGATCCCCCATAGCCACGGCACCTGGTCGGAGCCATCGCGCTCGAACCAGCGAATGCCCGAAGGGAACGGCATCCCCAACAGCATCCCCAGGGGAAGGAGCAGCGCCACGGTCGCGGCGCCGCGAACGACCACCGGTTGGCCCAGAAGCAGCGCAAAGACGCCTGGGAGCACGGCGCGATAGAGGAGCACCAGGATCACGATTCCAGTGGCCGCGGCGAAGACGCGCGCCGGAAGCGCGCTCACGGCCCACCGCTGGCTGCGCCGGCTGCCCGCCGCCGTTCCCAGGAGCAAGGCGAAAAGGACCAGGGTCAGACTAAGGACGGGATGGCCAAGGAAGAGGATGAACTGCTGGATGAACGGCACCTCCAGGAGCATGAAGCCAGCGCCTAACAGGGCGAAATAGAGCGCCCCCAACAGGCTTCGCAGTGGCGCCCCCGGCCCCCCCCTGCGGCGCCGGAACGCAAGCCACGCCCCGGCAAGGAGAGTGACCAGGCCTATCCCCCACAGCAGCCGGAGCAGCACCGGCGGCATCGACGGCGAAAGGTCCAGGAAGAACGGCTGGTCATCCGGGCGCGGGGCGACGTTCAAATGCGTGCCCTCAAACTGATACTCCGCGATGTACTCCTCGAGCGATTGCTTCCCGGACGCCAGATCAGCGAACGGCGGGAGCTCCTCCAGCACGTGGGGCACGAAGAGCGAGTGGACCCCGAGAGCGCGGATCCCATCCAGGACACGCTCGGAGTCCGCCGGCGTGAATGGCGAGCGGCGTACCAGAAGGATGCGCCGGTAGGGCGTGAAGGGGTGCATCTCGCGCGGGATCATCGCAGCCACCAGATGCCTGCACGCCTCTGGCACGCTCGCCCCCCGCTCCGCCAGCACCGACACCGCCGTGAGGAAAGCGCGCACCAGGACCGGCTCTTCCTGCACGACAAGCGCGTAGATTCCTTCGTCCGTCAGGTGATCCAGGTAAACCTGAAACGCCTCTCGGGTGTGGATGTAACTCTCCGCGAGCGCGATGCCCGCGCGGCTGCCGGTCGCCGATTGCGTCAGCGCCGAGAAGATCAGGTCGTGCTTCTCGCGCGACCGCGCCACGAAGGAGCGGCCATCCGCCACATGGATCGATACTCCCGGATGCTCGTAGAGGCGGCCGTTGAAGTCACGGTGCGCCTCCATCAGCCGGACAATGTCGGCGCTCACTTCGGCGCCGGTGATCCGCTTCGCCCCGCCCAGGAGCCCGAGAAGGACATCCATCCCCCCGCCCGGCCCGATGCACAACACCGACTCCGGGCTGGAAACCGTGTAGGGCAGGAAGGCGATCTGTCGCTTCAGGCCCTCGACCTTCTTCAGATCGCCATCGAATCGGATCATGTTCGTGGGCGTGTCGCCATCGGTGTAGAGGTAACGGACGGATGGATCTCCCTCTTCCGTCATATCCGTGCGCGCGAAGGCGCTCCAGCGCGTCTCCAGAATGCGGATGGAGGGGTTGGCCCGCATCTCGCGCAGGAGAGGCTTGGTCCGCGATGGGTCGGCTCCCGCAGGGAGCAGGGGGAGATCCACCAGGCGCGTGCGCGGGTTCGTCACCAGAAGGAGCAGGCACGCCATGGCGGCGAGGGCCCCAACGATCCGGCCTCGCGAGCTCTCCCCGGCAGCGAGCAGCGTGGCTCCGATGCAGAGCAACACCCCCAGAAGAAGGCAGACACCGATCCCCCCGAGCCACTGCAACAGCGGGAGAATCAGGAGCGCCGCCAGCGCGGCCCCGCTGAGATCCGCGAAGTAGAGCGCGCCTCCTTGCGCCGCGTGCCGGCGGAACACCTCGGCCAGGAAGAGCCCCGCGAAGAGAAACGGCACCAGGGGCACCGCGGGAAGCCAGGGCGTCTCCACCAACCGCGTGGCAAGCGGTGACCGGAAGAGAAGCAGCAGCGTCGCCGGGATGGAGAGGCCAAAAAGAAGCGCCACGGCCCAGAGACGGATCCAGCGATCAGGCAGGTAGGTGCGGATCAGCCCTCCCAGACCCAGGCCGCAGACCGCCACCGAGACGAGGAGGAAGAGATGGTGGTAGCGGAAAAGGAGCGCGAAGACGCGCACGAGCGCCACTTCCAGGCAAACGCCCGCGAGCGCCACGAGGAAGGTGGCCGCCAGGACGCGCCCTGGAATGGCCGCGCCTCGGTCGTCGGAGCTGGTCGGGCGCTCGCCCATCGCGTCTTCCCCATGCGGCAGGCCGGCGGCGCGGCCCGAGGGCGTATCAGAGGTCATCGCTGCTTGCCGCGGGCGCCGGGGACGCCGGCGCGTCTTCGCCTCCCGCCTCGTCCGAGAGTTCGCCGCGCTCCTCCGCCTCGATCATCTCGTCCAGCGACTCCTCGAAATCCTCTCCCAACTCCTCGCCCATCTCTTTCCCGAGCGCGCGCGCCCAGCGACGCACATCGGCAGGATCTTCCATGTCGCCAAAGTTCGAGGGGTCGAGAGCGTCGAAAACATCCTCTTCCGACCGCACGCGCGATACCCGAGAGATGAGCCGCTTCAGCTCCGTGCCACCGCACCGCGGGCATTGCAACGGCGCCTCATTGGCAACCATGCCATGTAGGTGGCTGAACTTACGGTTGCATCCCACGCAACGATACTCGTAGATCGGCATCGCTCCATCCACTCCGCTTTTTTCCGCGAATCGACGCCACCCCACCGGGTGACAACTACGCGCCGGCGGGCGCGGCCCCGCCGGCGCTCTCCCTCACAACGAGGGGCTGCCGGAAGCAGCCCCTCGCCGAACGACCATCCCGCGCGCTCGCTACCGCCGGCGCACCCCCGACCAGAACCGCCGGGCCGCCTCCAGTGCGCTCCGCGAACGTGGCGCCGGGTTCTCATCCGATGGCTCGTTATCGATACCCGGCAGCACCGTGCCCGGCTCCAAATTGCCGTGCGGGAGCAGGGTCACCGTCACCGGCTGCACGCCCGTCCCGATCTCTGCGATCGTCGAGCCGCTGCCCATCACCTGCCCGCCCCCGCCGCTCTCCGACATGGCGAACACCTCGAAGCGCATGAGCCCGACCGGCACGCCATCAATCCTCAACCGCATCGGCTTCAACATATGATACGGCGCGCTGAGATCGAGGAGCGTCTTATCCCCTGGAACGGACGGCTGGGACTCCCCATCCTCGTCTTCCTCGGACACGCCAAACGAGGGCGGCACCATCACCCGCCGCAACGCGGACAGCTCCTGGTTGGTGTTCACCGAGTAAACCCGGATCACTACGCTGGAGACGATCTCGTACCCGGCGTCGCTTTTCCTCAGGTTCAGAGGCACATTCAGCATCGCCAGGTTGATGCTTCCGGCGCCTGTCTCGCCCTGAATGCGCAGCTCGACCGTCGCGTCGGTCGCCGCGCCGCTGCCCACCGTCACCGTCTTCGTTCCCACGGCGAGCGCGCCCGAGGGAATCGACGTCTTATTCTCACTCAGTGCCTGATCGAATGCGGCACGGTCAAACCCGGGGCCGCCATAGGCGGCGCAGACAATCGTATAGGGCCCGCCCGGCAGGGAGAAGGTGACCTGGCGCTCAGTCACGCCGGCCATACTTGGGACAACCGCCTCGCGGACACGCCCCAGGGAGTCGAAGGCCGTCACAAGGAGGAACTCGGTCCCCGCAGCGGTAATGTTGGTGGCGAGGACATTCACTTCCCCGTCCGGCTTGGGCGGCGTGCTCGTCTGGGCGGCGCCGAGGGGCACATCGAGGTTCACAAGCGCGCCCGCCTGAACAGTCCCCTGAACGGTGCCGACGCGGTTCACCGGATCGGCGGTCGTCGGCCCAGTGTGCGTCGTGACCACGAAGAGCCAAGGGCCGGCCTCAAGACCGCCCACCAGCACCGGCACGCGCGTCACCGGGAGGTTATCGCTTACGAACGTGCCTTGAAGCGGAACCGTGATCGGGCTGCGGTCCGCCGCGGTCCCCAGCAGGCTGGGATCACCCGGCATGGGGTCCACCACCACTAGCGCATCTCCCTGCGCGATGTTGGTGATGTTGAGCACGGCAGATCCCGTCGTCACTGGCGGCTTGCTCGTACCGGGCTCATCCCCCCTCCCGGTTGGGATGTGACCAGCGCCACAGTCACCAGCGCCTCCGTGAGGGGATCGATCGTCGCGCTGCGCGAGCCCTGGGCGATGGCCGTGCCGGCCGAGTTGAACGCCGTCGCCTGGAAAAGGAGCGCCGTGGCCGGGAGCGAGGGGAGGAAGAATGGCACGGTCGTGAACGTCTTGGCATCCGAGAGGCTGATGCTCGGCGGTTCGCCCTCGTTGGGGATCACCTGGCCGTTTTGGAGAACCCGGAGCGAGACGTGGCTTGTCCCAGGTGGCACATCGCGCACGAGGACGACCGCGCTCCCCTTGCTGGCGATCTCCCCGGCCTTGCCGCCGTTTTCGACCAGTGTGATATCGACGCTAGCGCGCACTCCCCTCTGGATCTCCACGGTACGGCCACCCAGCGCGATGGGGGTCTGGGCGGCTTCCCCGTAGGCCTCGACTAGGAAGAGCAGCGACTGGAAGGGGAGGCCTTCGAGGGTGACGCTCTCTTTCGTGGAACCCGGCGTTCGCACGACCTCCTTGCGCAGATGTGGGAGCTCGCTCTCGCCCACCACCCGGATGACAATCCGCTTCGTCTCTGCGGGGATGACGCGGCCCTCAGTCTCCGGCCAGGTGATAGCGATCACGGCGCTTCCGCCGGCAGCCGCAGAGCTATCGGCAGCACGCCGGGCGCTGCCGCAACCTAGGATCGTGCCCAACAGGCAGAGGGTCGCCAGGGCGAGGGCCCCGCGCCAAGAGAATGGGCTCTTCTGAGGCTGCATACTCCTGTCTCCTCATGTGAGCAGGCGCCGGCATCAAGCCCCTGGAAAGCAGGGCCCGGCTCAGTTCAGATTGATCTCCGCCACACCGCCGGTAGGACTGCCGGTCGACGGGCCATCGCCCTTGTCGCGAACGGCGCCCATGACCACCAGCGCCACGATTCCCGCCCCCACCAGCGCGGCCCATGGGAACCGGAACCCGGAACGCTTTCGTGGCACCGGGATCTCCAAAACCTCCGCGCGGTCATTGACGCGAAGCGCCGCGCCCTGGCCCGCACGAATCACTCGCGCGTTGGAGGTGGCGAAGGAGGTCTCAAACACCTTCACCTGCGCGATCTCTTCGCCATGGCGCATGATGCGGAAGATGGTTCCATTCACGACGCCATCGCGCTCGCCCGCGCTCAGCACGACCTTGTTGTTCGACAGGTCTACTACCGCGGCCCCCATCCTGGCGACCACGGAGTCCGAGGCCGGCTTATCCGCGGCCCAGGCAGGCAGACGCGGGCAAAGGGTGCCCGCCAGCATCAGAACGCTGAGCCAGCGCGCCACGGACCGGAGGAAATGGCTATCGCTCATGGCATACCCCGTTCAGCCTCACGCAAGCTGGCGCAGGAGGTTGGCCATTTCAATCGCGGTGGCCGCCGCATCAAAGCCCTTGTTTCCGGATTTGGTGCCAGCCCGCTCGACCGCCTGCTCGATGTTATCGGTCGTGATCACACCAAAAACGGTGGGAACGCCCGTCTGGAGCCCGATCTGCGCGATCCCCTTCGTCACCTCCGCAGCCAGATAGTCGAAGTGGGGCGTCGCCCCCCGGATCAGCGCGCCCAGGCAGACGACGGCGTCGAAGCGCCCGGAAGCCGCGAACTTCTGGGCCACAATCGGGATCTCGAAGGTCCCGGGCACCCAGGCCACGGTGATGTTGCTGTCATCCGCGCCATGGCGGATGAGCGAGTCGAGCGCTCCCGACAGAAGCCTGCCAGTGATGAACTCGTTGAAGCGGCTGACGACGATGGCAAATCGCAATCCTTGCGCGTTTAGCTTGCCTTCTAGTGTGTTCGGCACGTTCTTGTATCCTCACCCGATTTGAGATACCGGTTGAATGGCAAGCCTGCCCCCGGCAAGGAGGCAGGAGGCGGTATCACTCCGTTCGTTATTCGCCAGGAGGACACGCCTTCCTTCTACGCGCTATAGCTCGATCAGATGGCCTAGCTTCTCCACCTTGGTCTTGAGGTAGCGCCGATTATCCGGCGTAGGCGTCACCGGAAGCGGCACCTGCTCTACCACCTGGAGGCCATATCCCTGGAGGCCGGCAATCTTCTTGGGGTTATTGGTCATCAGGCGGATGCGCGAAAGCCCCAGATCCGCCAGCACCTGCGCGCCAATCCCATAGTCGCGCAGGTCTGCGGCAAAGCCCAGCGCCTCGTTCGCCTCGACGGTATCCTTGCCATGCTCCTGGAGCTCGTACGCCTTCAGCTTGTTGATCAGCCCGATATCGCGCCCCTCCTGCTGGATGTAGAGGAGCACGCCCCGGCCCTCGGCGGCGATCACCTCCAACGCGCGTTGCAGCTGCTCGCCGCAATCGCAGCGCAGTGAGTGAAAGACATCTCCGGTGAGGCATGAGGAGTGAACCCGCACCAGGATATCGCCCTCCGAGATGTCGCCCATCACCAGGGCCACATACGGCTTGTGATCGAGCTGGCACTCATAGCCGTAGGCGGTGAACTGCCCCCAGGGCGTCGGAAGGCGTACACGCGCCTCCAGGCTGATCAGCTTCTCGGTGCGCCGCCGGTAGGAGATCAGGTCGGCCACCGTGATGATGCGCAAGTCAAAACGCGCGGCGAACTCTTGCAAGGCGGGCAGGCGTGCCATGCTGCCATCCGCGTTCTTGATCTCGCAGATGACGCCAGCCGGCTGGAGCCCGGCCAGTCTGGCCAGGTCGACCGCTGCCTCGGTATGCCCGGCTCGCGCCAACACGCCCCCCGGCCGGGCGCGCAACGGGTGAACGTGGCCCGGACGAACCAGATCGCGCGGCGCCGTCTGCGGGTTCACCAGGGCGCGAATCGTCACTGCCTGGTCTTGAGCCGAGATACCGGTCGTCGTGCCCTCGCGGGCATCCACCGTCACCGTATAGGCCGTGCCGCGCGGGTCGGTGCTATACTGCACCATCGGCGGGAGTTCCAGCGCCTCGGCGCGTTCCACCGTCAACGGCACGCAGATCAGCCCGCGCGCGTGCGTCTCCATGAAGTTGACCGCGGCAGGCGTCACCCTCTCCGCGGCCATCACGAGGTCTCCCTCGTTTTCCCGGTCCTCATCATCGACGACGATGACAAACCGGCCTTCCGCAATATCGACAACTGCCTCTTCTATCTTCGCGAACCCGGGCATCCGCCCTCCGTCTCCTTGGCAAGAACACACTCTCTTAGGAAATATACCCCTCTTCCTGGAGCAACCGCATCAGCTCCGCGTCGGCGCGGCCTGCGCCCGCCGAGTGGCGGGCCACGAAGCGCGCCACATACTTGCCGATGATATCTGCCTCCAGGTTCACCTGATCACCGGGCTTCAGCGAACCCAGCGTCGTCACCTTCAGGGTGTGCGGGATGAGCGCCACCGAGAAGCCGTTGGCATCCACGCGGACCACCGTCAGACTCACCCCGCTGATGGCGACCGATCCCTTATCTACCAGGAACTGCGTCACTTCCTGGGGCGCATCCACATCCAGGATGTAGTTGGCGCCCGCCCGCTGCAATGCCCGCACGCTACCCACGGCATCGACGTGCCCCTGCACGAAGTGGCCCCCGAAGCGATCGGTCGGGCGCAACGCGCGCTCCAGGTTCACCCGATCCCCGGGGCGTAGCATCCGGAGCGTTGTCCGCCGGACGGTCTCCGGCACGACATCGAAGCACGCGCCCCGTGGCCCGGTCGTGGTCACGGTGAGGCAGACGCCGTTGACACTGACACTCTCGCCCACCACTGCGTCTGCCAGGAGCTCGGGCGCCTCGATGGTCAGCCGTAACGCTCCTCCCGTCAGGACCGCTTCCTGAACCGTTCCGATTGCCTCAACAATACCGGTGAACATAGCCCTCGATTGCCAGGTCGGCGCCGACGCGCCGCACTTCCAGTCCATCCAAGCGGAGCGCCTCGGCCATCATGCCGGCGCCCTCGCCCTCCACGGGGGTGGGTGCATCCCTGCCCCCGATGAGAAGCGGCGCCATGAAAAACAGCAGCCGGTCGATCACGCCCGCCTGCAGCGCGGCGGCGGCAACCGTCCCGCCACCTTCCAGGAGCATGCTCATCACGCCACGGCTCCCCAAAAGTGCAAAAAGAGCAGCGACGCTGACATGCCCCGCTTCCTCCGGCACCATCAACACCTCGGCGCCACGCGCGGCAAGCGCGTCCACGCGCTCTCTGGGCGCCCGCTCGGTCACCGCGATGATCACCGGGCCGCCCGGCCCGAAGAGCGCGGCATCGACCGGCGTGCGCGCCTGGCTATCCAGGACCACGCGGATCGGATCCCGCCGCTTGCCAGGCAGGCGGACGTTTAGCCGGGGGTCATCGCGCAGCACGGTGCCCACGCCCACGGTCACGGCGTCGCACTCCTGGCGCAGCCGGTGGACCCGGCGGCGGGCTTCCTCGCCGCTCACCCAGCGCGAGTCGCCGGTGCGCGTGGCGATCTTCCCATCCAGCGACACGGCGCACTTCAGGATGCCATAGGGCACGCCCGTGCGCACATGCTTGAGGTAGGGCTGCAAGAGAGAGCGCGCCTCTGCTTCGCACACGCCGACGCTCACCTCGACCCCGGCCTCGCGCAGGCGTGCAAAACCACGGCCGGCGACGATATCATGCGGGTCTTCCAGGGCGGCCACCACGCGCGCGATCCCGGCTTGCAGCACGGCGTTCGTGCAGGGGGGCGTGCGCCCGAAGTGCGCGCATGGTTCGAGGGTGACGTAGAGCGTGGCGCCGCGTGCGCGGGCGCCGGCCTCGGCCAGGGCCATCACCTCCGCGTGCGGTCCGCCAGGCGGCTGCGTGCAGCCTCGGCCCACCACTTCCCCCTGTCGCACCACCACGGCGCCCACCGGCGGGTTGGGGCTGGTGAATCCCACGGCGCGCCGGGCCTGGCGCAGAGCCGCGCGCATCCAGTGCTCGTCACGGGTCATGGCATTGAGGTTTTCACTCCCCGGCACGGTTGCCGTTCTCCCCCTCGGGCGCCGGGGACTCCCCGGCGCTGGTCCCGCGCCGTTGCCCGCGACCCAGCAAGATATCTGCGAACACCTCGTCCTGGCGCCGCTGGAAGACGCGGCGCACCAGGGCAACATCGATAAAGGTGAGCAGCATGATCGCCCCAACCAGCAACGTGATAAACACCCAATATGCCACCATCTCCGCGCTGGGCGGAGTGCCGCTCTCTGGTTTGGGAAGCACAAAGGCAACGCCTACACCGAGAAGCAAGATGAGGGTCATCAGAAGAGCGCCGATGAGCAGGCGTAGGGGCGCCACCAGCGCAAAGCTACCATCCTCGCGCCACTTGGGGACCTCTCGCCGGAGGAACCATGCCACGAGGCCATCGAGGGCAACGGCCGCGCCAAGGATGAGCCACGCCATCGAGCGACACCTCCCCGACTCATCTTAGCACAAAGCCATGGGAGGGTCAAGGCGAGTGGCATGCAATCTGCATTTCTACTCCTGGCGTTTGCCCCAGTGCCCGGCAACTGCAAGAAGGACCTGGGGAGGAGACGGCGCCGACGGCACGATTCGCGAGGCGCCAGTGGTACCCAAACGGGTTGGGCCGGCGTTCCGCCGGCGCGCGCAGCGATCGGCAATGAGGAGGAGTCGGCCTGATGAGAGATCTGAGGAGCTTCTGGATCGCGATAGTCGCACTCTCTTGTCTTCCGGGCGCCGCTCTGGCGGGCCCGATAACAGAGTTCATCCCCCAAGCACATGGTGAGGTGAAGTGGAGCGAAGGTGTACTGCGCGCCATCGGGTTCGGCGTGCGGCCCAAGGATGCCGAGTCGCCGGCCCAGGCTCGCCTCCTCGCCCGCAGCGCAGCGATCGCCGATGCCTACCGCAACATGGCGCAGGTGATCAATGAGGTGCGCGTCACGGCCAATACGACGGTCGAGCGCCACCTGACGGCGAGCGACCTGCTTCGCCTGAGCGTGCAGGCCTACATCCGCGGCGCCCAGGTGGTGGAGGAGCAGGATCACCCGGATGGCACCTACACGGTGGCCCTCCAGGTGGGGCTTTTCGGCGAGAAGGGCCTCACGGGGCTGGTTCTCCCAAGCCTGCTCCGCGTTCCGCCCAAGGTGAGCGCTGGCTCGCCGCCAGGGATCACGCTCGATCAGCCTTCGCTGGCCACGCCGGCGCCCGTCTTGGCATCCAGAGAGAGCCTCGCATCACCCGTGGCATCCCTGGAGGAGGCGCTGCTGACGCCCGCCACGGATGAGGGCCCCTTCACGGGGGTGATCATTGATGCCCGCGGCCTGAACGTCCAGCCCGCGATGAGCCCCCGGATCTACGATCCCACCGGCCGGGAGATCTATGGCACGGTGAACGTGGATCCCTCCTTCGCGGAAGAGGTGGGCGTCGCCGGCTACATGGGCACGATCCGCGCGGCGATGGCGCTCCCTCGCGTGGGTAACCACCCGCTGGTCATCCGCGCCATGGGAACGCCTGACCGTTTCCACCGCTACCTGACTTTG
The DNA here is from genome assembly GCA_012512265.1 of Armatimonadota bacterium. Lineage (GTDB taxonomy): Bacteria > Armatimonadota > JAAZEB01 > JAAZEB01 > JAAZEB01 > DUUU01. The sequence goes on along the minus strand of JAAZEM010000014.1, from coordinate 17,769 downwards.
AGCGCGGAAGACGCGCAACGTCTGCTCGCAGCCGACGCGCGATCTCGCTTCCTGGAGAAGTGTGCTGTGGCCATCGTCGTGGATGAGCGCCGGGCGCGTGACGAGGCGAAGTAGGCAGCTATCCGCCCGCGGAGGCATCCCCTCCGCGGGCGGCGCGCAGCCCCGCGAGGAGAGGAGCTACAGGAGATGATGCCCGTTGTGCAGTTGCTGGCCGGACTGACGGCGATAGGCTGGGGCCCGGGCGCTTGGCCTGTATGGAATGCCTCTCCGGGCATCCCTGCGGGAGCAGCGCCGGCGCAAGTGGCGCGCGTCGAGGGGATCCGGGTACCGCTGCCGGCCCCGATCGTCCTGCCGGGGCCGCGCGTTTGGACGCCCGGTTTCGCGCCCGTGCCGCTCGCATCCATGCCCGACTTCTGGCCGTCCTATCGAAAGGTGCCCCCCGGACAGGCCGGCATGGGCTACTATCACAATCCCGCGGCGCCTTTCGCTCGCCGGGCCTACTCGGAAGAGAGCGATCCGGTGCTGCAACAGCCGGATCAGAACCGGATGCAGGAGGTGATCGCCACCGGCAGCGCGCCCATCGGCGATGGCACCTACCAGGAGGCCCGGAATCGCGCCGTCCAACAGGCGTTGCGCACCGCCGTGGAGCAGGTCACCGGGGTCTACCTCTCCAGCACCACGATCACCGAGAAGTTTGCGGTTCTGAACGAGCGGATCTACCTGCGCAGCGAGGGCTTCGCCGTGCCCGGCGACGTCCTCGAGGAGAGCGTCACCCAAGGCGTCCTCACGCTCCGGATGCGCGTGCGTGTCAGCCTCCGACCGCTGATGGACTCTCTGCGCCAGCTCGGGCTCACGCGGAAGTGGCGCGTGGCCGTGGCGATTCGTGATGAGCCCTCGGGCCTGGAGGGAGCAGCCCGATTGGCAGACGCAGAGATCACGCGGCGCCTGGTCGATGCTGGCTTCCAGGTGGTGCGGCCTGCGGGCCTGGAACACCTGGATCTCGCCTCGCTGCCCCACTCGCTCGGTACGAGCGGGGGCGTGCCGGCGGTCGATGTGCTCCTTGCCGGCACGGCGGCCCTCCACCTGGCGGCGCGCGCGCCCGTCACGCTGGAAGGCCGGGTGATCGCCGTCATCCCGATCTATCAGGCACGGATCCATGCTCGTGCCATTCGCGTGGAGACGGGCGAAGTGGTCACGGTGCGCCATACCGAGGAGCTGGTCTCCGACCGCGTAGATGCGCTCGCAGCGACGGCGGCGGTGGAGGTGGCGTCACGGCGCGCGGCGCGTCTGTTCCTGGAGGATATCCTCACTTTGCCCGCGAGCCACACGCGGCGAGTGCGCCTCGAAGTGGATGGTTTTGAGAAGCGCGGGGACGCCCAGGCGTTCCAGGATGCCCTCGCCCTCTTCCCCGGTGTGCGCGGGATCCATCGCCCGGAATACGCCGATGGCCTGCTCACGCTTGAGGTAGAGCTCGAAGCAGATGCAGCCGAACGCCTCGGCACCGACCTGGAGCAGGCGCCCGGATTTAGGGAGTTCGCCCTGACGGTCGAAGCGGATACCAAGGCCCGAATCCGGGCGCGGGCGCGCAGCTCTCCGTGAACTCGCACGGCAGGCAGCGGGAGGACGCGTGGGTGGCACGAGGCAGGCAGGTGTGGTAGGAGAGCAGGAAGGCAAGACAGACCGTGCGAGAAGCCGGGGCGCGCTCCGCGCCCCGGCCCATTCTGCCTGGGAAGCTCCTGCCGGGCACCGGTGCCTTCCCTCCTCGTTCAGGGCTCTGTCCCCATTCCGCTCGCGAGTGGACCAATCTTCATAAAGGCACTGGAGGATTCCGCGCCCCACCCCCTAACTGGTTCCATAGCTGCCGGCCGCGCGGGCGCTACACCCACCCGAAACAGCAGGCCGGCCTGGAGCCACGCATGGTCATTGACTGTCACGCTCACCTATCAGGCCCGAAAAATGATGTAACGATCTCCTGGGGCGTCCCGGACGAGAAGGTGATTGCCGACTCCGAGCGCCTGGGGATCGACGCGATGTGCGTCTCGCTGCTGACGCGCGAGCGCCCGGCCACGCCGGATGGCTTCCGCGAGTGCAACCGTCTCCTTGCCGAGATCACCCGGCGCTATCCCGGGCGCGTGCTCGGTTACGCCTACGTCAACCCCGGCTACCAGCGCGAGGCGATTGACGAGGTGCGCCGCTGCATCGAGGAGTACGGCTTCATCGGGGTCAAGCTGTACAACGAGTACAAATGCACCGACCCGGTCGTCTGGCCCATCGTGGAAGAGGCGGTCGCGTTGCGCGTGCCGATCCTTCACCACGCCGGGCACAGCCACTACTTCGTGGCCACCCAACCGAACATGTCGGACGGCGGCGAGCTGGCGGAGCTGGCACGCCGATATCCGGAAGCCACGATCATCTGCGGGCACGTGGGCGGCGGCGGCGATTGGGAGTGGACGATCAAGGCGGTTCGCCCCGCGCCCAACGTCTACCTCGACACCAGCGGCAGCGTCTTCGACGCCGGGGTGATCGACATGGCCGTGCGCATTCTTGGTCCGGAGCGGCTGCTGTTCGGGTGCGACCTCTCCTACACCGCAGGCGTGGGCAAGATCCGCGCTGCCGCGCTCGACGACGAGGCCCGCCGGCTGGTCCTGGGCGGCAACATGCAGCGGATCCTGGCGATGCGCGGAGGAGCCACATGCTGATCGACACCAACACCTACCTCGGCCACTGGGCTTTCCGGCCCCTGCCCTGGCGCGACGCCGACAGCCTGTTGCGCGCCATGGATGCCCACGGCATCGACCAGGCGTTCGTCTCCTCGGCCAGCGCCATCCTCTACCGCAACCCGCAGGCGGGCAACGAGGAGCTGTTCGCCGAGACGCGCGCGCACCCGGACCGGCTCATTCCCTTCGCGGTGATCAACCCCACCTACGCCGATTGGGAGCACGACCTCGCCGTCTGTTGCGAGGAGTTTGGCATCCGTGGGCTGCGCCTCTACCCGAAGTACCACCGCTACTCGCTGGGCGACGCCAACGGAAATGCGCTCATCGAGGCGGCCACGGCGCGCGGCCTGGTGATCTCGGTGCCCCTGCGCGTGGAGGACTATCGCCAGCGTTCGTGGCTCCTCGACATTCCCGACGTCACCCCGCACGAGGTCGCGGAGGCTGCCCGGGCACACCCCAAGGCGAAGTTCCTCCCGGTGAACGGCATGGGCTACCTGCACACCGCGTTCGGGAAGCCGGGCGAGGCGCAAGGCGACTACGCCCTGGAGATCTCGCGCCTCACCGCCGTGCTCCAGGAGGAGCTGCAGAAGCTGATCGCCGCCGTCGGCCCGGATCACCTTGTCTTCGGCAGCGGGATGCCGTTCACGGTGCCGGAGGTGCCCCTGCTGAAGCTGGAGTTCCTCGACCTCCCCGAGGACGCGATGGAAGCAATCCGCTGGAAAAACGCCGCGCGGCTGATCCAGCAATAGCACCCCATCAGCAACACTGCGGTCGCAGGAATCAGCAGCCGACTACAGAACCGGTATTCGCATCTCTACACACTATCGACAGCGCGGGCGCGGGGCTGGCGTTTCGAGTCGCTCGCTCCGCCACCGCGCGAGAGGAGCCTCCTTAGCCGGCCGGGGATGCTCTTCCACCGGGAGGAGCTCACCGGTGTCGTAGATGCCCGCGGTAGGCTTCTTGGGGGGCAGGCAACTTGCGTCGAAGCCACTACTGGTTCGGGATCGCATTTGTCGTGGCCATTGCCGGCCTGAGCAACGGCGTTGGGATCGTACCTCCAGACCATTACCGGCGTCTGGCAGAGAACCCCTACACCATACGATCCGATATTGCACCGGACAACTACTGGCAAGAGTCGGTCCTGCTCCCGGTCCTGGCCAACCTGGCAGGGCTGACACTGCCGCACCAGTTCTACGGGCTCTGCCTGTTGGCCATCCTCCTGGGCGCCCTCTACCTCGCCGGCAGGCTGCGTGATCCATCCGACCCGGGCCTCTCGCTGGCCCTCTTCACCCTGATGGCGTTCAGCCCGCTCACCATCGTCATGCTCTCCTGGCTCGGTATGCCGGACTGCATCACTTTCATCCTCACGGCAGTCGCCCTCTTCACCAGGTCGGCTCCGGTCCTATTTGCCGTCTGCCTGCTGGGAGCCCTGAACCACCCTGCCATCCTCTTCGGGGTTGCCGGTGTGATGGCGCTGAGGGCGGGGAGCGGGGAGAACGCTGTCGGGCGGCGCCACTACCTAGCATGCATCGCCGGGTTCACCCTGGGTACCCTCGGCGTCAAGCTGTTCCACCTCGCTTTCGGCATCGAGGCGATGTCACGCCTCGACTTTGTGCTGATGAGGCCGCCGGGCGAGTGGCTGCAGATGAACGCCTCGCATGTAGGGATGCGCATCTTCTCACTGCTCGGGTGCCTGTGGCCTCCGCTGGCCATAGCGACCGTGATGCTCTACCGACGAGACAGGCGCTATGCCCTCGCCCTCGTGATGCTGATGTTGGCGTACGCCGTCATCACCTTCTTCACTGAAGACACCACGCGAGTCTTCATCCTGATGGCCTGGGGCGCGGCTCTGCACGCCCTCGTTCGTTACGCCCGCACCGTGGAAGCGAAGCAACTGCGCCAGGCGCGGTTGGTCCTGTTGCTATCCGCCGCGTTCAGTCCACTGCACCCGCGCTGCTACGCCTGGAGAGATAGCATCGTGCCAGCGCCCCGGAACGGACTGCGGATGGTGGAGCGCGCCGCGAGGGAGCTGCCGATATCACCGTCCGGCAGATAGGGTCCGGGCGGGCGCGACGGTGCCGCGCCGTCAGGTGGGCAAGACCATCCCGGCACGCCTTAGCCGAAGCAGGATCCGGGCCTGGCACAGCGAATCTTGATCCGTAACTCCGTGTTGAACTCCGGGGCAGGACCGCGTTCGGTACGCCAGACCACACGCCTCGCAGATGCACGGAAGGAGCCTCCCTTGCCCAGCGCACCAATCAGCGCCGTGATCCCGAACCGCGACGGGGCCGACCTGCTCCGGCGCACGCTGCCGCCCCTGCTGCGCGAGCTGCCGCCGCCCGAGAACGAGGTGGTGGTGATCGACGATGCCAGCACCGATGGCAGCGTGGAGATGCTGCGCGAGGAGTTCTCCACGGTGCGTGTTGTCTCCCTGCGTGAAAGCGTCGGTTTTGGGGCCGCCTGCAACCTCGGCGTTCGAGAGGCAAACCACCCCCTCGTGCTCCTCCTCAACAGCGATATGGAGGTGACCCCGGAATCGGTCAAGATGCTTCGGGAGCACCTGCACGACTCCCGGGTATTCGCCGCCGGGCCCTGGTATCTGAGTGCCCACCCATCGCCGGCAGGGTCGGCACGCGAGCCGGAGGGGGTCCGCTATCAGATCGGGGCGCCGGCCGGTGGGGGCCTCTTCCGCCGGGAAGTGTTCCTGGAGCTCGGCGGCTTCGATCCCCTCTACTCCCCCTTCTACTGGGAGGACCTGGATCTGGGCTGGAACGCCTGGCGCCGCGGCTGGCGGATCGTACTCGATAACCGCTGCCACTTCCTCCACCTAGAGAGCGTCACGGTACGCCGACTGTACTCCCCGGCCTACGTGCGCCGGATTCGCACCCGAAACCGCTTCCTCTTCGGCTGGAAAAACCTTCGCAGTCGCTCGCTGCTCCTGCCCTTCCTCGCGCGTGCCACGCTGCGCGCCCTCGCCGACCTGTTGCGCCGCAGAGACGCGAGCGGGATTCTGGGGGCACTCGCATCAATACCTCTGATCCCAAAGGCACGTCACGCGGGCGCACAAGAAGGGCTGATCGACCTGGAGGTGCTGCAGCTCTCCGGCGAGCCCCTGAGCAACCTCCTGAAACTTTGAGGCGGCCAAGATGCTGAACGCACTTCGGACATTGGGGGAGAAAGCCGCGACGACCGGCGCCCTAGTCACGGCGCTGGGCCGCCATGCCATCAGGCAGGGACGCCCGCCCTCCTACCGCAACCGGCCACCGCTGCGCATCGCGATTGACCTGTCACCCGCCATGCTCCCTGCTCCATCCGGCCTCGGACGCTACATCACCCTGCTCGCCGGGGCGCTCATCGCCGAGGACACCGGCAACGACTACACACTCCTGCTCGCCAAATCGGGCGCCTGCCCCATCACCACGGGGCGGGCACGCGCCCGACGCCTCCGTTTTCCGGTCACGATCCTGGAGCGGCTTGCCGGACCTCCGCGCATCGAGGTCGCCACCGGACCCATCGATCTCTTCCATTGCCAGTTGGGCTTTACGCCGCCCTTCATCTACGGCCCGTTGGTGGTCACCATCCACGACATCTTGCCCCTACTGCGGCCGGAAGCGTTCCGGGGCGACTTCCCGGCCTTGCTGCGCGCCCACGCTACCACCCTCGCCAAGGCCGCGACGTTGGTGATCACCGGCTCGCACTCCGCCGCGCGAGAGATCACCCGCGTTCTCCCCGTCTCCGATGACCGGGTCCGCGTGATCCCGCACGCCCCCGACCCGCGCTTCCAGGAGGCCTGCCCCCCTGAGAAGCGGGCAGCGATGCGCGCGGCACTCCGCCTTGCGGGTCCCTACGTGCTTGCACTGGGCACCGTCAGCCTGCACAAGAACCACGCGCGCCTCGTACGCGGTTTCGCCGCCATTGCCCGTGAGGTGCCGCATACGCTAGTGATCGCCGGCCGGCCGGATACCGGGTGGGATGAGGTGACCCGGGCGATCCAGGAAACGGGGCTCAGCAATCGGGTCTGCCTGCTGGGCTTCACCCCCGACGAACACCTGCCGGCGCTCGTCGCCGAGGCAGACCTTCTGGCGCAACCCTCTCTCTATGAGGGATTCGGCCTGCCCGTGCTCGATGCGATGGCGGCTGGGATTCCGGTCGCCTGCTCCAACGCTTCCGCCATCCCGGAGGTCGCCGGTGCGGCCGCCGAGTACTTCGATCCGCAGGATCTCTGCTCCATCGCGGACGCTCTGCGCCTCGTTCTGACGGATGCGGATCGCCATGAGGCCCTGCGCCACGCCGGGAGAGCACACGCCGCGGGCTTCACCTGGGAGAAAACAGCCCGGCTCACCGCCAAGGTGTACGTCGAGGCGGCCCTCCTCCACCGCAACTGAGCAAAGGCGCTACGTGCGCCACCAGGGCTTCCGCGATGGCTTCCCCGGCTTCCTGGCTGCCTTCATCCTCGGCTTCCAGGACCTCCTCTCCTACGCCACCGTGAAGGAGCTGACGACGCCGCCCAACGACACGATCCGGCCCCACGCGCGCTTCGGAGTCTCAAGAGAGACGCACGGCAACCCGGACCTGCCCGATCCAGCGGATAAGGGACCGTAGTCGCCGCACGCCTGTCATTTCATCCCGGTGCCCACGATGGCGACAGAGCGCCCGATGGCGTTCTCGATTGAAAGCGGCGCGTAAGCCAGGTGCCGGAGACACCAGCGGAACGCCCGCTTTCCTGCCCGAGGCACCGAAGCGTAAACCTGGCCATCGAGAGACTCGCTCGCCGGCCTCTCATCGACCGGCGGCACGGTGATGCCTCGCCGGGCCAAAAGGAGGCCCCGCAGCCAGTAGAGCGTGCTCAGCTCAAAGATGAGGCCGCCCGACACTCCCGGCAGAGCCCGCGCGAAGACAGACCGGAACCCGGCGCGCGAGAGCGCGCTCCGCAGCGTGGCGGGCGAGAAATGGTAGAGGTGCCGCGGCACATCCAGTGCAAACCACCACGGGCCCATGAGGCGCGCCTGCAGCGAAGAAATGTTCGGAACCTTGGCCATCAGCATTCCCCCCGGCTTCAGCACGCGCCGCGCCTCCGCCAGCACGGCGACCGGGTCATGCGTGTGCTCCAGCACGTCCACCAGGGTGATCACATCGAAGGAGTCATCGGGGAAGGCCGCTTCCGCCAGATACCCGGTGACCACGTTGAGGCCGGCCTCGCGCGCGAGCTGCGCCGGACGCGCCATCGGCTCCACACCCATCGCATCCACCCCGCGGTCGCAGAAGTAGGCCACCAGGCCGCCCGTGCCGCACCCGACATCGAGGACACGGCCCCCGGGGTAGCGCCGACAGATCGCGTTCACCATGTGTCGGGTGGCCCTATCCAGATAGACGTCCGGAAGCTCGCCAACCGACTCGCTCCAGTATTCTTTGGGGTAGTAGGCCGCGATCCCCGCCGGGGAGGGGCGCGGGTTGAGATAGATCAGGCGGCATCGCCGGCACCGCACCAGGCAAAACTCGCCGGGAGTGAAGAACTTGAGGTCGCGAATCTTGGCCAGCGCGTCCGTTTCGCTATCCCCGCAGAGGGCGCACCCCACGCTCTCCAGGGCCGATGCTGCTGCTTCCATGTTCATCTACGCACCCCTGGGTCCAAACGAACGATAGAGGAAAGCCGCCAGTGGCAGCATGCACGCGAGAAGCCCACCCATCACCAGGGCAGCCGTGCTGAGGGCAACCGCCACCCCCATACCGGCCAGTACCCGCAAAGCGAGCCGGCCGCGCCCCACGGGGCGGCATGCAGAGCCATCCGCCAGCATGTACAGTCGGCGAGCACCGCTGGAGAGCGCGAGGAGCTCCAGCATCAGGTTGCCGGTGCGCCGGGGGTTCTCGTAAGCAATCAGACACGCTGATGGCGCCGCCGCGCGCATGCGCGCCACCGCGCTCCGAAGCGCCAGGGGAGAAAAGCATCCCTGGCCGACTTCCAAGACTGCCATGTCCACGCTATTCGCCGCGAGAAGCTGCGCTCCTTGAGCTGTTGTTGCCCACATCACGCGCTGCCCGGGAAAGGAACGCCGCACGCGCGCGACCAGCTCCGGGTAGACCGCCATCTCTTCGCTGCGCACCATCTTCAGGAGCAGGAGCACAGGCGCGTTCACAGCCATGACAGCAGGTCGGCCTCCTCCCCCGTATCGCAGGCAGCATCCCATAGCGAGCGCGGGCAGCGGCGGCACGTGGCGCGCCCGGTGATGGCGCCCCCCAAGCGCCCGATCGCCCCAAGCAGCGCCGGGGTCATCACCCATCCCCCGCGCGTGAGCACGTCACTGGCGCAGTCGAGCGGCAGGCGCAGCAGCAGGTGCCGGAACAGCAGCCGCGGCGGCAGGTGCTTCCACAGGAAAAGCAGCCGGTGGCGATGGTAGATCCGCTCGTACTCCACGTAGCTGAAGACCCGCTTGATGGTCGCCCGCGTGTAATGAAAGACGCGGCTCCGTGGATCGGTGACGATCCGCCCGCCGGACCGCCAGATGCGCGCGCCGAGGTCCATCTCCTCCCACATCGCCGGCGAGAAGAGGAGGTCGAACCCGCCCAAGGCCAGGAAACGGTCGCGATCCAAAACGCAGCAGTGCGATGGCACGCCGATCTGTGCGCGACGCGAGTCCGCCATGCCCGCCGGCGCCTCTTCCGAGAACGCCTCCTCGCGCGAGACCATCACCGAGCCCACGGCAAAGAGATCGTCTCGGTCCCATTCGAGAAGTGGCGCCAGGAAGTGGGGCGGTGCGAGGATGTCGTTGTTGATGAGGAGCACGCGCGGCTCGCGCGCCTCCCGGATGCCGGCGTTGCATGCATACGCGTAGCCGTAGTTGCGGTCCAGACGGATGCACCGCGCCGGCGCGTCGAGGGCCGCCAGCACTTCGGATGTCTCGTCCTCGCTCCCGTTATCCACGACGACGATCTCGTAGGGAACGGCGGCCGCCTCACACGCGGCGGCGATCAGGGGAAGGCTCTCGCGAAGGAGCGGCGCGCCGTTCCAGGTCGGCATCACCACCGAGAGGCCCCGGGCGCCCGGCGTCCCCCCTGCTCCGCGCGGGTCCGCCTCTGGCCGCGGCTTACTCGCCATTCTTCTCTCCCACGCTGGCAAGGTAGCGGGCGACCACATCCTCCGCCGGGCCATCGGCCATCGCCTGGCCGTGGTCGAGCCAGACCACGCGCGGGCAGACTTCCTGAATGGCGCGCAACTCGTGGGAGACAAGAATAACGGCGGCACCGCGCTCGCGCGCCTGGTTCAGCGTGCGATACACCTTCCGTTGGAAGCGCTCGTCGGCCACGGCGAGCACTTCATCCACCAGGAGCACCTCCGGCTCGAAAGCCACGGCGATGGAGAAGCCAAGGCGCAGCGACATTCCCGAGGAGTAGGTACGCACCGGTACATCGATAAAGTCGCCCAGCTCCGAGAACTCGACGATGGCGTCATACCGCTTGCGGACTGCCGCCGCCGAATACCCCATCAGGGCGGCGCTCAGAAAGATGTTGTCGCGCCCGCTCAGCTCCGGGCTGAAGCCGGCCGCCAGCTCGAAGAGACCACCGACACGCCCGCGCACGACGATGCTCCCGCTCGTCGGCCGGAAGATGCCGGCGATCAGCCGAAGCAACGTGCTCTTGCCCGAGCCGTTATGGCCGACCAGCCCGACCGCCTCGCCCGCGTGAATCGTCAGGTCGAGACCCTGAAGTGCCCAGAGCGTATGCGTGGGAAACGGGCGCAGCAGGCGCGAGACCAGCCGCTTCACGCTCGGTAACCGCTCGTGCCGGACGACGAAGCGCTTCCGAAGAGCGGTGATCTCCACTACCGGGGCGCCCATCAGCACACCTCCGCGAAGTGCCACTCATAGCGTCGCCACACCAGCAGCCCCACGCCCAGAAAGAGGAGCGCCCAGAGCGCCGAAACCGCCAGGTACGAGTAGTAGCCCGCTACCGGCCACTCCGCGCCATGCAGCAGCGCCGTGCGATAGCCGATGAAAAGCGGCGTCAGCGGGTTCAGCAGGATGTAGAGCTCCTTCCAGAGCGGCGAGAGACGCGCGCTCTCCATCACCTGCTCGACCGTGTAGACCGTCGGGCAGAGGAAGAAGAGGAGCTGCACCACCGAGTTGAGGAGAAAGCGGATATCCTCATAGTACATCTGGAGCGTCGCGACCAGGAGCACCAGGCCGAGCGTGAAGGTGAACTGGATTGCGAGCAGCGGGATCACCCAGAAGAAGTAAACGTTGAAGTGAACCGGCAACACCAGGAAGATGGCAAACAGCACCAGGAAGCCAAAGAAGAGGTGAACCAGGTTCGAAGTGATCGACGCGATCGGCAGAATCACCCGCGGGAACGCGTACTTGCGCACGAGGAGGTTATCCTTCGCCACGCACACGGCGCCATCGTTGAGCGATTGCGCGAAGAAGAGCCAGGGCAGGAAGCAGGTGAACAGCTCCATCGAGAAGTTGTTGATCCGCGACCCTATGATGTACTTGAAGACGATCGTCATCACGACGATCTGCATCAGCGGGTTGAGGAAGGACCAACAAAAGCCCAACACCGAGTTCTTATAGCGCACCTTCAGATCGCGGCGCACTAACTGGGAGACGGCCCAACTCCAGCGCAGCGGCGAGACGGCCCCTCTGCCATAGCCCATCACGGTTTTCCAGATGCTCCGGACAACGATTGCTCCTCTCCCACGGCCCTCCCCGGAAGGCGGGGCTGAGTGCCGGCCCAAGCTTCCCTGTGGATGCGACTATCATACCGAAAGCAGCCCCGAACGTCAAGCAGGCAGGCACTCATCAACGCCGGGGCACAAACTCGCGCGCGAAGGCCGGGTTGGGGCAAAGGTGATAGGCATTGGTCGGGTAGTCGCGCAGCCAAGCGATCCGCATCCGATCGCCCAGGGCGCTCAAGGCGTACTCCAGCACCTTTCTATCCCACAGATCCGCAGGGCGGCGCACATCGACGCACAGCCCCGTGGCATGCAGCGTCAGCGCAGGCGCCTCTTCTCCATCCGGGGCGGCATCCCCGCGCGTCTGCTCGCGCGCGGCATACTCCACCGTCGTGGTCGCGCCGCAGACCGAGAGGGGCGCGCGACCGCCCTCCTCGCGGTAGATGGCAGCCAGGCGTTGGAGCATCCCGAGAGCCTCGGGGCGAAGCCCGCGGTACCATCGCTCATTCTCCGGATCGAGCGGGGCCAGCGTCTCCACCACCACGCTCTCTCCGGCATCCGGCAGAGCGAGCAGGCGCCCGCTCCGGTAAGCCGCCTGCAAAGCGGCCACGTCGGCAAAGGCAGCGTCCAGCTCGTTGGGATACCACGCGCGATCCATCGGGTAGCCAGGGGCGAGCGTCTCCCAACGCGCGCGGAACTTCTCCGGGCTCTCACGGTAGAGCGCGAGTGCCTCCTGCGCCATCTGCACACGCCAGGCGTAGTAGCGGTGGTCATCGGCACGCCCGTAGAAATAGGAGAAGGTCTTGGGCGTCTTCCGTGGCGACGTGCCAAAGTAAAGGTCGGCAAAGGAGACGGGTGACTTTCCCCCCTCGGAGAGGAAGTAGCCGAGAGTGCGCTCCGCGCCGCGCTCGCCGCCGTGGTAGGCCTGAAGCGCCCAATCCAGCGAGCCAAAGCGCCGCCACAGCCGCACCAGGTAGCGCGTCTGCGCGAAGATCGCCTTGCGCGGATCGCGACGCTCATCCGCCTCCAGGCGCTTGCGCTCCAACGCCGCCAGCTCGGACTCGTATCTTGCGATCCACTGTTCGCGGCCGAGTGGCGGGCCGCCCGGCTGCTCCGCGCGCTGCCACTCCGCCGGTTGCTGGCGCAACTCCGACAGCGCGGCGCGCAGCCGCCGCGCCCGTGCGACGATGCGCGCATACTCGCGCTCGTCAACGCGCAGGCCGGCCCGGCGGGCGGTATCCGCCAGCCATTGAGCCACACCCACTGCGCCCGCGGCAGAGACCGCTTCTGGGTCACCCCCGGACTCCAAAAGCAGGTCGGCTTCCTGCCAGCGGCGCAACTCCTCGCGCAGCTCCGCGACAGGCCGCCTTCCCGCCAGCGCCTGAAGGTCCGCCAGGATCGCTTTTTGCTCGACGCTCTGCGCCACCAGAGGCGCGATCGTCTCCACAACGCGGCTCACATCGCGCAGCGACTGCTTCCGCCCCATCACTCCCTTGCGCTGGCTCTCAATCAGGAGCTCCGCCGGCGAGAGGCGCGCATAGTTCGGATGCTCATAGATGAGCGCCTTCGCGGGCGCGGGCGTCTCACGCCGGCACCCGGAAAGTGGCAGGGCGACCAGCGCGGCAGCCAAGGCCACTCGGGCGGCACCCCGCCCCACCTGGCCGGCTTGACCCTCCCATCGCCGGGAACCCATCCTTTTGCGGTGAGACGCGTGAAGGTGCATCAACCCATCCCTCCTTGCCCGCGCGGGCCACCTTGCCCACGAAGCATCACGCCCTGCGTTTCTGCCACAGGCATTGTACTATCCCCCTCTTCTGCCGTCAACGACGCGGCGCGAGCCTACCCGGATCCCCCCTTCGCCTGGAAACACGCCGGTCCGATCATTGACTTGCCCTCTCCGTGTATGTTAGTATTGCTATCAGAGAGGGAGTGACCACGTTCCTGAATTGCTTGCAAGTGCAGTGGATCGGACGCTGGGTATTCATCGCGTTGGCATGGTGCTTCGCCGCTTCTGGGGCGTACGCCGAGGCAAAACCGGTACCACCGCAGCCGCAGTTGCTCGTGTTGGTTTCCACCGGGCGAAACGGCGTGGATCAGGTTGCCATCAGCTACGAGAGCGAGGTGAGCGAGGCGAAGGCCCGTGCCGAGCTCCGCGCGCTCCTGAAAGCCACAGGCTGGAAGGCGAGCGATGTGGTGGTAGACTGCCAGGCGCTATCGCCCGGTGCCCCCAGGATGACGAGCGTTTCCTTCACCGCTCCGGTCGTCGTGCCCTATCCCGAAGGCACACTTCCAGTCGCTGAGTTTGTCCAGGCTTACAAGGAGTATCGGCACCTGGTGCTCGTGTTCCAGCTGAGCCGGCCCTTCCGCCTCACCGGCCCGGACTCTTATGAGGACCAGCACGTCAGCATCCGCCTGAAGCAGGGAACGGGTATCCATCGCTACGACGTGCGCGTGACGGACCCCAGCTTCAACACGTTGGAGCTGCCAGAGCTTCCTCGGGCCGAGACCAAAACGCCTGATGAGCCGTCCAGGTCGGGGCCATCGCTGGCGCTTGTCGTTCTCCTCGCTCTCGGCATGGCGGTGAGCGTCGGTGCCGTTGTCTACCTCTTCCTGACCAGCCGTGGCGCAACCTCGGCGGCCCGGCGTGAGAAAACGGGCGCGACCGCCCGCCGGAAGGGGGCGGAAAAACGCGAGCGTTGAAGCTCCCGGCCCCGTCCTGCAAATCCCCGCTTGAAAGACGCTGCCGTACCAGGAGAACGTCGCCGAATCGAGAAGCGTAGTATCGAAGAGGGGCATGGTCGGTGACGCTGGTCGCTCGACGTAGCAGACTGGCCCGGAATATGCCCTCTCCCGCCGTGGGCATGAGGGCAGGCCGGTAGCAGCCGGCACCTTCACCCATCCTATCGGTGGCAGTTTCAGGCGCATGGAATCCGAGGAGTTGCTATGCAATTGGACGAGCTTCTAAAGGCGGCGGCCAATCAAAAGGCATCCGATGTCTTCATCCGGGAGATGGCCCGGCCGGCGATGCGCATCAATGGAAAGGTGCTGCAGACCGATCTCCCGGCGCTGGAGCGCGAGCAGGTTCGAGCGCTGGCCCATTCCATCATGTCGCCCCGGCAGCGCGAGGAATTCGAGCGGCGCCACGAGTTGGACCTCGCGTTTGACATCGAGAATGTCACACGCATTCGCGCGAATGTCTACCAGCAACGAGGCGCCTATGGCATGGCGTTCCGCCTGGTCCCCTTCAAGATTCCGAGTATTGAGGAGTTGGGGCTTCCGGCGGTGCTCAAGAACCTTTGCCAGAACCGCCAGGGCCTGATCTTGGTGACGGGCCCCACCGGATGCGGTAAGTCCAGCACCCTGGCCTCGATGATCGACCTGATCAACAGCACGAAGAAGGTGCACATTATCACCGTAGAGGATCCCATCGAGTTTGTGCATCCCGATAAGGTAGGCATCGTGAGCCAGCGCGAGGTGGGAGTGGACACGGAGAACTTCCAGGACGCGCTCAAGTACATGATGCGGCAAAGCCCCGACGTCATCATGGTGGGCGAGATGCGCGACCTGGAGACGTTCAGCGTGGCGCTCCAGGCAGCGGAGACGGGCCATCTCGTTTTCTCGACGCTGCACACCGCGAGCGCGCCCGAGACGCTCGACCGGATCGTGAACATGTTCCCGCCTCATGAGAAGCCGATGATCTCGCAGCGCCTCTCGAACTCGCTCCGGGGCGTCATCTCGCAGAAACTCGTGCCGCGGCTCGATGGCTCCGGCCGGATGGCCGCCGTCGAGGTGATGGTCGTCACCCCCACAGTGGCGAAGCTGATCGAGGAAGGCCGTTTCGGCGCCACCTACCCCGTGATCGCGGAGGGAGAGCACTGGGGGATGCAGACGATGAACCAGTGTCTCCTACGCTACTTCACTGCGGGGCTGATCTCGGCGGATGAGGCGCTCTTCGCCGCCGGCAACCAGACAGAGCTCCGCCAGATGATGCGCCAGGCGATGGAAGCGGCGCGCGCTACCCAGCGGAGCTGACCGCCCATCCCGAAACCGATGAAACCGCGTGGTGAGGGCCGCGGAGGAGTGCCGGCTGCCTCCGCGGCTCTTTGCTTCTTCCGCAATAATGCGCCCCTCCCTCAAGACATCCTGCGCCCCCAAGGGAACACCTCACACCGTTGTTCGCGCTGGTAACAGGAGAATGAGAAGAGTCTGGAGAATCCTGTGGCATAGAGACTGGCGCCCGCCGGCGAGGTATCCGGTGGAGGGCGCCGTGCCCGCACCAGGAGACGGACATGGCTCTCAACTATACGATGGATGATCTGCTTCGAGCCCTCGTAGAGCACGGCGGGTCGGACCTGCATATTCGAGTGGGCCTGCCCCCGCTCGTTCGTATCCGCGGCGACCTCACGCCCCTCAATTACCCGCCGCTCACACCGGAAGACGCGGAAGAGTTGATGTTCAGCCTCATGAATGAGGAGCGCAAGCGGAAGTTCCTCGAGACAAATGAGCTGGACATGGCCTACTCGGTGAAAGACGTCGCTCGCTTCCGCGTGAATGCGTTGCGCCAGCAGGGGTACGTCGGCGGCGTCATGCGCTGCATCCCCTATGAGATCAAGACGCTGGAGCAGCTCGGCCTCCCGCCAGTGATCAAGGATATTGTGCTGCGGCCTCGCGGTCTCGTCCTCGTCACCGGCCCCACCGGCTCGGGCAAGACGACCACTTTGGCGGCGATGATCCGCTACATCAACGAGACGACCGCCAAGCACATCATCACCATCGAGGACCCGATTGAGTTCGTGCATGAGGATATCAAGAGCATCGTCCAGCAGCGCGAAGTGCACGAAGATACCCATAGCTTCCAGAATGCCCTGAAGCACGTCCTCCGCCAGGCACCGGACGTGATCCTCGTCGGCGAGTTGCGCGACCTGGAGACGATCCACCTGGCCATCACCGCGGCGGAAACAGGCCACCTCGTCTTCGGCACCCTGCATACCACGGACGCAGCGCAGACGGTGGACCGCGCCATCGACGTCTTCCCGCCCGATCAGCAGGCGCAGATCCGCATGCAGCTTTCTGTCACCATCCTGGCGATCATCTGCCAGACGCTGTTGCCGACCGCGGACCGCCAGAGCCGCATCGCGGCGTTCGAGATCATGATCGCCACGCCTGCCATCCGTTCGCTCATTCGCGAAGGAAAGACCCACCAGCTGCCCACGGAGATCCAGCAGGGAGGCGAGCTGGGCATGCAGGCGCTCGACGGGCATCTCGTCCAGCTGCTCGTCAGCGGCAAGGTGACGTATGAGGAAGCGCTGTTGAAGTGCGGGAACCCCAAGGAGTTCGAGATGCGCGTCGAGAAGGCGTTCTCGCAGAGGGGCCTGCCGTTGCCCACGCAAATGACCTCCCAGGCGCCCGCCAGCGGGCAAGCGGGGCAGCAGCGGAAGTAAGGGCGTGCTCTACCGGGCGCGGCCACCTCTCGCCCCCCAGACACGCGGGGCGGCACCGCCGCGCCGGATCTTCGCCGAGCAGCCACGTCGTCACCCGGAGGAATGGGCATGACCGACCGAAGAGCCGAGATCGAATCCTATATGAAGTTTGTCGTCGACAGGCAGGGATCCGACCTGATCCTGAAGTCAGGGCGCCGGCCCATCGCCCGCATCTTCGGCGATATGACCGATGTGACCGGCACGCCCGTGATGCATGACGAGCTGGTGCGCGAGCTTGTCTTCAGCCTCCTCACGGACCAGCAACGAGAGCAGTTCTTGCGCGAGTATGAGCTTGACTTCGCCCACGAGATCCCTGGGCTCGCGCGCTTCCGCGTCAATCTGATGTTTCAGCGCGGAACCGTGACCATGGTCGCTCGCGTTATCCCGTTCACGATCAAGACCGCCAAGGAGCTGGGGCTCCCGCCCGTCTGCCTCGAGTTCTGCATGAGGCCCCGCGGCCTCGTCCTCGTCACCGGCCCCACCGGCTCGGGTAAGACGACCACGCTGGCCGCGATGGTCCACCACATCAACCAGAACCGCCCCGTGCATATCCTCACTATCGAGGACCCGGTGGAGTTCGTGCACACGCCGATCAAAGCCCTGATCAACCAGCGCGAGCTGGGCCGCGACACCCACTCTTTCGCCAACGCCCTCCGCGAGGTACTCCGACAAGACCCGGATGTCATCCTGGTCGGTGAGATGCGTGACCTGGAGACGATCTCCCTCGCTGTCACCGCCGCGGAGACCGGCCACCTGGTCCTGGCAACTCTGCACACGACGGACGCCGTTCAAACCGTGGACCGCCTGATCGATGTCTTTCCCCCTCACCAGCAGGCGCAGATCCGCATGCAGATCTCCGTCAACCTGGTCGGCATCATCTCGCAGACGCTGGTGAAGCGTGCCGATG
>JAAZEM010000130.1 GCA_012512265.1 Armatimonadota bacterium | reverse complement strand
CTCGCATCCAGGCTGAACGCCACCAGAACATTCTGTCGGCTTGTCTGCCGGTGTCCCGAGTGTTATAATCGCCACATATAGGGCACGCTGCCAGGGCGCCCCCCAACATAGGGGTCCAGCGCGGTGGCATCGCGGCCCAGGCATCGCAGGCGTGGGCCCCTGCCCCCTTAACGGCCCCGTATTCGCGGCGATGCCTCGGTGGGTCCATTTGAAACGCTCAGAGAGGATCGGCTTTGATGTCGGGCGCTGACTTTGTTCACCTGCATAACCACACCGAGTTCTCGCTCTTGGATGGAGCCTGTCGCGTCAAAGAGCTCGTGGAGCGCGTGGCAGAGCTCGGCATGCCCGCGGTGGCGCTCACCGATCACGGCGTGATGTACGGCGCGGTGGAGTTCTATGACGCCTGCAAGAAGGCGGGGGTGAAACCGATCCTCGGGTGTGAGGTGTATATGGCCCCGCGCGGGCGCACTGACCGCGATCCGGTGCTCGACCGGGAGCAGTACCACCTGGTTCTCCTGGCGGAGAACCTCACCGGCTACAAGAACCTGATGAAGCTGGTGAGCATCGCCTCGCTCGAGGGGTACTACTACAAGCCGAGGGTGGACCGCGAGATCCTCGCGGAGTATAGCGAGGGGCTCATCGCGGCGAGTGCCTGTCTGGGCGGCGAGCTTCCTTCGCACATCCTCGCCGGCAACATGCAGAAGGCGCGCGAACTGGCCGGATGGATGGCGGAGGTCTTCCCGGGCCGCTACTATCTGGAGCTCCAGGATCACGGCATCCCCGAGCAGCGCACGGTCAACGAGGCCATCCTGCAGCTCGCGCGCGAGCTGAACCTCCCCCTCATCGTCACCAACGATCTCCACTACTTGCGCAAGGAAGACGCGCAGGCGCACGATGTTCTCCTGTGCATCCAGACGAACACGACCGTTGATGATGAAAAGCGGATGCGCTTCCACGCCCCGGAGTTCTACCTGAAGGATGTGGAAGAGATGGCCCGCCTCTTTCCCGATCACCCCGAGGCGATGCGCAACACCGTTGAGATCGCCGAGCGCTGCAACGTCGAGCTCACCTTCCAGCAGGTGCTCCCGCATTACGAGGTGCCCCCCGGCTACACCTACGAGAGTTACCTGGAGAAGCTGTGCCGCGATAACATTCCGCGCCGCTATCGCGAGTTCACGCCGGAGATGGAAGCCCGCCTCCGCTTCGAGTTGGACGTTATCCAGTCGAAGGGCTTCTCCGCCTACTTCCTCATCGTGAACGACTTCGTCCACTTCGCGCGCAGCCGGGGAATCCTCGCCCAGGCGAGAGGCTCTGCCGCCGGCTGCATGGTGACCTACCTCCTCGGCATCTCGAGCATCGACCCGATTGAGAATGACCTGATGTTCGAGCGCTTCCTCCGCATCGATGGCAAGAAGATGCCGGATATCGATGTGGACTTCGAGGATCTCCGTCGCGATGAGGTGTTGCAGTATGTGGTGGAGAAGTATGGCGCCGATTGCGTGGCCCAGATCATCACCTTCGGAACGCTAGGCCCCAAAGCCGCCGTGCGCGACGCCGCTCGCGCCCTCCAGGTGCCCCGCTCGGACGTAGATCGCATCTGCAAGCTGATCCCCACCATGCCCAGCTCGCCTCCACTGCGCCACTTCCTGGAGACGATTCCAGAACTGCGCAGCGAGTACGAGTCCAACCCAGAGATCCGCAGCCTCTTCGACACGGCGCAAGGCATCGAGGGGTTGAGCCGGCACGCATCCACCCATGCCGCGGGCGTCGTCATCTCCAAGGAGCCGCTCACCAACATCGTGCCCCTCCAGCGCACCGGCGACTCGCCGATCCCCACCACCCAGTTCGACTTCCGGATAGTGGAAGAGGTGGGGCTCCTGAAGATGGACTTCCTCGGCCTTTCCTACCTCACCGTTGTCAGCAAGGCCCTCCATCTGATCGAGGAGACGACGGGCAAGAAGCTCACGCTGGACCAGATCCCCATCGATGACGAGCGCACCTACCAGATGCTGGGGAACGGCGACGCCATGGGCGTCTTCCAGGTGGAAAGCTCCGGAATGCGCCAGCTTCTGCGCGACCTGAAGCCGCGTACCTTCAAGGATGTCGCCCCCCTCATCGCGCTCTACCGCCCGGGCCCGCTGCAAAGTGGCATGGTCCAGGATTTCATCGCGCGCCGGCATGGCCGTGCCAAGGTGGAGTATCCCCACCCCATGCTCGAGCCGGTCCTCAAGGACACCTACGGCATCCTGCTCTATCAGGAACAGGTGATGAAGATCGCCATGGTGATGGGAGGCTTCAGCGCCGTTCAGGCCGAGGCCCTCATGAAGGCGATGAGCAAGAAGAAGCAGGATGTGATGGATAAGAACCGCCCCCTCTTCATCGAGGGTGCGGAAGCCCGGGGGGTGCCCAAGAAGACAGCCGAGCATATCTATGAGTTGATGGCGAACTTTGCCAAGTACGGCTTCAACAAGAGCCACTCGGCAGCCTACGCCCTCCTCATGTATCAGACGGCTTATCTGAAGTGCAACTACCCGGTACAGTACCTCGCCGCCCTGATGACGGCGTTCATGGAAAACAAGGACAAAGTCGTCACCTACGTAGATGAGTGCCGGCACTTCGGGATTCCGGTGCTCCCGCCGGACATCAACAAGAGCCAGGCCGATTTCTCGGTTGAGCCGTTCGAGCCGGAAGAGGGGGCGAGTGATGGCGAGGGACCGCGCTACGCCGTGCGCTTCGGGCTGGCCGCCATCAAGAATGTGGGCCGAGGCGTGATCGAGCAGATCGTCGCCGAGCGCGCCAACGGCCCCTTCCGCTCGCTGCACGAGTTCTGCACGCGCATTGGAGGCTCCGGGGCGCTCAACCGGGCCACGATTGAATGCCTGATCCGCGCGGGCGCGTTCGATAGCACCGGCGCCCGCCGCGCCCAGCTCATCGCCGCGCTTGACCAGGCAATCGCCCTGGGGCAGCGCGCACGCAAGGAGCGAGAGGTAGGCCAGTTCTCTATGCTGGACTTGCTGGCCGGCGATGCAGGCCAGCCCGAGGAATCCCCCGAGGAATCGCTGCCGGATGTGCCCGAGTTCTCGCGGGAGGAGCTTCTCGCAGCCGAACGGGATCTGCTCGGGTTCTACCTCACCGACCACCCGGTGATGGAGTATCGCCCCGCGCTCCAGCGGATGCGGGTGCTCACCACCCAGGAAGTAGCCGAGCGCGAGGATAAAGAGGTCGTGCGCGTTGGCGGAATCATCTCGCGCATCCGCCGCCTCAACACACGCAAGGGCGATCCGATGATGGTGATCGGCCTAGAGGATTGGCTTGGCACCGTCGAGGTGATCATCTGGCCGAGCGTGCTCCAGGAGTTCGCTCCCCACCTGCAACTGGAGAAGGTCGTCGTCATCGAGGGAAAGGTGAGCAGCAAGGACTCGGGCAAGGAGGAGAACGGCGAAGATGAAGCGCCCTCTCGCGGCCAGGTGGAGATCATCGCGGAGAGCGTCCGGCCCGTGCGCAAGCCGGCGGAGGGTGGCGAGGCCGGGCTCCATGCCCCCGCGAATGGCAACGGCCACGCCAACGGCTATCGCAACGGCACCAACGGCATCTCCCCTACCCATCCAGGCGGCGAGCCAGACACCATCGTGCCGGATGAACCGGAAACGCCACAGGGTGACCCGGTGATCATCCAGGTGCCCCGGGCACACATGCGCGCGCGCTTCCTGCACGAGCTTCGGAGCGCGGTGCAGGCTTACCCAGGCGACCGGCGTCTCCTGCTCCAGCTGGAGGTGGCCCCGGGAGATCGCTACACCATCGAGTGTCAGGGGTTCGGCATCCAGCCCGCTCCGGAGCTGGTCCAGCGCGTTCACGAGCTCCTCGGTCCACGATGCATGCTGGGCATCTAAAGACCGGCGAGGCCAGCGCGCCTGATCAGCAGGGTATCGCCCGCCAAACGCGAAATATGCGTGTGAGCCCGTGGCGCCAGGGCCACGGGCCTCGGCGAAGCAACAAATCACCCAGGGGAGAGACGAAATGCCACTCGTAGATCTGCCATTGGCACAACTGCACGAGTATAAGGGCCGTAACCCGCGGCCGGCCGATATGGACGAGTATTGGGATAGGGCCCTGGCAGAGATGCGAGCGCTCGACCCCCGCGTGGAGCTGGAGCCCTACCCGCTGAAGACGCATCACGCTGAGTGCTTCCACCTCTGGTTCACCGGGGTAGGCGGCGCGCGGGTCCATGCCAAGTATCTTCGCCCGAAGAACGCTCCGGAGCCGCACCCGGCCGTGCTTCTCTTCCACGGCTACTCCGGAAACAGCGGCGACTGGGCCGATAAGCTCGCCTACGTCTCGCAGGGCTACTCCGTGGCCGCGCTCGACGTGCGGGGCCAAGGCGGGCTTTCGGAGGATCCCGGGGGCGTCAAGGGGAATACGCTGCGCGGGCACATCATCCGAGGCCTGGACGACGCCCCGGAGAAGCTCTTCTTTCGGCAGGTGTACCTGGACTGCGCCCAACTTGCCCGCATCGTCATGTCCATGCCGGAGGTGGACGCGAAGCGTGTCGGCGCCACCGGCGGCTCGCAGGGCGGTGGCCTCACGCTCGCCTGCGCCGCGCTGGAACCCGGGATCCAGCGCGCCGCTCCCGTCTTCCCCTTCCTCTGCGACTACAAGCGCGTCTGGGAGATGGATCTCGCCGTCGCCGCCTACGAGGAGCTGAAGACCTACTTCCGGCTCTTCGATCCGCTCCACGAGCGCGAAGAGGCGGTCTTCACCCGCCTCGGCTACATCGATAACCAGCACCTGGCGCACCGCATCCGCGCTGAGGTGATGATGTTCGTGGGCCTCATGGACACCGTCTGCCCGCCCTCGACGCAGTTCGCCGCCTACAACAAGATTGAGGCGCCCAAGAGCGTGGTGATCTATCCCGACTATGGCCACGAGGGCCTGCCCGGCGCGAACGACCGCGTTTTCGACTTCATGGCCGGGCTGTAGCGATGAGGATGGCAGCTTAGGGGCGGGTAGCGCGAGGGCGTGCCCTCAAGGCAGGGTTATCGAGCGCCGGATCCGGGTATAGTCCACTGTAGGGCACGCTCGGGCTCTGCCAAGGATCCACATGCTGACGGCGTGGGAGTGTGAACAGGGAGGCACGCCATGGAGATTTCCATTCGCGACGCCACGCTGGTGGCGGCTGGTTTCCGCACGGTCGGCGAGGGTCTCGATTTCCTGGGCCTTTCGTCCGTGGAGCTTGCTGTCGACCGGGATCACCAGGTTTCTGCCATCCGCCCGGGAGAGAACTACCGCCGCATGCCGATCGAGACCGATGACGACGTGGAGGAACTGCGCCGGCATCTGGAAGATACGGGTGTGACGGTCTCCGCCTTCCTCCTATCGAACGACTTTGGCCGGGCCGATCTAGACCGCGAGATCGCCTGGGTGACGCGCACCGTGGAGGCAGCGGGCGCCTTGGGCATCCCTGTGGTGCGCATCGACACGGTGATGCATGGCGAGCACGACCGTCCGGTGGATGAGCGCCAGCGGCGTTTCGTTGAGGTGGTGACGCGCATCCTCAACGCGACCGCGGAGATGGAAGTCTGCCTGGGCATCGAAAACCACGGCGCTCAGGGGAACGACCCGGCCTTCCTTTCCGGCCTGTTCGCCGAGGTGGGCCACCCGCGCTTTGGGTTGACCCTGGATACGGGCAATTTCTACTGGTCCGGAATGCCGCTCACCCGAGTGTATGAGGTGATCGCGCAGTTCGCGCCGTATGCCCGGCACACTCACGTCAAGAATATCGGCTATCCGCCCTCGGAACGTGAGCGCGAACGCGAGCTCGGCTGGCGTTATGCCGATTTCGTCTGCCCCCTGGAGGAGGGCGATATCGACCTCGAGCGGGTACACAGCATCCTCAGGGATGCGGGTTACGATGCCGCGCTCTGCATCGAGGACGAGTCGCTCGGGCGCTTCGCCCCCACGGAGCGGCGCGAAGTGCTCCGCCGCGATGTCGCGTATCTCCAGCGCATCCTCGGAGCATAGCGCCACCTCCGAGGTATCCGGGAGCGGCCGCAGCGGAACGCAAGCGGCACGAAACGGCATTGTGGCGGCCCCCAAGGCTATTCGCGTGCGCACGGTGATCCCATAGCGCCCTGGCGCGCCAGGGGAAGAAGCCGTTCACTCCACTCGGGGCAGGGAGAGGCACGACCGCGGCGAATCCTATCTTGTGCATGACGCAGACGAGTCACTCGCAACATCGGTGGTAGAAGCCCCGGCAGAGCTAGACGAACAGAACAAGCGCGACTACCGCTTCAACATGGTCGCGTGCATCATCGACGATGGTGGTTATGCAGGAGGGATCAGTCTCCTCTCCATGACGACCATCCTCCCGCTGTTTGTCCGCCAGCTCACCGATTCGGCCTTCCTGGTGGGGTTGATTCCGGCGATCTATTGGGCGGGAATCTTCCTGCCGCAGCTCTTCGTGGCGCGTCTCGTCTCCCACTTCCCGCGCCTCCGGCCCTGGGTGATGTCTATCGCCTTCTTCGAGCGCATCTTTCTGGTGCTGCTGGCACCGCTCACGCTCTGGCTGTGGCAGAAGCCCGGCGCGCTTCTGGTGGCGTTTTTCCTGATGTGGACGGGGTACGCCCTGAGCACGGGGCTCAACTTTGCCACCTACCTCGGGCTCGTCGCCAAGATCATCCCGGCGAATCGGCGCGGGCTCCTCTATGGCCTCAGCGGCGCCCTGGGCGGCGTGCTGGGGGTGGCGGGCGCGAAGCTGGCCGAGTATCTGCTCCAGGACGGCGGGATGCCCTACGGCTTCGCCTGGTGCTTCGGCATCGGGTCGGCGGTCCTCGCCGTGACCGTGGTGCCGCTTGGCTTTGTCCGCGAGCCAGTCGGGAAACCGCCCGAGGAGCGCCCACACGCCGGTCCACGCCAGATCGTCCGCCTGCTGCGCGGCGATCCCGCCTTCGCGCGCTTTGTGTGGGGGTGCATCGCCTACGCCTTCGCCGGGGCCGCGCCTGCCTTCTACACCGTCCACGCCATCGACCACCTGGGAGCCACCGCCGCCGATGTGGCCCGGTTTACGGCGGTGCTCACCGCCACTACGGTGGTGACCGCGCCTGCCTGGGGCTGGCTCGCCGACCGCACGGGCAACCGCCGGGTCGTTCTGGGCTCCGCGATCCTCGCCGGGATGGGCCTGCTCGTCGCGCTGCTCGCGCCCTCGCTAGGGTGGTTCTACCTGGTTTTCGCGCTAAACGCCGCCGCCTCGCCTGGGATGGGATTTGCCGTAGCGAATATCATCCTGGAGTATGGCCCGGGCGCGAAAGCACCCGCCTACGTGGCTGTCCATTCGTCCTGCACGATGCCGGCAAGCGCGCTTGCCCCGCTCCTCGCAGGCGGCCTGGCGCAGACGGCTGGCTACCACGCGGTCTTCGTTGCCGGCGCCATCCTGGCAGGACTGGCCATCCTCGGCTATTGGCGCGCCCCCGAGCCACGAGAGCGCGCGCTGGGATAACCCCAGGCGCACGCTAGAGTGGCGCGCGCGAGGGCGTGCCGGCCTTGCGCGGATAGGCTGCGGGCGTTGGCCGGCGCTTGCGCACCAGGATGAGGCGACGCTCGCCGGCCCCGAAGGGGAGCGAGAAGGGAATCACGCGCTCGATCTCCCCGCCCAGCAAGGAGAGAGCGCGCTTCGCGGGCCCCACTTCCTCATCTCCGCGGGGTCCTTTCATGGCGAGGAAGAGGCCGCCGACGCGCACAAAGGGGAGGCACAGCTCCAGGAGCACGCGCAACTCAGCCACGGCGCGCGCCGTCACCAGGTCAAACCGCTCGCGGTAGCGCCGGTCGCGCCCGGCATCCTCGGCGCGGGCGTGCAGCGTCTCCACGCCGGAGAGACCCAGCGCCTTCGCCAAGTGCTCCAGGAAGTCGAGCTTCTTGCGCGTGCTATCGAGGAGGGTGAGCGGCGTCTCCGGGGCGTGTATCTTCAGCACCATTCCGGGGAAGCCGGCGCCTGTGCCGATATCGAGCACGCGCACACCCTTGCCAGCCGAGACAGCGAGGAAGCAGGTGAGGGAATCGAGGATATGCTTGACAGCGATCTCGCGCGCGTCGGTCACCGCCGTCAGGTTCATGCGCTGGTTCCAATCGAGGAGCTCGCGCACATACGCGGCGTACTGCCCCAACTCTCCGGGCCCCACCGGGATGCCCAAACTCTCCGCGCCCTCGCGGATCAACTCCTCCGCCGGACGATCCGGCAGTACCACCGCTCCCTGCTCTTCTCTCTCTGCCAAAGCCGCTCCCTCTTCCCCCGGGCCTGTGAAGTGCCCTCGGGTTGAAACGCGCAACCTACCCAGGCGCGCTGGTATCACCCGCGATGCGATCTCGCGCCACTGGGAGGTTCGGCGCCGTCGCCGCCGTTCCTGGCGTGCGCCGGGCGCCGGAAGTGTGTTCTCGGTGGATTGCGTCCGGGCGCCACGGGAGGCCGCCTGCATGTGGGTTGGTCCAGGCGAAAGGGTAAGTATGCTCCAGGGGAGGCATGAACGCGATCGAGGTACATGCCACATCGGCGATGGTGATCGGGCCAGGCCAGGCCGTCGCCGCCGGGATTGAGACGCTTCAATCGGGGGGCAACGCCGTGGATGCCGCGGTGGCGACGGCGCTGGCGGCGGGGGTGGTTGCGCCCGCGCAATGCGGCGTGGCCGGCTTCGGCGGCGCGCTGATCACCTACCTCGCCGCTCAAAAACGGGTCGCCTGCCTGGAGTTTGGCGCCATGTCGCCCGCGGGTGTCACGCCCGGCTGGCTGCTCGCCGCTGGAGAGGACGCCTTTCCGATGGGCGCGCGCGCGGTGATGGTGCCAGGAACCGCGGCCGGCTTGACCCGCGCAGTCGCCGCGTACGGCTCGCGTCCACTGGCGCAGCTGGTCGCGCCCGCGGTGCGCCTGGCGCGCGAGGGCTTCCCGGCCTCTCCCGGGTATGTGGCCGACCTCCTCGCCCACCGTGAGAGGATCGAACGGTTCCCGCACACGGCCGAATGGCTCCTTCCGGATGGCCAGGCACCGCGACTGGGAAGCCTGATCACCAATGAGGCGCTCGCCCGCCTCCTGGAACGCCTCGCCGCCGAGGGCTTGGACTCGCTCTACCGGGGAGAGGCCGCGGCGGACCTCGTCGCGCACGTGCAGGCGAGCGGTGGCGTATTGACCCTCGACGACCTGGCCG
>JAAZEM010000013.1 GCA_012512265.1 Armatimonadota bacterium | reverse complement strand
GCCGTCGTGGCCACCATCGGCTCGCAGGGCGGCGGGCAAGACCTGGTGCCTCAGAACGCCGAGGTGGTGCTGCACGAAAGAGGCCTGGACGTGACCCAATGGCGGGGCATCGTCATGGGAGCCGCCCCGACGACCACCAGCCTGCGCGAGACACTCGCCGCGGCGCTCCCGCCGGACGAGCGCCGGCTGGTGTTCCACCCGCGGGTGGGCCGCCACACAGTCCCTGAAGAGATGCCCGTGCTGTTGGAGGCCGTGCGCGTCCTCTGCCGGGGCGAGAAGGACGAGCGCGCCGCGCGAGCGGTCCACCAGGCGCTCTGCTGGATCGTGGGCAACCAGCTGGACGAAGCCCTGTGGCAACTTGCGGAGGCGCGCTCCGGGCATGGCCAGTGGCGTCTCGAACCTCCGAGGCCTCCCAGGCCCGGCGATAGAGAGGACCCGTGCAAGGTCCATCTGGTTCTCCTGTTCGAGCGCCCTCCGGCAGATGGAGAGGAGGGGAGCCAGCTTGGGCCGTTCCATCTCATCTTCCACGGTCCCGAGTTCGATACAATTGCCCGGGGAATGGCAGAGCAGCGCGCCGCGCTGGGGCGCGAGGAGTTCACGCGCCGGGTGGTGCAGGCTACGCGGAAGCAGCAGCCGCCGTTTCTCGATGACGCGCGAGCCAGCACAGCCACACGGCTGGCCTTGCGAGGCGTTCCAATCGCGGAAGCGGCGAAGCGGATTGCCGCGGAAGCGAGCCTGCCACTGGAGATTGCGTCCGTTCCAGCACAGCCCCTGGTCACGGTGGTCAGCGAGGGCGCAACCGCGGGAGACCTGCTGCTGGCGCTGGCGCGCATCGGCCGGCTTACCCTGGATCACGTGGACGAGGGCTACCTTCTGACGCCACCGCGCACGACAGCCGAGCGGCTCTGGAGCGCACTCCCCTTGCCGCTCTGGGGGCTGACGCGCGCCACTCCCACTGAACGCCAGATAGCGCGTGAAGCCACCATTCGCGAGCTCTGGCCTCTCCTCCCCGGCGCAACGTTGGGCACGCTCCGATCGCTGCCAGAAGCTGCGCGTGCCCGCGTGGCTCGCCTCGTGGAGATCGGGTTTGCCGCCGCGTTTCGCATGCAGATGGCCGACCTGCCCGATGCCACGGGCACGGCGCATCTCGCGCTCTATGAGAGTGAGACCACGGGGAATTTCATGCTGGGCACGCCTGGGGCCTCGGAGACCATCGGCGGTGCCGCCTATCTCCAGCTCAAGACCGAGTTGACAGGCCTGCCCTGGATTGCCATGCCAGCGAAGGGAGAAGGGAAATGACCAGACTTCTGGCGGCTCTGGGAGCGCTCGTTCTCTCTGCCGTGGCGGCAGGCGCCGCGCCCACCGGGCCCCCCTACCGCGTGGACCTCACCGGGCGCACCCTCGAAGAGGTCGCCGTCACTCTTCACCGCGACTTCCAGATCAAAACGGCCATTGCGCGCCCGGCCCCAACCCGAGGCAAGAAGACTGTGCAGGCCGACACACTCTGGGAGATGGTGGATGCCATCCTGGAGGAGTATGGCGTCGACGGCTTCCTTTTCGGCGACCTGCTCGCCATCGGCGAGAAGCCCGCGCTTCAGGCGCCCTCCACCACGCCCGACCCAGGAGAGGCTGGTCGCACAGTCCGCCTTCTCCTCGTCGAGCTTTGGGAGCGGGTGAAGCCGGAGGCGCTTCCCGATGGCATCGAATGCGTCGTCATCCCAGCGCCGCTTGGCGAGCGAGAGATCGCAGCGGTTCGCGACTACTACCGCGCTGAAGTGGCACGCGGCGAGATACCCGCCCGCTCCTCTCCGAAGTTGGCGAGCGAGGAGAAAAGCTGGCTCCGTGTCGTGGATGGGATGCTGGTCGTGGAGACGGAGAGCGCGCATCCCAAGCCCGCCCGGCGGCCGCTGGGCCCCGTCCCGCCTGAAGCCGCGGGGGAGCCCTCCGCCTGGCAGAACCTGCTCTCCCACCTGGGAAGCGGCCAGCCTTTCGCCAAGACACGCCTGGTAGCAACCGTCAATCTGGAAGGGAAGGGCACGCTGGGCCAGCTGGTCGCCCAAATCGCGCGCGCCGTGGTCGCTGATATCGCGGTGGACCCCACCCTCGCGGAACTTCCGGTGGCGGTGACGGCTCCCGGCGTCTCGGCGGCCGAGGCGCTGGACCTCCTCGCTGTCGCCACCGGGGCGCAGTGGGGCCCCCCTCATGACCGGATTCGCTACACCATGGATCCTCTCCCATCGCGCGGCCTCCGCGCCCGAGAGCGATGGGCAATGCTGAAGGGCAGCCGGATGGGAAGCCCATCCTGGGCGAGGCACGTCTGGCCGCACCTCACACCCGAGCAGCGTGCTGCCCTGCAGCGGGGCGAGAAGGTATGGATCCCCTCCATCGGAAAGAGCGCGCGCCGGTGGATCGATTTCACCGTCGCGGTCTATGCCGGCGGTGGACTTAGCTCCGCTCACAGTGCTATGAAACGAGCGGAAACGGGCTCCATGCACGCGACCTTCGCGGCCTATCCCGACGGCCTGGTCCTCGGCCGGGTCCATTCCAGCGTTTCCGGCTCAACCACATCGTTGTGCTGGCCAATGACAGACAAGAAACTCGAGAGAACTGGCACGCCCGACGATTTCGGACCCACCATAGGAGGCGGAGCCGAGCGTTTTGGCTCGTACGACAACTCCTATTTCACGGATCGCTACTCCCTGTTCCATAGCCACGGGGTGCGCTCTCGCGGCTATGGCGGGAGAGTGCTTCGCGGCTCCTGGGGCCCGCCACCCCCATGGAGCGAAAAGGAAGGAGAGATCAAGCGATGAAGTATCTCACATCCCTCTTTCTAGGCTGCCTGCTTGGCCTGGGCACCCCATCCAACGCGGTTGCGGAAGTGACGGCCGAGGGATGGGCCGAACATCGCGCCGTGCCCGCCGGGATCTACTACCCGGGTGATACCGTCGAAGCCTGGGCCTATGCGAACGGCAGAGTCCACATCCAGGCCTTCGGGCGAAACGACACCTGGAACTACTGGAACTGCGTGGGCGCTTACGCGAGTGACGGCATCGGCGAGGTGCCAGGCCCCTACCCGTACCAAGCCCTGGCGAATGGCCAGGGTCCGGTGGATCTCGTCTGTGACATTCCAGACATCTGGTTAGACATGACGACCCTGGACTGGGAGCATCTCGGCACGCATCAATCGGTCGCACTCAGCGAGGTGCATGTCTCCGTCCGGGTCAACGGCGACGGCCCGGCGGACGTCGACTATCCCCTCCGCAAAGAGGAGACCACGTACGAGGTACGGGAAATCGAACCGCCTGGCGGCGATGAGGAGCTCCCCGTCGTCGTCGGTCCTGACGAGATCTCCTGACACTCCCATAGCCACTGCTTGTGGGGCTCTCCCCCCTCAGCTGGTGGCTACTGGTGTAAAGCTCTGGCAGGGAGTTGCGATGGGTCGGCCGTTTCGCTCCGGCCGGCCCGATTTCCCTCACGCGGAAGGAAGCCCGAGCAGGCGCTCGGCGTTCTTCCACCCGATCTTCTCATACGCTTCCCGGCTCAGGCGCCCCTCGGCGACGGCGGTGTTCAGATAGTCGATGAGCGTCAGCTTGTTCCGCGGGTCGCAGATATCGGTGCCGAAGAGGAGCCGGTCCTGGAACTCCTCCATAAAGGCGTAGCCGAACTCCGGGTCGCGCGAGATCGCGTTGAACCCGCTCCCGGCGGCGGGCGAGAGGTCGCCCCACAAGTTGGGGTATTCGCGGAAGAGCCGGACGACGGCGCCGCCCTCGGCCACCTTGCCCTTGGGATAGCCGTTGCGCTGGTCCTCCGTCAGGTCGCCACTGATCTCGGCCCAGAATGGCTGCGAGTGGCCGATGAAGGTGAGCTTCGGGAACTTGCGCAGGGCGCCCTCCAATCCGGGCAGGCCCAGGCTGTCCACGATGCCGTAGTAGCCGCCTTGCTTCGGCGCGATGTGGAAGAGGACCGGCAGCCCGCACGCCTCGGCGTGGCGGAAGAGGTTCTCCATCAGCGGGTGGTCGAACGGGAGACTGGCGCAGATCTCTCCGATCCCCTTGCACCCGCGCTCCTGGTAGTAGCGCATCAGGTAGCCGAGGTCGGCGTCGGGCGAGTTGCGCACCTGGCGCGGGTCGATATTCATGAAGGGGATGAAGAAGTCGGGGTACTTCTCGACAATCGCCAGAACCTCGCCCATGCTCTGGATAATGAAGGCGCACTCGGGGTTCACACCTGGCAGGATGACCGCTTTGCGCACTCCGCGCGGCTTCAGCATCTCGATCAGCTCTTCTGGGGTGGCATAGGTGCCCCCCACGAGGCGCTCTGGACCTCGGAAGTAGCGCGTGTGAACGTGAATGTCGATGAACATCAGGGAGCCCTCCTTGGCGTTCACTTCGCGCCGCCAGGCGGCTTTCCTCCCTGGCGCCCGGCCCATCTCAGCGCCAGATCTCCTCTGCCGGTGCCGGACGCCCCAGCCACGGAGGGCTTGACGGATGGGCGCCAGACGCGCGATAATGCTCCCAGGCGTCCGGCTCCCGGTGAGTTGGGGGAAGGGCCACCGGGCGTCGCTTCGGAAGGAGATCGCATGAAGAAGGTTCTGCTCATGCTCGCACTCCTGACCGCCACGGCTACCGCCTTCGCGGCGGAGAATCAGGCGTTCTGGGGTGTTTTCGCCGAGACGCGTGTTCAGAAGATGGCTGGGATGCCTGCGCTCCCGCCGCTGCCGCCCGGCGTGGACGCTGGCGCCATGGCCCAGATCCCTGGGATGGCAGCCGTGCTTGGGATGGGCGCCCCCCAACGCACCCTCAGCGTTCGCCTCTGGTCGCCCGGAATCGCCCCTCAAGGCGCCACGGCCACCATCACCCCGCCTGCCGGGCTCAAGCAGGGCGACCGGCTCGTCCTTGATCTCTACCGCCCGAAGCCGGGCGAAACGGGGCCCGGCGAGGAAGCCGGCACCGAGGAGTCTAGCTTCACCATCAAGCGCTACTGGGGCTCCTCGGAGAAGGTGAAGCCCGGCCAGCCCGAGGTGATCCGTTGGGATACGCTGAGCCCGGAGCTGAAAGCAGCGGCACGGCGCGAGGCAGCCGAGGCAGCGAGCAAGGAGAGCTATTTCTACAAGCCGGATTGGACAACCGCCTACTGGCCCACTGGGAAGCAGCCCGGCAGGATCGCGAACGATGCCGCGCTCCCCGGGAAATACACCCTTACGACCAGCTACACGGGAAGCGTCTCCATCGATGTGCCGCAGGGAGTCGATTTCCTCGCGCCCATCGAGCTCTCCAGCCCGGATCTCACAAAGCTGCCGTCGCTGGACGGTGCGATCACCTTCCGCTGGAAGCCGGTGCCGGGCATCCTCGGCTACCACGCGCGCATCATCGGAATGCAGCAGGAGAAGAAGACGCTCATCCTCTGGTCCTCCTCCGAAGTGCAGGACGAGCCCAGCGGCGGATGGGATTACCTGGAGATGGCGGAGGTGGCGAAGCTCGTGAAGAGCACCGCCATGATGGAGCCCACGCGCCAGGAGATGACCGTGCCCGCCGGGATCTTCAAGGAGTGCGACGTAGTGTACTTCACCATGACCGGCTACGGCCCTGGCGCCGCCCTCGCCGAAGGCCAGCCACTCCCGCGCGTGCAGACGAAGACCACGCTCAACATCATGCTCGGTGGGAAAGCCATGGGCCAAATGGGCGAGTAGGCCCCGCAAGGTGTTGGCAACGCGGGGCGAAGCCCAATACGGACTCGCCCCGCGCCCCGCAACTGTTTCCCCCACTCACTGCAGCGCCGCGCGAAAGGCCTACTTCCCCGCCCCGAGGAGGGCGCCCCCCCGGGGGGCGCTTGTCGACGCTCTCATTTCCGTCTGCCGCGACGATTCCGGGCCGGCCTCTCGCGCCGAAAGAGCCCCGGAGGATGCCGCTCGTCAGATCGCGATCCAGCGGGTTAAGTCTGGTCGCCACGGGGTATCGGTGCCAAATGGGAGATCCACCCGGATTCGCCTTGACATGAGCCGGTTGCGATTGTTATACTGGCCTTACTGGAGCACGCATCAGGCTCCAGAGATCGATTGCATCATGTAGAGACAGAGGAGTGCGAAATTGAGTCAGTTTACCGTTGCCGTCGTTGGAGTGGGCGCGGTGGGAGAGGAGATGCTGCGCGTCCTCGCACAGCGTAACTTCCCCGCCCGCGAGATCCGAGCGCTCGCCCGCTCTGCTCGTACCATTACCGTAGATGGGCGTTCCTATGACGTCCAAGAGACGACCCCAGAGGCCTTCGAGGGAGTGGACATCGCTCTCTTCGCCGGCACCGAGGGGGAATCGGGTGCAGCCGTGACCTTCGCGGCCGAGGCCGTGCGCCGCGGCGCCATCGTCATCGATAACGGCGCCGACTTCCGGATGAAGCCGGAAGTCCCCCTGGTGGTGCCCGAAGTCAACGCGGATGCCATCGAGAAACACCAGGGGATCATCTCGAATCCGAACTGTTCCACCATTCAGATGGTGGTCGCACTCAAACCTCTGCATGATGCGGGCAAACTCAAGCGCGTGATCGTCTCCACCTACCAGGCGGTTTCTGGCACTGGCCGGGCCGCCATTCGGGAGCTCGAAGCACAGGTCAAGGCGTGGGCAAGCGGCGAGGAGTTGCCGGCCCCCTCGGCCTACAAGTATCCGATTGCGTTCAACCTGATCCCGCAAATCGGCAGCTTCCGCCCCGATTACTACACCTCGGAAGAGTGGAAGATGATCGCCGAGACGCATAAGATCTTGGGCGATGATAGCATCGCGATCAGCGCCACCACCATCCGGGTGCCTGTCTTCAACAGCCACTCGGAGGCGGTGACCGTCGAGACCGAGGAGAAGATCACTCGCGAGGAGGCCCTCCGGCTCCTCGCCGCCGCGCCCGGGATTGTCGTGGTGGATGACCCCTCGGTGGCAGGCGAAGGCGGCCCCGCTTACCCGATGCCCATCGAGACAACAGGCAAGGATCTGACCTACGTCGGACGTGTGCGCGAGGATCCCTTTGTTCCGAACACGCTCCATATGTGGGTCGTGGCGGATAACATCCGCAAGGGAGCCGCAACCAACGCCGTGCAGATCGCCGAGGCACTCGTCGAGCGTGGCCTGGTCGGCAAGAAGTAAGAGAACTGGCAACGAACCGCTGCGCGCTCGCGCGGCGATGTGATTGCAGAGCGAAAGGCTGCACCGTCGACGGTGCAGCCTTTCGCTTTTTTCTGCCGGCCGCCACCGGCAGAGCGCGATGAACGCTGCCCTCACGGAAGCGGGAGGGCGTGAAGTGTTGCGCGGTGCCGGCTACCTGCGGTAGCCAGACTCCGAGCGGCGCACTTCGAGCACGTCGCTCAGCGTCTCGATGCGACGCATCAGGCTACACAGGTGATCCGTGGATCGCACCTCGATCGAGAGGTCGAGCAGGCCTGTGCGGTTGGGCGCGGTGCTCACCTTCATCCGCGTGATGTTCACCCGGCTCTCGCTGATGATCGAGACCACCGCATTGAGCGCGCCGACACGGTCCACCACCAACACCTGCAGGTGTGCCGGATAGACGGCATCGTCCTGATCCTGCCAGTCGACGGCGACGAGGCGCTCTGGCTCCTTCTGGTAGTATTTGATGGCATTGGGGCAATCCACGCGATGGATGACGAGACCACGCCCGCGCGAGATGTAGGCGGTAACGGCATCTCCCGGAAGTGGGCTGCAGCACTTGCCCAGTTTCAGGAGCAGGCCCTCCTGGCCACCGACGGTGATCCCAATCTTGCCTGCGGGTTGCTCGGTGCGCGGCGGCACTGGCACAGAGATGACGGGCGTCTCCAGCACCGGCTGCAGCGTGAGGCGCTCCACCACCTTGTGTACGCTCACGAGGCCGTGGCCCACGGCGGCAAGCAGGTCATCCACCGACTGATAGTTCATCTCGGCGGCAACCTCAGCCGCGCGCTCGTGCCGCGAGAGGTCGATCCGCTCCAGATTCCTTCGCTCCAACTCGCGCTCGAGCTGCTCGCGCCCGCGCGCGATATCCTCATCGCGCGTCAGGCGGCGCAGATACCGCTTGATGCGGTTGCGCGCCGTGGAGGTCTTGACAAACTTGAGCCAGTCCAGGCTGGGGCCGCTGGTGTTTCGCGTGATGATCTGCACCACGTCGCCGTTGCTGAACCGGTAGTCGATCGGCACCATGCGCCCGTTGACCTTGGCGCCGATACAGTGGTCACCCAGATCACTATGGATGCGGTAGGCGAAGTCGACCGGCGTCGAACCGGCCGGCAGGTCGATGACCTCCCCCTTCGGTGTGAAGACAAAGACCTGATCGGCGAGGATATTCTCCATCACCGTGCGGAGGAAGTCCTGCGGATCGCGTGTGTCGCTCTGCGAAGCGATGAGCTGCTGGCGGAGCATGGCGAGCCGGCGCTCGAAGGAGTCTTCCTTGGTCCCCTCCTTGTAGCGCCAGTGCGCGGCCACGCCGAAGTCCGCGGTACGGTGCATCGCCCAGGTGCGGATCTGGATCTCCATCGGCTCGCCCGAGGGCCCGATCACCTTCGTATGGAGCGACTGGTAGTTGTTCGGCTTTGGCTTCGCCACATAGTCCGCGAAGAAGCCGCGCAGCGGCACCCACAGGTCGTGGACCACCCCCAGGGCGTGGTAGCACTCCTCCAGGGTGTTGACGATGATGCGCACCGCCATCAGATCGTAGATATCGGAGAAATCCAGCTCCTGGCTGAGCATCTTCTGGTAGATGCTGTAGAGGTGCTTGGGCCGGCCCTGGATCTCCGCCTCGATGCCGGAGGCCCGCAGGCGTTCACGAAGGATCTCGATCGCAGCCGCCAGCTCGCCTTCGCGCTCAGCGCGAGTCTTGGCGACCAGCCTGGCCACCTCCTCGTACTTCTCCGGCTCGGTGTACTTGAAGGAGAGGTCCTCCAACTCCCACTTCAGGTGCCAGATCCCGAGGCGATGGGCCAATGGCGCGAAGATCTGCAGCGTCTCGCGCGCGATGCGGATGCGCCTCTCCGGCGGCAGGTGCTCCAGGGTGCGCATGTTGTGCAGCCGGTCGGCCATCTTGATGACGACCACCCGCAGATCACGCGCCATGGAGAGGAAAACCTTATGCAGGTTCTCCGCCCGCCGCTTCCGCTCCGACTGTTGCCGCTTCTCGGTGCCCAGGTCCGCTGAAGCCGCCATCTCGTCGGGGAGCTTGGTCACCCCATCGACCAGAGCAGCGACATCCTCGCCAAACCGCTCGCGGATCTGATCGAGGGTTACGTCGGTATCCTCCACCACGTCGTGCAGGATGCCGGCGATGATGGATGCCTGATCCATCTCCATGTCGGCCAGGATGTGAGCGGTCTTCAGCGGGTGGTAGATGTAGGGCTCGCCGGAGTCGCGAAGCTGCCCCCGATGCGCCGCATGCGCCAGCTCCACCGCCGCGCGCACCAGGTCGCGGTCGACCTGCGGGTTGTACTGGCTCACCCTCTCCAGCAGCCGTTCCAGGCCGGCGAGGACCGCCGGGTCCATCGGGGGGGCGGCCCCCACCGCTGCTGATGCCGTGGCCGGTACCTGGTCCTCTACTCTCGGCTCAATCACCTGGGTCATGTTTCCATATCTTGGCGCATCCGCGCCCATCTATTGCTCGCACCTCACTTCGGCTAGGTACAGGAAGAGCCTGGGGCCGTTCCAGGCCGCAGGCTCTTCCACACCAACCGCTCGCTCCCTGGTTAGAAGCGGCGTTTCTTCTTCTTAATGTTCCGCTGTGGCTTCGGGGCCACCTTGGTCACGCTCCCGCCAGCCGCCGGTGCGGCGGGCCCGGAGACATCCTCGCTCGAGACCGCGGCCTCGATTGGCTTGGGCTGCGGCTTCGGCAGTGGCTTGGGCCGCGGTGCCGCACCACCGGCGGCAACCATCGGCTTCTCTTCCACCCGGCGAGAGCTCGCCTGCTTTCTCCGTTCGCCGTAAGTGCGCGCCACCGTCAGCAGCGGCGAGGCGAAGAAGATCGTCGAGTAGGCTCCCGCGATGATGCCTACGAGCATGGCCGTATTGAACTCTCGGATCGTGGCCCCACCAAAGAGGACCAGGGCAGCCAGCACGAAGACCACCGTCAACGAGGTGTTGATCGAGCGGACCACCGTCTGCGTCACGCTCCGGTCGGCCACCAGTTCGAACGGCTCGCCGCGCGCCTTCAGGCGCTGATTCTCTCGGATGCGGTCGAAGACAACAATGGTGTCGTGGACCGAGTAACCGATAATCGTCAGCACCGCGGTCACGAAGAGGCTATCCACTTCCCAGTGGAGGAAGTAGCCCGTGACGGCGAAGAAGCCCAGAATGACGAAGGCATCATGGAGCAGGGTGGTGATCGCCACCAGCCCGAAGTCCAGGCTCGTAAACCGGAACCACAGGTAGAGGACGATCAGGACCGAGGCGACCAGGATCGCCTTGAGCGCCTGGCTCGTCAGATCCTTACCCATCGTCGGGCCCACGTTGTCGAACGCCTCTACCTTGAACTTGCCGGTCGCTTCGGTCAGCGCCTTCTCGATCTGCTCACACTCTGCCGCGGCCTGAGTCGCATCCGAGGCGAAATGCTTACCACGGATCACGACGCGCTTCTCCCCGGCACTGATCGTGACATCCGATTCCTCGCGCCCGGACGGGGCGAGCGCCTGGCGCACCTGATCGGCAGTCGGGACTTGCGCCTCATACTTGAGCTGCATCAAGCTGCCGCCGGTGAAGTCGATCCCAGGGAGAACCGGGGAGCCGACCTTGCCGATCATCAAGCCCATGAAGATGATGCTCGTCAAGATCAGTGCCCCACTGATCCCGAAGTAGAGCTTCCAGCGCTCCACGATCCGCCAGACGGTGCCCTCGGGGGGATGCATCCACGTGTAGCCAAGGCCCCACCACTGCGGCTTGTGGCTCAGGCTGGTCGGCACCAGCATGTAGAGCATGGTGCGCGTGCACGTGATGGCGGTGAACATGCTCACGATGACACCGATCGCCAGCGTCAGGGCGAAGCCACGGATCGGGCCCGTGCCGAAGTTCCAGAGGATGGCACAGGTGATCACCGAGCACATGTTCGAGTCGAAGATCGACGAGAACGCTCGCACGAAGCCCGCGTCCACCGCCGCGCGCAACGTCTTGCCGGCGTTGAGCTCCTCCTTCAGGCGCTCGAAGATCAGGATGTTGGCATCAACCGCCATACCGATCGACAGGATGAAGCCCGCGATGCCTGGCAGCGTCATCGTCACCGGGATCAGCTTGAAGATCGCTGCCGAGAACGCCGCGTAGAAGAGGAGTGCCACCACCGCCACGATGCCTGGCAGGCGGTAGAAGCCGATCATGAAGAGGGCGACCAACGCCAGGCCGATCAAGCCAGCCACGAGCGACTTATCGACGCTCTCCTTACCCAGCGTGGGGCCGACATCGGTCACCTGCTCGATGCGCAGCGGCACCGGGAGGGCGCCCGCGTTCAACAGGTTGGCCAGGTCCTGCGCCTCTTCCAGGGAGAAGCTGCCGCGGATGACGCCGTCGCCCGTCGGGATCGGCTCTTCGACGATCGGCACGGAGATCGGCTCGTCGTCCAGGAAGATGCCGAAGTACTTCTTCACGTTGCGCATCGTGTAGTCGGCGAACTTCTTTCGCCCCTCGGCGTTGAAGCGCAACTCTACTTCGGTCTGGCCGTTCACGCTCAGGTTGCCGCGCGCCTTGCCCGGGAGCAACTCCTTCCCCGTGACGATGACCTCGCCCTCCTGAAGCACCTGAGAGGAGGGCACCTGCTGGCGGGTCACCTTATCCAGGAAGGTGGTCGGCTCGCCGTGAACGACTTCATACTTATCCGGAATAGCGACAAAGCGCAGCATGGCCAGCTTCTGGAACTGGTCCAGCGCCTCTTGCTTCTTCTCTTCCGGAATATCCGGGAGCTCAACAATAATCTGGTTGCCGCCCTTGGTCTGCACCAGCGGCTCTGCAACACCCGTGTTGTCGACGCGTCGCTGGATGACGTTCTTGGCATCATTTAGCAATCCGGGGGTCAACTTCTCCCCGGCGGGCGGCTCAGCACGGAGAATGACCCGCATGCCACCCTTCAGATCCAGACCCAGCTTGAAGGGGTACTGGCCGCCAAATATCACCCACGCCGAAGCGATCACAAGGGCCAAAATGGCGAGAAAATAGTGCCTATGCTTCAAAAGAGGTCTCCTTCCGCCTCCCCGCCACGACAAAAACTACACAAGGGCAGGATATCGGTCCTAGACATTATACTGACGGCTCCCCCCATTGTCAAGGCAAATCCCGCCGCCGCAAGGGCCTAGATCCGCCCTCTCGGCGCGGGCAGAACCCGGCAGGAAGGAGGCCCGCGAGCGTGAAACGTCCCTATCGGGAAGGGGTGGATCGGCGACGTTTTCGTCCCGGATCCCTTCAGGCACCCCGGGCCTGTAATGGCCTGTATTGAGGTAGTACCGTACTGAAAGGCTGCAAACGTGATAGATCGACCCGTGACAGTTGCGATTGTGGGAGCGGGCCACCGCTCCGTGGCGTATGCGCGCTACGCCCTGGACCACCCGGATCGGATGAAAGTGGTGGCCATCGCGGATCCCTGGGAGCTGCGCCGGCGCACGGTCGGCGACCAGCACGCCATCCCGGAAGAGATGCGCTTTGCCTCCTACGAGGAGCTGGCCGCGCGCCCTCCTGTCGCCGATGCCGTGATTAACGGCACGATGGACCAACTCCACTACGCCTCGGCGATGCCCCTCTTGAAGGCGGGCTACCACATGCTCCTGGAGAAGCCGATTGCCCAGCGCGAGGAGGAGGTGCGCGAGCTGATCGCGACCGCGCAGAAATACAACCGCACGGTGATGATCTGCCATGTCCTCCGCTACGCCCCCTTCTATGTGAAGGTGAAGGAGCTGCTCCAGAGCGGCGCCATCGGGGAAATCATCTCGCTGCACACGGCGGAGAATGTCAGCTATCACCATATGGCCGTGGCCTACATCCGCGGGCGCTGGCGCCGGCGCGAGTCCAACCCAATACTCCTCGCCAAGTGCAGCCACGACCTGGACCTGCTCGCCTGGTATCTTTCCGGCGTGCCCGCCGTGCGCGTTTCGAGCTTCGGGTCGCTGAAGCAGTTCCGCCCGGAGAACGCGCCCCCAGGATCGGCCAAGCGCTGCCTGGATGGGTGCCAGATTGAGGCGACTTGCCCTTACTCCGCCCGCGCCAACTACATCACGCAGGGGCTGTGGGGGGCCTATGCCTGGGAGCCCATCGAGCACCTGATGCCAGCAACCGAGGAGCAGAAGCTGGAGTCGCTGAGAACCGACAACCCGTTCGGACGCTGCGTGTGGCATTGCGATAACGACGTGGTGGACCACCAATCGGTTCTGGTGGAGTTCGCGAACGGGGTGACGGCGTCGCACGATCTCTTCTGCGCCACCGCAAGGCCAAGCCGAACGCTGCATATCATCGGCTCGAAGGGCGAGCTGGAGGGCGATATGGAGGCAGGCCGGCTGATCATCCGCCGGCCCAACCCGGTGCGCGGCGGCGAGTACACCGAGGAGGTCGTCGAGATCAATGTCAAGGGCGATGGCCACGGCGGCGGGGATACGCGCCTGATCGCCGACTTTGTCAGCGTCCTGCGCGGGGAGTCGACCTCGCTGAGCACGACCCGCATCGAGGACTCGCTCACCGGACACCTCATCGCCTTCGCGGCGGACCGCGCGATGCTCACCCACCAGGTGGTGGAGATCGCGTAGAGAGCGCCTCGCCGCAGGCCCCACCCGGCACGGCACTTGCGCCAGCGCCGCAGATGGGGTACAATAGGGTATCATACAGGTGTGCCCACATCACGACCCGGGCGGCATCGCCGTCCGGGTTCGTGTTCTGGTCATGCAATTGGTCGATACCTGCCCGGCCGGGCAGGCAGCGCGCCCATCCACCGGATGGGCAGCAAAAGGGGGTGAGTCTAGTTGCTGGACGAGCTGAAGAAAGAGATTACCGAGCTCACCGGGCGGCTCGACGAAATGGGGGATCGCCTTTGACTTCGCCGGCAAAGAGTCGGCGATTGCACTGAAAGAGGAGCAGGCATCGGCCCCTGATTTCTGGAACGACCCGGAGGCGGCACAGCAGAAGATGCAGGAGCTGAACCGCCTGAAGGAGACTGTGGAGCCCTGGTACGAGCTGCGCTCGCGATTGGGCGACTTGCGCGACCTCGTGGAGCTGGCTCAGGAGGAGGGTGATGACAGCGTTGCCGAGAGCATCCAGCAGGAGATCCTCTCCATCCGGAAGCGGTTCGACGAGCTGGAGTTCCAGGCGCTGCTGAGTGGCCCGCACGATGCCAGCAACGCGATCTTGGAGATCAACGCTGGCGCGGGAGGCACGGAATCGTGCGATTGGGCGGCGATGCTCCTGCGCATGTACGTGCGCTGGGCGGAGCACCGCGGCTATCAGACCGAGATCACCGATGAGAACCCGGGCGAGGTGGCCGGGATCAAGAGCGCCACGGTGGTCATCTCCGGTCTTTATGCCTACGGCTACTTGAAGAGCGAGCGCGGGGTCCACCGCCTGGTGCGCATCTCGCCTTTCGATTCCAATAAGCGCCGGCACACCTCATTCGCCTCGGTGAATGTGCTCCCGGAGATCGCTGATACCAGCGAGATCGTCATCCAACCCGATGAGATCGAGGTGGAGACCTACCGCTCCAGCGGCGCCGGCGGTCAGAACGTGCAGAAGGTGGAGACGGCAATCCGCATCCGCCACAAGCCCACCGGGATTGTGGTCACGTGCCAGAACGAGCGGAGCCAGCTCAAGAACAAGGACATGGCGATGAAGATCCTGCGGGCGCGCCTCTACGAGCGCCAGGAGCAGGAGCGCCTGGCCAAGCTGGCGGAGATACGCGGGGAGATGCGTGCCATTGAGTGGGGCAGCCAGATTCGCTCCTACGTGTTCCAGCCCTATCAGATGGTCAAAGATCTCCGCACCGATGCAGAGACGAGCAACATCCAGGCCGTCATGGATGGCGAGATCGACCTGTTTATCGAGGCATACTTGAAGCGGTGTATTCCCGCGCAAGAGACAGCAGGCACCCAGAGCCCGTAGCCGCCCGCCTATAGCGACCGGCCCGAGACACGCCGTCTCGGGCCGGAATCTTTACCAGAACACGCCTTTCGCAGAAGAACGGGCTATTCGTGCGTGGTTGGCTCCTGGCGAACGATGATCTCAGCGATTACTCCGCGCTTGCCCGCCAGTTCGTGGGCAACCTCCATCGCCTGGTGGTACTCCTGAGAGGTGCGCACGCCGCCCTGGAGCACAACCGTCTCATCCGTCACCTCGACGTGGATCGCCCACATCCGCAATTTGTTGGCAATGGCGCGCTCGATCTGGTCGGCAAGCTCGGCTCTCTCGTCACCCATTTCCGACTCCCCTCCGCCAGGACGTTCCGCTCCGCGATCCGCCTCCGGCACGGGCAGTCTACCCCCTCGCTGCCGACCTCAAGCCAGGCAATGTTCAGCGCGAGATCGCCGTCAGATCCACCTCGACCCAATCGCCGTTCCACTCATAGAGGCGAACGGTGTGCGTGCGCTCGGTCTCCGAGTAGGTGACCTCTTCGCGCACATTGCCAGAACGACGGCGGGCATAATAGGTCTTCACATCCAACACGCGCGGCCGGCTGATGCGCTCCAGCTTCATGCGCCGTCCGCCCTTCTCGAAGATGACGGCATCATGCCATTCGGGCGAGCCATCCCTTCGGGGGACGTTCGTCTTCTCGTTCTTCACAATGCCAAAACGCTCGTCTATCATATCGACGAGATCGTCCCAACGCTCGTCATCCATCCCATGCCTCCCCACTAATCTTGACTGCTACCCTTTTCGGAGCCATTATAGCACCGGGCAGGAGCGGAGTCAAACGACGATCCAGCGCCCTGCCCCTGGTCCACGCCGGCCCAGGGAAGCCACCGCGTGGCGGTAGCGGCACCCCCGAAGGGGTCGCATACCCCCAAATGGCGTGATGCGACCCCTTCGGGATCGAAGCGTTCACCCGCGTGGCCCTCTCGTCGGAAGCCCGGCCAAGAGATGTGAGCTTCCGAGAGAGGCGTGGTTCACTCAAACCGGATCACTCTCCCCGTGCGGGCCGACTCGAAGCACTTCAGGATGAAGCGCGTCGTGCGCGCCCCATCGACCGCCGTGGCGGGAGGCTCCTCATCGCGCAGGATGCAGCGTGCGAACGTGGGGAGGATCTCCGGCAGGCCGCTGGCACGCTCCTGCCCCAGCTCCTGCGAGTAGATCTTCTGGTCATAGGGAGGCTTCCACTCCGCCTCGGGCACGCGCGACTCGAAGCGCGCGTCATGCCCGTGGTCGATCGTGAGCCCGCTGCGCCCCTGATCGACGGCCATCACCCAGAAGGGGCAACCGCAAGGGAGGGGGTGGCCCAGCATCAGGTTGGCGGTGCCGCCGTCGCCACCGAGGAAAGCGCCCACGCTCCCGTTCTTGAAGCGGATCGAGGCGTTGATCGTATCGATCACATCCGGGCGGGAGTGGTGAAACACACCCCCCGTGGCATACACGGATTCCGGCTCGGAGCCAGCCAGGAAGAACATCAGATCGACGATATGGCACCCCTGAGAGAGGATCTGGCCGCCGCCTTTCACCGGGTCCTGCGCCCAACTCGTCTCTGGCCAGATCCCCGCGACACGGGCGTGGGCGATCACGTTCTTCGGATGCGGGATCTCTCGCTTCACATCGAGGGCGCCCCGCCCGAAGCGGCAGCGGAAGGCCACCATGTACTTCAGTTTCGTCCGATCTACGGCGGCCACGATATCGTCACACTCCCGCTCCGTCATCGCCATCGGCTTCTCGATGAGGACGTGCTTTCCCGACTCCAGCGCGCGCAGAGAGTATGCCGCGTGCGTGTCATGCCAGGTGGTGATCAGAACGGCATCCACGTTCGGGTCGCTAAAGAGGCGCTCCGGATCATCCGTCACATACTCGCCACCATAGGCCTGGCGGTGCGCCTCGGCACGCGCCAGGTCGACATCCGCCAGCGCGTATACCTCCACGCGTTCCGCGAAGGGCCGCAACGCCTCGGACGTATGCGGTGACTTGCCCCCCGCCGTCGCGAGGTGAACGCGGCTCATGCCCCCACACCCGATAACCCCAAGCCTGATTCTCTCCATCTCCTGCTCCTCCGGGCGCCGGCGCATGGCACCGGGCCAGCCTTCCCGTCCGATTCGCCCTGGCCAGAGCGTTTCCTGCACGCCCGGATCGAAAGTGCCCGAGAGAGTGCCGCACGGCAGCCAGACGCAGTCGAAATGAGGCCAGGACGCCCAGTAAACCGCGCGCGCGTGACCCAGCTGCCGGACGTTCCCGCGCTGGGCACAGAAGCTCCCACCGACGCTAACAGGAGATTGGCCACGCCGAGCGCGCCGGCGGCGATACCGTCGATGCCGCGGATGATGCGGGCGGAAGCGGATGAAGAAGTACAGACGCAACGACCTGTGTTGTGCGATCCCTTTGGAGTCGGGGCGCGGCTCAATCGAGGGGGCCTGGTGCGCGGCGTTCGGTGCAGCATGGAGAGGGGCCCGGGGCTGCAGGGGATGAGAGCCCCCTGCAACCCCGAACCTCGTGATGGTCGGTG
The DNA here is from genome assembly GCA_012512265.1 of Armatimonadota bacterium. Taxonomy (GTDB): domain Bacteria; phylum Armatimonadota; class JAAZEB01; order JAAZEB01; family JAAZEB01; genus DUUU01. Next base: position 16,408 of record JAAZEM010000013.1, on the reverse strand, counting down.
CTCCGGGCACCTGGCGTGCCCGTGAGCACCGGGGTACTTCTAGTCCTCGTAGTACGGTTTGAGCATGATGTAGTTGAGCGCGGTCTCCGTTCCCGGCTCAGCTTCATCGTCCGTGAACGTGATCTTGACGGAAGGCGCCGTCGCGCGGAACCGGACGTGGTGCAGGTTGATCCGAGCCCATCCGTCGTTGGCCTTCTTTCCGGAGTTGCGCTGGTCAACGAAGACGTAGGACTTCTCCGGAATGAGCTCCGCGCCGTCGCCGAGGATAGCGCGCAGGCGGTGTTTCTTGGGGGCCACCTTGCGCGCGACCATATCCTTGTAGTCGGCGGTGACGAACTGGAGGGTGTAGACCTTGCCCGGAGTCAGGCCGGTGGCCGTCTGGGTGAGCGTGGCCGGACGCTCGCCGCGCTTGAAGACGCAGAAGGTGTCGCCCGTTCCAGCTTGGGCACCCCAGCGCCCCTGGCTGCCCTTCCCGTAGCCGGAAAAGCTACCGGTCTGGATGGCCTCCGCCGGTTCCGCCGTCCACCCCTTGAGCCCGTCCGTGAAGTCGCAGTTGCTGAGGTGCCCGGGGGAGTAGCGATAGCCGTAGCGCTTCGAGAGCATCTCCGTGTTGCCCTCGACACAGTAGTGGCGCAGCAGGCGCATGGACCAGCGATACAGCTCCTCGTCGTCGTAGTAGCTCCCCCAGTAGCCTGCCGTCGCCAGGTCCTTGAAGAGCGGGTGGGTGGCGATGATGTGGAGCTGCATATCCAGGTAGTACTTGTAGTCCACCTCCGGGTTCACATCGAGGGAGATGATGGGGATTTGGTTGAAGTTGCCCAGGATCATCCCCGTGCCGGCGCGGGCGTTCGGGTAGTACTCCTCCAGCCGCTTCATCGTGTCGATGAGCCGGTCGTTGAGGTACTCGGTGGCATCCTGCTCGTTGGGGCGGCTGTGGCAGTAGATCTCGAAGAGAAGACGGCCACGACCCTTCGAGGCATTGAGCGACGCGCTGATGAAGTCGGTATGGATACCAGGCAGCGCGGGCTTCCCGACGATCCAGGTATAGATCAGCCGGTTCTCCGGGTTCTTCAAGAGCCGCACGGCCTCGGTGTAATCCACGATGGCCGGGCTAGAGAAGAACTGCTCGTCTGCGGTGAAGCCGTCGTAATACGGCTTGGTCATACCCGGGCTTTGGGACATCCGCGCGACGAGATCAGCGGCATCCTTCGGGTTGGTTGTGCCGACGTTCGCCAGCCACTTGAGCCCCATGCGGCGCACCTCCGGGCGGTTCGCCTCAGGAACGTTGCCGCCGTTGAGCGTCGTCACAGCCGGGAAGACGTGCCGGCGGTGGAACTCCCAGTCGTACTTCCCATTCTGCGGAACCTGGCTGTTGGCGCAGGCCGGGTAGTTGAACACCTCCGCGATGGAGCGCACCACGATCTTCCCGCCCGAGGCGGCGCCGGAGACGGTGAGGCTGTGGTTCCCGCGCGGCAGCTCTCGAAACGCCTCAAGGCGAGGGGTAGTGGCCGTCACGACGGTGTCATTCGTACCCACGCGGACGTTCAGCCCCGGATCCGCCTTCGCGGCGTCCACCTTGATGAAGACCCAGCCATCGCGGACAGTACTGAACTCGAAGCGCTGCGGGGCAGCCGTTGCCTTCAGCGGCTTTCCCAGCACTTCGACCACGAGGTTGTTCAGTCGCCGGTGCGCCGAGGTGTCCACCTTGGGGAATTCCTTCAGCGTGATCACGTGCGAGATGCGGAACACTTCGGTCTGCGACGCACGCTCAACGATGGCGACGTCCAGACGGTGATCGCCCGCCGCCAGACCCGACAGATCCAGGGTATTCCGCTTGGGGGCGAGACGCTGCTTGCGGACCTTGTTGCCGTCAATCGTGCTGACGAAGTCATACTCGCCGAGGGCACGTTCGGTCTTGCCGAAGAAATGGAAGGTGAGCTTGGGGTTGGAAAGGGGAATCGCGTTGAGCAGCGGCTGCATCGCCACGAGCCGGGGCCGCGTCTGCTCGGTGAGAATCCGCGACGGCGAACTCTTGGCGAGGGCCCCCGCGCTGATCGCTTCCAGCTTGACCTGGGTGATCTGGATCTCGCCAACGTAATCGATGGCGAAGATGGCGACTCCGTAGACGTCGTTCGGGCTCGGCCCCAGTTCGAACGTCTGCTCCACATGCTGCCAGCCGTTGGTGTTCTCCGGGAACGACTTGATGCCGTACTCCTTGCGCCAGCCGTTATCGTGGATGATGACGCCGCAATGGGGGCTCTTGAAGCCCCGCGTCTTGATGGTAGCGCTCATCTTGTACGTCTCGCCGGCGACGAGCCGCTGGCCACGCTGGCGACAGTTGGAGCGGACCCCCTTCTTGCCTTCCGGGTTGCTGAACACCAACACGCCGGAGTTGCCGGGCCCGCCGGTCCGACTGGAGCTCACGTTGACCCCACTCTTTTCCCAGAATGCGAGACCATCCTGATCCTCACTGTCGAACGATCCGTTGATCAGGATGTTCTCGCCGGGCTTCACCGCCGCGTTGGCGATGCTTACCGAGACCAACAGGATCGGAAGAAAGAGTATCCTCACCATGTCCCTACCTTTCCGTTCCGCGCGAACCGGGCCGCTCTGTTCGGGCAGTGCCCCACCGGCCCATCATCATCTCATCCTTCGGCAGCCTCGCATTCCTTCCTGCCTCGAGGGGCCGCGTGGACCACCGCGCCTTGAGGAAGGTGTTGACCCAGTGAGCGTTCAAGTGCTATCATGGGGCGACTGGGCGGCGCGTGCCTAAGCAGTCCAAGGAATGCTGCCGGCAGCACTCTTGGGAGGTAACACACATGGAAACGCGACGGGAACAGTGGGGTTTTACCCTCATCGAGTTGCTCGTGGTAATCGCGATTATCGCCATCCTGGCGGCGATCCTCTTCCCGGTCTTTGCCCGCGCGCGAGAGAACGCGCGCAAGAGCACCTGCCAGTCCAACCTGAAGCAGCTCGGCATGGCCCAGCTGGCCTACATCCAGGACTACGACGAGATGACGCCCATCCATCGCTGTGGGGATTCGGGGCACACCTACCTGGTCTGCACCTTCGAGGCAATCCTGCCCTACATCAAGAACACCGGCGTCCTCCTGTGCCCTTCGCGAACCCCGGCTTCTTCCACCGACGACCGAATCCTGCGCCCGGCAGCGCCGCGGAGCCCCGGCCGGGGCCTCTGGTATTGGGACAACATGGACCTGGATAGCAAGTCAATGGCCCAGATCCAGCAGCCGGCGCAGAAGGTCCTCTTTGGCGACTCGGACGGCAACGGCTATGCCGCCTGGAGGGCGGTCGGAGATACCTACCGCTACTACTTCCAGAGCCGGGTTCAGGCGCCACACGGCGAGGGTCTGAACGTCTGCTTCTACGACGGCCACGTGAAGTGGATGAAGAAGGACACCCTCGATGACCGGCGCTACTGGCAGTACAACTACGACTTCTGACGCGTGACTTCACAGCACGGGGCGCCAGGCTACGCCTGGCGCCCCGTATTGCTTTTTCCGAGCTCTGCGGCCTCAGCCGCGGTACCAGCGCGCCACCTTGCGGATCGCGCGCGCCGTCTCGTCGATATCCTGGTCGGTGCAGAACTCGTTGAGGTGCACGCGCACGCTCCGCGTCGCCAGCGCCAGGACGTTGGGGCAGCTCTCCAACGCGAATCGACCCTTCTCCAGGCCCGGCGCGATGTAGGTGGGGAAGGCACGCGGGTCCTCGTTCAGCCTGCGGAAGAGCGGCCAGTCGAGGAGGTTCCGGGAGACGGGGCACGAGGCACTGATCCCCTCGGCGACGAGGGCGCGTGTGAACTCCGGGCCGTCCACCCCAGCTTCTTCCTTGTCGACCAGGAGCACGCCATGCCAGTAGCTCGACTTGCTCCCCGCCGGGGGCCGCAGCAGCCGGATGCCCGGCAGCCCCTCGATCTCGGCCGCCAGGCGCTCGCCCAGCTCCCAGCGCCGCGCGGCCACCTCACGCACCTTCTTCAGCTGCTCGATTGCCAGAACAGCGTTCACCTCGCTCATCCGGTAGTTGAGCGCGGGCATCACCGGGTCAATGGGCCCCTGCCCCGAGCGGTTATAGCTCTTATCGGCGAAGAGATCCGCGTAGCGCGCGACCTCCTCATCATTCGTGAGGAGGACGCCCCCCTCGCCCGCGCTGATATGCTTCGACTCGTTGATGGAGAAGATGCCGGCATCCCCGATGGTGCCCACCAGCCGGCCGTTCCACTCCGCCATCCAGCTTTGGGCGCAGTCCTCCAGCACCTTCAGCCCGTGCTTTCGCGCCAGGCGGCAGATGCCGTCCATATCCGCCGGGCAGCCAGCCAGGTGCACGGGAAGGATCACCCGGGTGCGCGAGGTGATGTGCGGCTCGATGGTACCGGCGTCGATCATCATCGTCGCGGGGTTCACATCGGCGAAGACAGGGATCGCGTTGAGCTGCATGATCCCGATCACGGTGCCGTGGTCAGTGACCGGCGTTGTGATCACCTCGTCGCCGGGCGTCACGCCGAGGGCGGCCAGCGCGGTGTGGACCGCCGCGGTGCCCGAGGAGGTGGGCACGCAGAAGCGGACCCCGAACATCTCCTGCACTTTCTGGCGCAACTCCTTAATGGAGGGGCCCATGGCAAGGGGAAGTGGCCCGGCCTCCAGACGGGCGCGCAGCGCTTCCGCCTCCGCCGTGGCATCATGCTTCACGCCCGTGCCGTAGGGCGTCGTCTTCGTCTTCGGCCCGCCGTGGAGGGCGAGCGCCTCTCGGGCTTCCATCCTGTATGTACCTCCTGTCCTGACAAGGGGATAGGCCATGCCGATGGACTACGGTATCTGGTCCACCCTCTTGCCGTTGACCAGATTCCCGGAAACCAGGCACCCGGGAGCATCCTTCACCACAATCTGCTCGCCTTCGGCTCGGGTGATGTTGTTCGACGCGATGACGTGCTCGCCTCCGCCGGGGCCGGCAGTGATCGCCGGCATGGTGTGCGCCTCCTCAAAGACGTTGCCGACCACGCTGCACCCGCGGCTATCGCCCAGGGCGATGCCGCCCTGGCCCTGGTAAACGCTCTTGCGGATGACGTTGCCGGTGATGGCGTGCGCTCCGCTCTCCTGCGCGCGCTCGATGATGACAGCGCCCGCGTGCGCATCGGTGATGATGTTGTCGGAGATCACAAAGCCGTTGCAGGCACCCTCCAGATGGATGGCGCAGCCGTAGTGGATGTAGTTCGAGCCAAGGGTGATGTCTCGGCAGTCGCGCTCGCGGTCGTTTCGGGCGAGAATGCCCACCTGGAAGCCCTCAATCGTATTGCCGACGATGGCGTGCTGGGCCGCGCCGTCGAGGATAATCGCCTCGGCGTGCCCATAGGCGAAGTGGTTGTTCACCACGCGGACCTCGCGGCAGTTGCGGTCGAGGAAGAGGTGCTCCGCCTGCACCTGCCCGCCATCCCGGCTGCGCGTCTGCAAGCCATGCAGCGTCAGGTGGTGGATATTCTCGGCGCGCACGCCCCGCTTGCAATCGCGCATCCAGCAATCGCGGCAGGTGACGTTGGTGCCCTGCGTCTTCAGGTAGAGCGCGTGCCCGCCATGGCCATAGAAGAAACAGCCGTCCACCATCGTGTCGTTAGGATGGTCGATGACAAGAGCATCGCCGCTGTCGTAGTTGCCGACAAAGGTGAGGTCGCGGATGGTGATCTTTAGGTCCGGCCACCACTGCCCGACGGCACCCACCAGGCGCAGGAGAGGCGCGCCATCCCGGTTCTCGTTCACCAGCACGGTGGCGCGGCCTTCGCCCACCAGGAAGAGATGCTGGCCCTCGGCCAGGCGCTTCTCCACCGTCTCCGTAATCACATACTTCCCCGCCGGGAGATAGACCGTGCCGCCTGTCTCCGGCAGCAGATCCAGGGCAGCCTGCAACCCACCCACTTCGGAAGCATCAATCCGTGCCATCAGGCGGCTCCTCCCCGCAAGGCGCGCTCCACCGTCACGCGCATCGCCACGTCCATCAGGCGCACCTGTTCCTGCGGCGGCGTGCGCTGGTTGTTGTTCTGTATCTCGACGGTGACCTTGGATGTGACGCGGACAATATCTCGCCACGAGCGGCGGAAGTACTCCGCCTGCACACCGGTGTAGTTCAGGGGAGCCACCTCCGGAACCGGGCTGGCGCCGGAAGCCGCCCATGCCGCCACGATCTCCTCTCCCCACGCCTGGTTGGTGGAGCGGATCGCCTCGGGAAGCTCGGGCTGCAGGATCGGGAGGATCACCATGCAGTTGTGCGGCGAGCGCTCGAACTCCGTCTGGTGCAGGTCAAGGAGATAATGGTAGCGCCGCTGGCCCAGGAGGTGATGGATCAGCCGGAAGTAGGCCGAGCGGTGACTGCGGTTTGGCTCCACGTATTCAAACGGCCCTACCTGCTCGTAGACGATCCCGATGGTGAGCGGGCGCGGCGACTGCTCGCGCAGGTCCCACTCATCGAAGCGCTCCCACATCTTCAGAGTCCGCGGGTCAATCCCCCTCATGGTGTACCAGAACTCGTCGTTCGACCACTTGCTCCCATCCCAATAGAGCTCTGGCGAGCGCGACCGCCCATCCGGGTTGGCATCGGGGATGATGCTAAGGAGCAGGTTCCGCAGGATCTCCTCACGCGGGAGGTCCGCGGGCGAGCCATCGAGGTGGCGGCCTTCGATCACCTGGCTGAGGAAGTCCATCATGCCGGCAGTCGTCGCCGGTTCGTGCGCGTGCGGCTGCGTGAAGAGACAGCACGTCTTCTTCTCATCAGGCACCGAAGTGTCGGTTACCGTCACCGCGTACACGTCGAACCCGACGTACTGGCGCACGGAATCGAGCCGGATAAGCTCCGGATGCTCCGCCGCCCACTTCAGTATCCTTGGCTGCGTCTGGTGCGGCTTGGCCAGGAACGGGATAGACATAAGGCCTCCTCAGGAGAGCGGCGCGCCCGGCAGGCGAGGGCGCGCCAGCGACTTGTGATCCCCTTTTCGCGATCGCCGCCCCGGTCGCCTTCTTACTGCAGTGAACCAATGGTCCTTTTATTACCGGGATGGCTGTTGCGCGAGCGCTCCGGCTCATGCCTTTCCGCGGAGGCGTGCCCACGCCATCCCAAGGAACTCATAGACGACCTCGGTGGAAACCTGGAGATTCTCGGCGCTAGGGTAGAGCCACCGGAGGTCTGGGAGGGGGCGATACCTCACGCGCGGCTCCGCGGGGGCCGGGATGGGCGAGAGGCCCTGTGCCTCGAAGAGCGCCATCGCCCGTCGCAAGTGCGATGCGGTCGTGACCAAGACGAAGGGATCGCTGCCGACGATCGGCTTCACCCCGACCGCCTGGCCTTCGGTGTCCCACGAGCTCTCCTCAAGCACGATGCGATCCGGACTCACGCCCAATTCGCGGGCGGCGTCCGCCATCACCGCGGCCTCGGAGCGCGCCGCACCAAAGGGAGCTCCCCCCGAGAGTAAGAGCCGCGCCTCCGGATGGAGCTTCAGGATCCGGATCCCTTCGATCAGCCGGACCAGCGACGAGCGAGTGAGCTGCGTCGTCGGTGGGAGCGACGGATCCACTGTGACACCGCCGCCCAGCACGACGACCCAGCGCACATCGGCACCGGCGACCGGCTTGTAGACAGACCAGGGTGCTTCCAGATAGCGGATGCCTACCTCCGGGAACGGCGGCAGCGCGCCCAGAAGGAGTACACATAGGCCGGCGCTCGCCAGCGCTCGCCCCCATCGCCTGTTCTTCGCGGGCCAGAGGAGGAGAACGCCGGCCAGCAGGAGCAGCACGCATAGGGGCACAGGAAAGAGGAAAGGTGAGAGATGCTTCTTGAGAAGAAAGGCCATCGTTGATGCTCCAAGCCTACGCCACGCTCTCTGGTTCCCACAGTTCGGCAATCCGGCGCGCGCCCGGCGTCGTTTGCGGGCCACACGCACAGACGTAGTCGCCCGGGCTCATCCCGAGCCGGGGCGCGAACTCCTGCCACAGCTCAGGGGATTCCGTGCACAGGAAAACGGGCACCTCACGGTCGCGCGCCCGGATGGCATCCAAGTAGAACTGGTATACGCGAGCCCGCATCTCGGGCGGGATTGGTCCCGTATGCACGCCGCGCATTCGCGCCTCGGCATCCTCCATGGCGCACACAAACTCCGGGTCCATCAAACTGAAATCGATGCAGTCGCGCAACTCCGCCAGCGGCATCCACGCAATGGTGCAGAGCCCGATGTTATCCGGACGCACTCGCGCCAGGAGCGCATCCACCATCGCCTCGGCCTCTTCGCGCCACCCGCGCACCGGCACGATCGGCTTGAACTTCACGCGAACCGGGTAGCCGGCGTCGGCGCACTTGCCCATCGCCTCGATCCGCTCTTCCGTGGTGCCCGAGCCCGGCTCTACCACGCGGCTCACAGTCGGGCTGGTCAGGCTCCACAGGAGGATGGTGTGCCCGCGGTGGTCGATATTGCGCAGGAAATCGACGTTGGCGCTCTTGGTATGGATCAGGTAGTAGCGGTCCTCCGTGGCGGCGCACAGCTCCGCCATGAGTTGGGTCAACCCATACTCCGGCTCAAAACTGAGCGTGTCGCTGAGGGCCGAGTTGAACATGAAGACGTTCTGCCTCGGGTTTCCTGCCAGCGTTGGGGCGATCTGGCGCTCGATCAGCTCCTCCAGGTTGACATAGATGATAGAGACCTGGCCTCCGGTGCAGTAGCAACAGCCATGGGGGCACCCGAAGATCGTCTCGAACTGATAGCGGCAGCGGCAGACGCGGTCGTGCTTCGGGTTCTCTCGGTGCACGGTACGCCCGCCATACCCGAGGAGCTGATGGACAAGGCTGGGCGGAGTTCCGGGCGGACACTCTTCGAGGAACCGCTTTGGGTCCGGGCGGTCGTCGAAGCGGATGGTGGTGAAGACGAGCGCCGGGTCGCGATGCCCGGCGTGCGTTCCCTGCCGGCGCCGGGCCGTCTCCCAGCCCTGGGCGCGGATCATCTCCGGAATATCCGTGTCGGTGAAGGGAATGGCGCGCTCCTCGCAACCCAGCGCGGCCAGCATTCGACCCACGCGCGCCGCCGAACGAGCATCGGCCATCGCTCTGTCCGAGACATAGACGGCTGGAGGTGTCAGACGGTACATAGCTTCCTCCTGAGTGGCATCCACCGGATCCATTGCCAGCACGTGCCCCTCCGGGATTCGCTGCAGGCGGGGCAATCCCTTCGCGCCCCCCGTCTGGTGCCCCGCGGCGGCTCCCCTCCCGCGGGGCGAGCGCGGGGCCTCGCTTGCGGGAAGGTGGCGTCGTTGCTATAATGAGAGCAGCACCGTCCGGCCTGCACGAACCACAGACCGGGCGATAGAACGGCAAGGAGAGTACGCATGTCGGATGAGTTGACCGCGAAGAGCGCTTCGGGCCGGGTGAGACCGGCGTTCCCAAAGCGGGCCGTGATTACGGCCGGGATGCCCTATGGAAGCAAAGACCTCCACTTCGGACACGTCGGGGGCGTCTTTGTCTTCGCCGACATGTTCGCTCGCTTCCTGCGCGACCGCATCGGCTCTGAGAACGTCCTCTTCATCTCTGGAACCGACTGCTACGGCTCGCCCATCGTCGAGGAGCATCGCAAGCAGACCGAATCCGGGCAGTTCCAGGGAAGCCTGGAGGAGTTCGTTCAGTATAACCACGACCGCCAGCGCAAAACGCTGGAGGACTACCAGATCAGCCTGAACCTCTTCGCGGCCTCGGGTCTTGGACGCGCCCGGGAGATCCATGCGGAGTTTGGCGCGTGGATTCTGCGCACGCTCTACGCGCATGGCCATCTGGAGCGACGCACCACGCCGCAGTGGTACGACCCGGAGCGAGGCACCTTCTTGACGGGCCGCCAGGTGAGGGGGCGCTGCCCGGTGCTGGGCTGCAAATCGGAGAACGCGTATGCTGACGAGTGCTCGCTGGGCCACCAGTACGAGCCGATCGATCTGATTGACCCGAAGAGCACGCTCACGGGCAAGCGTCCTGAGATGCGCGATGTCACCAACTGGTACCTCAACATCGCCGGCCTGCGCGACGTGCTCCTGCCGTGGTACGAGCACCTGAAGGAATCCGGCGAGTGGCGGCCGTGGGCGGTCAGCTCCGTGCTAGAGTGGTTCGAGCCGCCGATCATCCATGTGACGCGCAATCAGCTGGAAGCCCTGGAGGCCGTGCGCCCCAAGCTGCCTCCGCACACGCTGCGTGAGGGCCAGGCACAGTCCGTGCAACTCGTCTTCGAGCGGCTGGAGGAGATGGAGCGGGCGCGCCCGATCCTGGGCGAGAATGGCATCCGCTATCGCGTGGGGAAGACGCTCGTACCCTTCCGGCTGACGGGCAACCTGGAGTGGGGCGTGCCCGCGCCGGAGATCGAGGGGCTAGAGGGCCTCACCTTCTGGGTTTGGCCCGAGTCGCTCTGGGCGCCGATCTCCTTCACGGCCACCTGCCTGGAGCAGCAGGGCCAGCCCGCATCCCACTGGAAAGAGTGGTGGGCCACCCGAGACGCCACGGTCTACCAGTTCATCGGCGAGGATAACGTCTATTTCTACGGCTTGGCACAAATGGCGATCTTCCTCGGAATGCAGGAGGGCCGCCCGACCGTGGATCCCCCCGAGGGCGAGCTCCGGCTGACGCGCATCGTCGCGAACCGGCACATCCTTTTCCTGGATAAGAAGGCAAGCAGCAGCGGCGCTGTCAAGCCCCCCCTGGCCAGGGAGCTGCTCGACTACTACACGGTGGATCAACTCCGGGCACACTTCCTCAGCCTCGGCCTCGGCGAGCGGAGCGTCAGCTTCCGGCCAAAGCCGCTCAACCCGAAGGCGGATCCGCGCGAGGCAGACCCGGTGCTGAAGGAGGCCAACCTCCTGAGCAACGCCTTCAACCGGGCGGTGCGCTCCTGCTTCTACACCGCGCAAAAGTACTTCGAGGGCCAGCTTCCCGAAGGCACCGTGAGCCCCGAAGTCGTCGAGCGCACTGAAACAGCGATCCTCGACTTCGAGGAGGCGATGGCCGCGCACGAGTTCCATCGCGCGATTGAGATCACTGCCGAGCTGATTCGCGAGAACAACCAGCGCTGGACGAAGGTCAACCCCTACAATGAGGAGTGCGACCCCGAGGTGCGCCGCCAGGCGCTGATCGACTCCTTCCACATGGTGCGTGCGGCCACGGTGCTGATGCACCCTGTCGCCCCGCAGGGAACGGAGAAGGTGCGCGAGTATCTCGGCGTGGGCGAGGAGTTCTGGAGCTGGGAGCGGATCTTCGAGCCGCTTTCCGCGTTCCTGCCTGCCGGGCACACCTTCAAGTTCCTCCAGCCAAAGGAGGACTTCTTCGAGAAGCACCCGAGCCAGAAGTGAGCCACCCCGCTTGCTGGTAGAAGACGCGTGCTTCCGGCCAGGTGCCTCGGGCGTCTGGCCGGGCGACATGGAGCGGCGTGCGACACGGGAGAGAAGAGCCCGTGAGGCCGGTGCCCTGGGCCTCCAGCGCATGGAGGCCCGGTAGGCACCGGCCTGCTAGATGGATGGGAGACGCTACGGTGGAAGAGCAGATTCGGGTGCGCTTCCACGGCAACGAGGGGCCAACGGTGATCGTCCTGCACGGGGGCCCCGCGGCCCCCGGCAGCGCGGCGCCGCTCGCGCGCGGATTGGCCGGCGCCTTCCGCGTGCTCGAACCCTGGCAGCGCGGCAGCGGCGAGGAACCGCTCACCGTTGCCCGGCACATCGCCGACCTCCACGAAGTAGTCCTCTCCTGCGGATTTGCCCGACCGGCGCTGGTCGGCGAGTCGTGGGGCGCAATGCTGGCCCTCGCCTATGCGGCAGCCCACCCGGAGAGCGCCGGCCCCCTCACCCTCGTGGGGTGCGGCACCTTCGATGCGGCGGCGCGCGCCCAGATCGGGGCCACGCTGGAAGCGCGCACATCCCCGGAGCTACGCCGACTCCTGGAGCGTATCCCGGAAGAGATCCCCGATCCGCTGGCGCAGATGGCAAGGCGCTACGAGCTGACGCACTCGCTGTATGACTATGATCCCCACCCCCCGGAACCGGACACGGAGTCACTCCCGCCCTTCGACCTGCGCGCGCACACTGAGACGTGGAACGATATGATCCGCCTGCAGGAAGCGGGCGTCTATCCCGCGACGTTCGCGGCGATTCGTTCGCCGGTGTTGATGCTGCACGGCGCCTACGATCCTCACCCGGGGCAGATGATCCGCAACAGCCTGCTTCCCTTCCTGCCCCACCTGGAGTATCGCGAGTGGAAGCGGTGCGGGCATCGCCCCTGGGCAGAGCGCCACGTCCGCGACGACTTCTTCGCGACTTTGCGCGAGTGGCTATCGCGCCACCTGCGCTAGAGAGCAGAGCGAGCCCGATGGAGGGAGCGCCTGTCAGGCCCGCAGCGGATCGTTTGCCGCTTCGCCTTCCAGCCAGGCGGCATCGGCCCCGCCTGACGCGAACCCTCATTGATAGCGCCGGCAGGCAATCCCCCGCCAGGAAAGCACGAGTGCAGGTCGAAGCTTAGGTAGTGTGCGGATGCACGCAGAGCACGCACCCGGTTACGCGGCCCGATAGGAGATGGGAGAGGAGTTGAGAGTGCCGGCCGAGTCGTTGGTGGTAGGGAATGCGGAGGCCGTCTTGGCGGCTGCCGCAACAGTGATCCTGGTGCTGGCGGGCGTGAATGTCTGGCTGGTGGCGCGTGTCAGCCGCCTGTCACGGAGCTTTCGCCGTCTGGCAACCGGGTCGAATGGAGAGAACCTGGAGCAACTGCTGCACGCGCACCTCGATCGTGTGGTGGCCGCGGTAGAGCGTGCTGATGAGGTGTCAAACGCCTGTCAGCGGCTAGACGAGCGTATGACAGGGTGCGTGCAGCATGTGGGGATGCTGCGCTTCGACGCTTTTGATGACGTCGGCGGTCATCTCAGCTTCGCGCTCGCTCTCCTGGATGACGCGGGCAACGGCATTGTGCTGAGCTCACTTCACGGACGGCAGGAGACGCGAATGTATGCCAAACCGATCCGTGGCGGGAAACCCGAGGTTCCGCTCACCGTCGAGGAGGCGCAGGCCATGCGGCAGGCTGGGTTTGAGGCGGCACCCTCACGCCTGGTGCGATCCGATCGGTAAGGGGCAGGGTCGCATGAATGCCCCGGGTTGCCGCCGGGCTCATCGGGGGCGGGCCTGAGGCACGAGCGGGGAGGGAGAGAAAGCTCCCGGCGGAGGTAGTCCGACTCCATGGAGAATCTGCGGCGTTTCGCGCGCTATGTTTTCGCCTACAAGTGGCGCGTCTTCGGCGCGCTGGGGCTCATCCTGGTGCTCCAAGGCCAGGGCGCCGTCATCCCCTGGCTGACGAAGACCCTCATCGACGACGTCATCCCGAACCGCCGCATGGAGATGATCAAGTGGGTGCTGGTGGCCATCCTGGGGCTTCGCCTCGCCAGCGGCGTCATCTCCTACTGGCGCACTTACCTCGTCTCGCTGGTCGGCCAGCTGGTCCTCTTCGACCTGCGCAACGACATCTTCCGCCACCTGCAGAAGCTCTCGCTCTCATACTACGAGAAGAACCAGGCGGGCAAGATCCTGGCGCGCGTGATGTGGGACGTTCAGAACGTTCACCAGCTCTTTTCCAGCGCCTTCATCCAGCTGATCAGCGATACCTTCGCCATCATCATCTTCATCGTGATTCTCTTCTCGATGAGCGCCAAGCTGGCGTTCTACTCCATCCTGGTGCTCCCGCTCTACGCGTGGACGTTCCTCATCCTGCGCCCCCGGATCCGCCGCGCGAGCCAGGATGTCCAGGAGAAGTTCTCCTACATCGTCGGAAGCGTCTCCGAGCGGATCACCGGCGCCAAAGTAGTGAAGTCCTTCACCCGCGAGCGCTCCGAGCAGCGACGTTTCGTCGGCGATATCCGCGAGAAAACCACGTTAGAGCTCGATATGATCAAGCTCAGCACGACGCTGGGCACCACCTCCGAGTTCATCTCCGGTCTGGGCACCGCGATCATCCTCTGCTATGGCAGTTACCTGGCAATCCGGGAAGAGGCGGGAATGACCGCCGGCCGCCTGGTTCAGTTCACCTCCTATCTCGCCCAGTTGTACGGACCGATCGTGCGCGTGGTGCAGGTGAACGACGTCATCCAACGTGCGTCTGTTGCTCTGGAGCGCATCTTCGAGGTGCTCGACACGAAGCCCTCTGTTGCCGAGAAGCCGGATGCCGTGCCCCTGCCTCCGGTGAAGGGGCATGTCGTCGTGGAGAATGTCTCCTTCGGCTATGACCCCGATAAGCTCGTCCTCAAGGGGATCAGCCTGGATGTGCAGCCTGGCCAGATGATCGCCCTGGTGGGTCCGAGTGGCTCGGGTAAGAGCACTCTGAGCAACCTCATCCCGCGCTTCTACGATCCTATCGAGGGCCGGATCCTAATCGACGGCTACGATTTGAAGGACGTGACCCTCCACTCGTTGCGCAGCCAGATCGGGATCGTCCTTCAGGAAACGCTCCTCTTCTCCGGAACGATCCGCGACAACCTACGTTATGGCGCTCCGGAGGCCACGGACGAGGAGCTGGTTGCCGCAGCGAAGGCGGCGAATGCGCACGACTTCATTATCGAGCAAGAGAATGGCTACGATACGGAGATCGGCGAGCGCGGCATGAAACTCTCGGGCGGTCAGAAGCAGCGCCTGGCTATCGCTCGCGCCATCCTGCGCGACCCACGCATCCTCATCCTCGACGAGGCAACCTCCGCACTGGATTCGGAATCGGAGGCACTGATCCAGGAAGCCCTGGAGCGCCTCATGCGCGGGCGCACCACCTTCGTCGTTGCCCACCGCCTCTCCACGATCATGCGCGCTGACCGCATCGTGGTATTGGATAAGGGCGAGATCGCGGAGATGGGCACACACATCGAACTGCTGGAGAATAACGGCATCTATGCCCGCCTCTACATCGAGCAGTTCAAGTCGCAAGCCGAGATCTTCCGCGATGACAAGTTCCGCACCCTGTTCGACTGATCCGAGGGGCTCCTAAAGACCGCGTGCGGAGAGGAGCGCTGTGTGCCAACGCTCCTCTCCGCACGCCCGCATTCCTCTTCTCTGGGGTGCCGTGTTCCCCTACTCCAGCTTCCACGGTTTCCGCTTGCGGAAACGGTTGTGGAAGGTGTTCTGCAGCTTGCCCCGCTCCTCCAAATGCACCATGCAGGCGCGAATGCAGCCGCTGGCGCCTTCGAGGGCGCGGCCATAATCATAGGTGGGCCCGACTTTGTAGCGCTGGGCAGCGCCCACGGGCTGGTTGAAGCCCTCCTCATCCTCTTTGGAGGTCATGAAGGGATTGTGCGCCTTGCTGGCCCCGCAGAAGTAGCGGCTGCACTTCTGGTAATCGATCTCGCCCCACTCCAGTTCACGGCCGGCGACGGTGACCTTCACCGTCTTCTCCATACTGATGGCTCCGCCGCTACACTCGCGCGCGCACGCCATGCAGCGGTCGCAAAGCGGGGGCCCGGAGTAGAGCGGGTCGGGATCCAGGGGCGCATCCGTGAGAACGGCGGCAAGGCGCTGACGAGGCCCGAATTGTGGCGAAATGAACATCTTGCTGTAGCCGATCTCGCCCAGGCCGGCCGCGAAGGCAGCGATGCGCATATGCACAAAGACATCTGGCGCCGGCTTATCGGGCGAGACGGGCCGGCTGAACGCCTCGCGCATCTTGCCGGTCGCCTCCGGGTTCTGGCCGCTGCTATCGGTGTTGGTCCAGGGGAAGTTGTTGGGGATCGGTACGGCCTCCCAACCCTCGTCCTCAATCCGTTTGCACAACTCCCAGAGCGCCATCGGCTGCTGGACATGGTTGATGCCGGCGTAGCCCATGCCGGCATAGGAGACGTAAAAGGTGCCCTCTTCGATGCCGCGCAGCGTGCCGCGCAGGATGCGAAATCCGAGCACGATCATCGCCTTCGCATCTGGGAAGATGTAGCGCGGGTCCATCTGCTTCGGCGCGCCCTCGAAGCGGTCCATCGAGGCGACTCCGACAATATCCGCGCCGCACTCCTTCGCCCACTTCTTCACCTGATCTGACGTCAACATGAAACCCCTCCAGGGAATGGCACAAGGCAGCACCCTGGCGCTGCCCGTGCCCCCGTGTTCGGTTCCTGGACCGGCCTCTCCTTCCTCATCTCTCTCCGAATCCCCACCGCGCGGCGATACCACGGATGAAGGGGGCGGACACGGATGGGCAGGTGAGGCGCGAGGGATGGGGCGCTCCATCTCAGGGGGCTACGCCAAACGCGCGTGCCACGGGGGTGTGGCAAGCACGATCTCTCGGGAGGAACCTGCCCGCGAGCAGCAAACTTCTGACCAACTTCTGTCTCGGATAGCGCCGCGGCCCCGACAGCCGCCGGCGCGCGCTCGGAGCAGAGGATCGCCTCTGC
>JAAZEM010000129.1 GCA_012512265.1 Armatimonadota bacterium | reverse complement strand
GCTTACGAGAAGATCTGCTACAAGAACGCCGAGAAGCTGCTGGGCCTGTAAGAGGGGGGGGCGCGCGCTTGTGCCGGCGCGAGAGGGGCGCCGGCGGATTGGCCTGGGGCCGGGCGCGCGTCGTGATGGGAGCAGAGTGTCTGTGGAGTAGGAGAAGTTAGGGGTGAACATACCGCCAGCCGATGGGGTGCGCGTCATGCCGGAGGAGTTGCGCCGGTTCGCGCGTGAGGTGCTTGAGAAGGTGGGGGTGCCGGAGGAGCACGCGGTGCTGTTGGCGAACACCCTGGTGGAGACGGATCAGAGGGGCGTTCTGAGCCACGGCACGCAACAGCTGCTCCGCTACACCCGGCAGTTCCGCGCCGGGGAGCTCAATCCAGATCCGCAGGTGCGTGTTTCGCAAGAGGCGCCGGCCACCGCGGTCGTCGATGGCGATGGCGGCCTGGGGCATTTTGCGGCGTATCGCGCGGTGGAAGTGGCCTTGGCAAAGGCGAAAGAGATGGGCACGGCGGCGGTTGTGGCGGTCAACCACGGGCACATTGGCGCGGCAGGAACCTACACGCGCCGGGTGCTGCCCGAGGGGTGCGCCGCCCTGTGCGTCTCTGGCGTCGACACGCGATCGCACCGGCCGATTGGGCCCCCCCGCCACATCCTGCAGGTGGGCGCGGGCGGGCCGATCAGCTTCGCGATTCCCGCGAGCGCCGAGCCGCCGCTGGTGCTCGACATGGGCTGCTACTTCTCCCACCGGCCCGCGCGCACGCGCGACAGAGAAGCGCGCCTGCAGGCGATGCGCGAGCATCTGGACGAGGTCTTCGATGTAGCTCCGGATGCCGTCTTCAAGATCATGGGGCTGGGCGCGGTTACCATGGCGCTGGGGGGAATCCTGGCGGGGGTCAGCCTGCCGGAGAATCCCGATGATGACCGCCTCTATCCGGGAGCGAACCAGGGGACGTTCCTCGCGGTGTTCGACGTCGCGCGCTTCATGCCGCTCGATACGTTTCTGGCGGAGATGGACCAGTTCGTGCGCAAGACGCGCTCTCTGGAGCCGTTGCCCGGGTGTGCCGAGGCGGAGCTGCCGGGCGGTCCGGAGTGGCGGCGAGAGCGCGATTGGGCTACCGAGGGGATTCCGATTGGCGGGAGGCATCGCGAGATGCTGGAAGAGGTGGCCCAGGAGTGCGGGGTAGAGCTGCCCTTGCCTTAGCCGCGCAAAGCGGGAGTGGGCGCGTGGCGTCCAATGCTCTCCCTGGCACAAGCGGTGCTCCTGTTCGCCGCGGCACCAGACGTCGCGAATACCAGGAAGGGGAAAATGAGTAACATTTCCGGCAAGGCGATCCTGTTGACGGGAGCCACGTCTGGCATTGGCCGGGCGCTGGCGCTGCGGCTCTCGAGCGAGGGGGCGCGCCTCGCTGTATGCGGGCGCTCCCCCGAAAAGATGGCGTCGCTACTCGATGCCATCACGACGGCGGGCGGGAGGCCGCCCCTGCACGCCACTTTCGATCTGGCGAGCGAGCAAGAGATCCTGGCGTTCATCGAGCGCGCGAACGCCGATCTGGGGTGCCTCGATATCCTCATCAACAACGCCGGGGTGAACATCACCAAGGCGCCTGTGAGCGAGATCCAGACTGACCACTTCGACGCCATGCTTGCCGTGAATCTGCGGGCACCGATGATCTTCATGCGCGAGGCGTTCCGGCTGATGAGCGCGCGTGGCGAAGGCCACGTGGTGAACATCCTCTCCTCGGCCTGCCTCTATTCGAACGAGACGATGGGCGCCTACACGGCTGGCAAGGCCGGCCTCGACGCGCTCACGCGTATCTTCCGCAAGGAATGCCAGCCGCATGGGATCCGGGTGACCGCGATCTACCCGGGCGGGACCAACACTCCGTTCCGCGCCAAGCCGCGGCCTGACTACATGGCCGCGGAAAGCGTCGCCGAGGCGATTGTCGGCCTCCTGAACCTGCCGGGCGATGTGGTGCCCCACGAGTTTGTTTTTCGCCCCGAGGTCGAGGTGAACTACCCGTAGCCCGGCCCGCGCTTTCGCTGCCGGGTGCCCTTTCCGCCAGACAGGGTGGCCGATGGAATGGGCGACCTCCGGAGCGCGCCCCCTGCGTGATAGACCGGGCCCATCGGGCCCGGTCCTGATGGGTGCGGGTGGGCTGGCACCGGTCCGGTGCCGCGTATGATCACGCCCCTTGGCGCGGGCGGCCCATGGCCGACGCCCGGGACGCGCCCGATCACCTGTGACTCCGTGACCAGCCCGAAGTGCCTGCTGTCACGGGAGACCCCGATGTTATCGCCCAGGACAAACACCGCGTGCGGGGGCACCCGGAAGATGCGCGGTATGCCGGCCGCATGCGGCCACCGGCTCAGGGTATCGACCAGCGCCGGATAGCGCTGCGGGTCGATCAGAACCGTGGGCGTCTCTGGAGCCACGAGCACGCAGATCAGATCCCCCCCGATGGCGTAGACCCGTTTGATGCACACGCTTTTGTCTGTCCGGAAGACGATCACGTCGCCCCTTTGGATCGGGTGGCTCCGGTAGTAGGCTCGCTCGATCAGGAAGAGCCTCCCGTGCCGCAGGGTGGGGTGCATGGAGTGACCGCAAACAATGCCCAGGCGAAACGGACTCCAGTGCCAGACGGCGGCCAGGCAGATCAGAAGCGTGAACAGCAGGATCAGGCGTGCTCTCAGCGAATGGCCCCTCCCGGCTAGGCGCCGGTGCCAGAGTGTCGTGAGAGCGAGGGTACTTCTTCGCGGCAGAATTAGACTCCACATCCGAAACACCCTCCAACAACGAAGTGATGCACTCGAATGGTGGGGCATCCAGGAGGATGCCTCTCATGCCAGTCAGAAGGCCCTGGCTAGGGCAATCAGACACTTACCCGGCGAATGGGGGGACACGCCATGGTGATCAGTAGAGGCGCTCTGGCCATCTACTCGCAGCGACACCTCCCCGGGCTTCATGATGCGGGGCAACGCGGTGGTCGGCGGGGCCCGCTGCATGGCTGAGACGCAGCCGGTGCTATCCGCCGCCGCGTATTCCTTGACCGCGTTGAGGGCAGTGCGCAGGCACGAGATCGTCCATGGCCCGCAGGCTGATAGTGTGGTCGGGACGGTGGAACTCGCCCCACTGCCCGACCAGGCACGATCCACACTGCCCATCGGGTTTCCCGCCCCCAACCTGTCTACGGGCGTGCGCTACATCTTGCGGCGCGCGACGCCCGAGCCGTGGCGCGTTGGATCGTGGGCCGTGGTGCTTGGCCCAAGGGAATAGCGCGCGTCAATCCCAATCGAAGAGTGTGTCCTGGCCGTTGGAATAGAGTGCCCAGTAACTCATCGCCTTCACATGCCCATCCATGAAGAGGACGTTCCCCATCTGGTTGTGCCGGACGACGAAGTTGAAGCCAGGCCGGACGCCCCCGTGAGCATCCGTGTCCCACCAGGAGTTGTTCTGCGAGCCATCGATTGGATCAGTGCGAGCGCCGGTGCTGGGGTAGTAGAGGCGGCCCGGGCCCCAGGAGTCGCCGGTGCAGTCCGCGGCGCAGACGGTATCCGCGGGTGAGGTGAGTCTTGCCAGCCTCGCGGGGGAGGAGAGAGGGAAGATGTAGTAGTTCCACCCGTAGCTGCGGTCGCCGAGCACGATAGGATCGCTCCCCGAGCGTTTGCACTTCATGTCGGCGCTGGGACAGTCCCACACGCCGACGTTCTTGACGTAGGGGTGCAGGAGTGTGATGATGCTGGAGACAACGACGTCCGATGGCGATCTGAAGTAGTGCTGCGGCAGGGTTTCGTCATAGTCTTGCACATACTGCATCATCGCCATGCCAATCTGCTTGAGGTTGGATTGACAGGTGGATTTGCGCGCGTTCTCCCGCGCGCGAGAGAAGACCGGGAAGAGGATCGCCGCCAAGATGGCTATGATAGCGATCACTACCAAAAGCTCGATCAGGGTAAAACCGCTACGCCTGTGCATTGCTGACCTCCAATCGGTGTCACGATGTTCCTCAGCGTATCCATCATGGTTTGGCCTGCTATTCCGTGCGCCCCTCGGGCATTCCTGCTAAGGTGACCCCTCGTTCTCCGCGGTCCGGCTAGCGCATCGGCAATCGGGTGTGCTGCGAATGCCACTCCGGAGCGCCATCCTACCGGTGGCTCGGCAACCGCGCGTCTGCGCCTGCGAAGAGGCCCAGTACCGGCCTGCCCGATGCCCCGGGGTGCCGGAAACGGGCTTGTTGTGACGATCCGTTACAGGGGTTTTCTGGATGTATACCGAATCAGGGGGGGGACTGGTCTGTGCCGCGCGGGCTGAAGCCGTTATCTGGCGCGGCGCAGTTGGAGGAAACGTTTCATGTCGAAGACACGGGTAGGTATCATAGGTTGTGGTGGGATGGCGCGGAGCCACGCCAGCCGATTCAACATGATTCTCGACCAGGTGGAGATCACGGCGACCGTGGACGTCGTGCGCGAGCGCGCGCAAGCGGTGGCGGATCTGTTGCCCGGCGAGGTGGCGGTTGCGGAAGACTACCATGAGATCCTGGACAAGGTGGATGCCGTCCTCCTGGTGCTGCCACACCACCTGCACCATCCGGTGACGCTGGAGTGCCTGGCGGCCGGCAAGCACGTCCTCGTCGAGAAGCCGATGGCGAACTCCGAGCAAGAGTGCCTGGAGATGATCGAGGCCGCCAAGCGGGCGGATCGCGTGCTGATGGTGGCCTACTGCATGCGCTTCCATCCGCTGGTGGTGAAGATGAAGGAGCTGATCGACGCCAAGACCTACGGCGACGTCTTCCAGCTCTCGATCTGGACCGAGCAGCTGACTCGCTATCCGGAGGACCACTGGGCGAGCAGCGCGAAGACGCTGGGCGGTGGTCAGCTCTTCAGCCACGGCTGCCATTACATCGATCTGCTCCTCTGGATGCTGGGCAAGCCGGTTTGGGGTACCCACTTCGGCACGAACACCGGAACGCCCTGGATGGAGCGCGAGGGCACGAGCAACGTGACCATCGAGTTCGAGGGGGGCGTGATGGGTTACCACATGGGCACCTGGGGCGCCCGCGGCAGCCGGCTGAAGTACTCCTTCCACGCCCACTGCACCGAGGGGATGATCGAGGCGGACATTAGCCACGGCCGGCTGATCGCCCACTCGAAGAGCGTGATCCACGATCCGGCCAACCACGACGCAGCCCAGGCTGAGGAAGTGCTCCTCGAGATCCCACACGCCAAGCCGACCGAGGTGGAGATGGCCCACTTCATCGAGTGCATCCGCACCGGGAAGAAGCCCCTCACCGACCCGGTGAGCTCCCTGGAAGGCCTGAAGGTGATCTGGAAGCTGTATGAGGCGGAGGAGAAGAAGACACTCGCCGATCTACGCGGCATGGGTCTCGGCACTCTGAAGCTGTGAGCGAATCACTGGGGCGCCGTGGTGATGCTGGCGCCCCGTCTTCTTCTTTTCGCGCGGGGGTGAGCACCGGCCCCGCGTGCCCCGCGCACGGCTGCAAACGCTCGGGGAGATGAGCATGGCAGGGAACGAGAAGAAGACACCGGAGGCGCGCCTCCAGATCAGTGGCATCTATCCCCACCTGGCGGTCTTCAGCCACGAGGGCGAGGTGGGGATCGGCGCGGTGGTGCCCTGGGCGGGAAAGTTGTGGATGATCACCTACCCGCCGCATCATCGCACTGGCGGGCCGGACAAGCTCTATGAGATCGACCCGGATCTCAACGTCACCATCCGCCCGGAAAGCGTCGGTGGCACGCACGCCTGCCGCATGATCCACCGCGAGTCGAACCAGCTGATCATCGGGCCCTACTTCATCGATGCCCGGGGAGGAGTGCGCGCGGCCGATCCGCACGTGCTCGTGGGCCGGATGACCGCCGTCATGCGCCACCTCAACGATCCGGCGAACAAGGTCTACTTCTTCGACATGGAAGGGCCGATCTACGAGGTGGACGTGCATACCTTGACGGTGAAGCTCCTTTTCGAGAAGCCGGTGCCCGGCTGGCATGGCAAGGGAGGCTACACCGCGCAGGGGCGCGTGGTCATTGCCAACAACGGCGAGCGCCAGGCCATCGACGGGCCGTTCCACTTCCTCGCCGAGCCCGAGACGACCACGCCGGAGGATGCCGGTATCCTCGCCGAGTGGGATGGCGAGCGGTGGCGCGTCATCGAGCGGAAGCAGTACTGCGAGGTGACGGGACCGGGCGGGATCTGTGGCGCTCCCGATGACCAAAGCCCCCTCTGGGCTTCCGGGTGGGACAAGCGCTCGGTGATTCTGAAGCTCCTGGATGGCGGGCAGTGGAGTACCTTCCGCATCCCGAAGGCAAGCCACTGCTACGACCCGATCCACGGCTGGTACACCGAGTGGCCGCGCATCCGCGAGGTGGGCGGCGGCAAGTGGATGATGACGATGCACGGCATGTTTTGGGACTTCCCGCCCGGCTTTCGTGCCGGCGCCACCGGCGGTCTCGCGCCCATCGCCAGCCACTTGCGCTACATTCCTGACTTCTGTGACTGGAATGGCCGGCTGATTCTCGCGGGCGATGACACCTCGATCATGCAAAACCCGATGGCGGGCCAGTCGCAATCCAACCTCTGGTTTGGCACGCGCGACGATCTCCGCTTCTTCGGGCCCCGATCCGGGTGGGGCGGCCCCTGGCTCCAGGATGCCGTTCGCGCGGGCGAGGCTTCCGACCCGTTCCTGATCCACGGCTTCGACCGGCGCGTGGTTCACCTCTCCCACGATGCGGATGCCCCGGTCCGCTTCACCCTGGAGTGCGACCCCGATGGCCAGGACCGCTGGCAGGTCCACCACACCGTCACGGTGCCGGCGCGTGGCTCGGCCTACTACATCTTTCCCACTGGTTTTGAAGCTGCCTGGGCGCGCGTGAAGACCGACCGCGACTGCACCGCGACCGCCTACTTCCACTGCACTTCCCCGCGCGACACTTCGCGCGACGATCCGGCGCTCTTCGCCGGCCTGGCCTCCGTGGATTCACCGGAGCCGTTCAGCGCCGCGCTGATCCGGCCGGCCAAGCACAACCGCAACCTGCAAGTGCTGGCGTGGGAGGTAGACGCCTCTGGCCAGGCAACTTCCGCCGGCTACTACGAAGTGGACGGGGATTTGAGAATTGGCCGGGCTGACGAAGACCGGAGCGAGGAAGTGGAGCAGATCGCCTCGGTCAAGCAGGAGTTCACCGTGGATGCCGCCTCGGTGATCATGACCCTGGGTGGCGCGCGCTATCGCCTGCCGAAGGCTGCCGCGGCGTATGACCAGCCGTTTGCCACGGGGTGGCCGCGCTGCGTTCGCGAGTGCGTCTCCGAGCGGTATCTGGTCAACGCTCACGGCACCTTCTACGAGATGCCTCGCGACGAGGGCCTGCCACTGATCAAGCCGGTCTGCACGCACAACCGGAGGATCCTCGACTTCTGCACCTGGCGCGGGCTGATGGTCCTGAGCGGCGTTCGCGCGGGCGCGAAGCCGGACGGGCACATCTTCCGCTCCCCGGATGGCCGGGTGGCACTCTGGTTCGGGCATATCGACGACCTGTGGCAGCTGGGCAAGCCCGCCGGGAAGGGCGGGCCATGGCTGCAGACATCGGCCAGCCCGGAGGAGCCCTCCGACCCCTACCTGATGACCGGCTATGATCGGAAGCAGCTGGATCTCTCGCACGATGCCGCGACCGAGGTGACATTCCAGATTGAGGTGGATACCGATCACCACGGCTGGCACGCCTATCAGGAGATCCGGGTGCCCGCGGGTCAGGCGGTCACGCACCACTTCCCGGAGGGCTACAGCGCCCATTGGATCCGCTTCTGGGTGGACCGCCCCTGCCGGGCGACGGCGATCCTCACCTACAGCTAGGCCGCCGGCCCTCGTGAGCCGCGGATCTGCCCTCGGGGGATGCGCCGACTCGCCGCAGGTAGTGGTCCAGCAGGACGCGGGCGAAGCTGCCTGGACCGGGGAGGCCCGGGAGAGCATCTGGAGTGAACCAGGCGGCCTCCAGGATCTCGACGCCATCCACCCGGATCTCGCCGCCGGCGTACTCGGCCATGAACCCGAGCATGAGTGAGTTGGGATAGGGCCACGGCTGGCTGCCGATGTAGCGGAGGTGGGCCACTTCGATGCCCACCTCTTCGCGGATCTCACGATGGACGCACGCCTCTACCGTCTCGCCCGCCTCGACGAAACCGGCGAGGACGCTGTAGGTGCCCGGAGGGAAGCGCGGGCTGCGCGCGAGCAGAATCTGGTCGCCCCGGCAGACCGCCACGATCACGGCGGGTGAGATCTGTGGGTAGTAGAGCTGCCCGCAGGCCAGGCAAACCCTCGCGCGCTCGTCGGATTTCAGTGCCAGCGGCTTGCCACAGCGGCCGCAGAAGCGGTGCGCCAGGTCCCACTGCGCCAGGTGCGCGGCGCGCGTGGCGATAGCAAACTGCTCGTCGGGCAGCACGCCGAACAGCTCTCGTAGGTGGACAAAGCGGTATCCTGGGGGCAGGGCGGCCGGCGCGGCATCAAGACCGGCTGCCAGGCAGGGGATGCCATCGTGTGTCCCCAAGAGTTGCACTGTATCCGGGCGCAACCCCAGGGCTGAGACGCCGGGCGTGCGTGGCACGGCGCTCTCTCCTGAACCATCCTCTCGCACGAGCAGGTGCGCCCGCTGGAAGCAGTACCACCAACCCGCGATCTCCTCATCTGCCGGGCCCACCGCCGGAACGAAACTCATCGACCCTCCTCATCTCCCCATGATACCAGGAGGCGCGAAACGGTTCCCTGGCTCCTGCCGCGCCCCCCTGCTATTTCGCGTTTCTGGATGCGGATGCCTTGCCCGCGCTTTCACTCGCGCAGGGAGAGGTCGGGCGCGTGCCGAACTACCGGCTAACTCCCGGGATGGTGGAAGCGGCCCTTCGCTCAGGCGACGGGCGCTCTCTCTTTCCCGGGTTCTGAACCTTGCCGGCACGGAGGATGGCCATGTGGAAAGAGCAGATGGTGATCGGGCTTCTGCTGTTGGTCGCAAGCCCTGCGTTGGCTGTAGAGTATGCTTCAGGGAGGGACATTGAGGACGGCACCACGCTGCGCCTGGCCCGGCAGTGGACTCCCATCTTGCGTGACGGCTTCGAGGAGTTCCCCGGTGCCTGGAAGCTGGAGAATTTTGAGGACCGGCTGCGGATTGGGGTGCTCCCGCCCACTTTGCCCGAGGCCGCGGTGCCAGGCGAGCCCGCTCCGAAGCTGGAACCCCACTCGGGCAAGGCGTGCCTGGTGATCGCCGGGACCGATGAGAAGGGCGATACCGCCTGGGGCCTGGAGCGCCGGATTGACACCGTGCCGGGCGGGCGCCCGTTCCGGCTCTCCTTCCAGGCCTGCTACAACCGCGACCTGCGCCGCATTCACGGGCATAAAGAGCTGTACTGGTCTCGGATCCGATGGCTGGATGCCGCCGGCAACGAGGCCGGCGTAAACTCGTTTACTTTCGGCGAGGTTTCAGAGCGCTGGCGCGAGCACGTGGTGCAGGGCACCATCCCCAAGAACGCGCGCCAGGCGGTCCTCTCCATCGGCTTCGACTCGCCCAATCTTCCCACCGGCTCCTACGTCTGCCTGGATGACCTCTCGCTTTCCATTCTCACCGACCCGCCGCGCTACGTGGAGAGCGGCGAGTTGATCTCGCGTCCGGTGCGGATTCCTCCGGGCGCGCGCCTCTCGTATCAGGCGGAGACGCCACGAGACACCCGCGTACTCCTTCGGGTGCGCACGGCCCCGGATGACGCCGGCGCGCCCGGGCGGTGGACCGGCTGGATGGGTCCGGATGGGAGTGAGAAAACCGCGTTCCCAGCGGCCGGCGCGCCGCTGCCGGCCGCGTCGCGCGCGCACGCCTGGGCGCAGTACCGCGTTCACCTCCTTACGAGCAATCCGGCGGCGACGCCCGTGGTGCGCTCGGTGACGCTCGGCGCTGGCACCCGGAAAGTGACAGAGCGCGCCTGGAGCGGCCCGGACCGGCGCCCGCCGGTGCTAGTCCGCCGGAGCCCGGGGCGAACCGCGCAGGCGGATGCCCCGGTGCGCTTCGTGCTCCACGATGGCGAGGGGAGCGGCATCGACCCGCGCTCGGTGCGCGTCTTCGTGGACGGGCGCCTGGTGACACGCGGGCTCACGCGCGAGCCGGACGGCACCTACCGCTACACCCCGGAACAGCCTTTTACCCCCGTGGGGATCCAGCCCGGATTCGGGGGATGGGCGAAGGCGAACTACCAGGGGCTCCTCTCGATCAGCGAGGGCGAGCCTCGTGAGCCGGGCGGAGCGCCCTCGCTGCTCCTCCGCGGGCGCACGGGCGATACGGCGTTCGCGCTCACCTCGCCCGTGGTCGCGGTTCAGGGCGGGGCGACGTATCACGTGCGCTTCTGGTCGCGCCACACGATGCCGCTGGACAAGGCGGGCGAGGGGAGTGGATCCTACTCAAGCGGGATCTTCTTCCTCGATGCCCAAGGCCGGCCCGTCGGGGAGCGGGTTCCAATCGATTTTGGCGATGCGGACCCGCAGTGGCACGAGACGCAGATGAGCGTGGTCGCGCCACCGGAGGCGCGCGCCGCCTACATCCGCATCGGCTGGGACCATCCGAACATCGGTCCAGGGGAGGAGGTGGCGTTCGCGGATCTCTCATTCGAGGGGCCTCCCGCGCAGGCGCCATGGATTCCAAACCTGCACCAGATCACGGTGGATGCCAGCGACCTGTGCGGCAACGCGCTCTCGGACGAGATGTGGCTTCTGATCCGCGAGCCGCGCACGCGCGGGATCGTCACCCTGCGCGATGATGGCGTGACGCTCATCGACGGCCAGCCGTTCTTTCCTATCGGTATCTACGCGGTTTGGAAGCGCGAGCACAACCGCAATAGCTTCGACCGCGCCTTCCAGGAGCTGAAGGAGGCCGGATTCAACACGGCGCACACCTACAATTCGGCGCGCACCCCGGAGTTCCGCGAGTTCCTGGACGCGGCGACCCGCCACGGGTTCAAGCTGTTCATCTCGGCGCGCGGGGGCGCCAACACGCGCGATCCGGCCAGCGTTCTGATCGATGTGGCCACCGAAGAAGGCGAGAGCGCCCTCCTCGCCTGGTACCTGGCTGACGACACCGCCAGCCACATCGGATCCGAGGAGCTGCGCCGCGTTCATCAGGCGGTGCGCG
>JAAZEM010000012.1 GCA_012512265.1 Armatimonadota bacterium | reverse complement strand
GGTGGAACCCGGCGGTCGAGATGCAGGCCGCCGACCGCGCGCACCGCATCGGGCAGGAGAAGCCCGTCTTCGTCTACCGCCTCATCATGGCCGACTCGGTGGAGGAGAAGGTTCTGCAGCTCCAGGAAGCCAAGCGAAATCTGGTGTCCCAGCTGATCCAGGAGGAGTCGGGCATCTTCAAGTCGCTCGATCGTCATGACGTCGAGGTTCTCTTCAGCTAGCACGGGGTGGAAGGTGCAACAAATCCAACGCTGCGAGCGTTAGATTAGTGAATGTCGAGGTTCTCTTCAGCTCACTCGCGACGTGAAACGGAGGCGTACCATCGGAACCAACGGCAGCGAACACCCCAAACTCCGGCCTCTCGATATCCGGCCGGTGGTACACGAGGGGCAGCCATTGCTTCTGCTCCGAGACCCGTTGGAGTTGAGCGGGAAGGCCGTGTTCATCCCGCGAGAGGTGGCGCCGATCCTGGCGCTGTGCGACGGCACGCGCGATGTGGCCGGGCTGGCGGCTGCGGTTTCCATCCGCTATGGCTGGCAGCTCCCACTCTATTTGCTGACCGATCTTGTCGAGGCCCTGGATGACGCGTTGCTCCTGGATAACGAGCGCTACGCCCAGGCGCGTGCCGCCGCCGTTTCCGAGTTTCGCAGCGAGCCCTTCCGGCAGCCCAGCCTGGCCGGCCTCTCCTATCCGGCCGAACCCGAGGAGCTGCGCGCCCTTCTGCACGGCTTCGAGCAGGAAGCCGGAGCGGCGCCGGCGGCCCCTGGCGTGCGCGGGCTCATCTCGCCACACATCGATTACGAGCGCGGCGGCGCGGTCTACGCCCGCGTGTGGGCAGAGGCGGCCGAAGCGGTGCGCGCCGCGGACCTGGTGATCCTCCTCGGCACGGATCATCACGGCGGGGAAGGAGAGGTGACGCTGACGCGGCAGAGCTATGCCACCCCCTTCGGCGTGCTCCCCACCTGCACCACCGTGGTCGATGCCCTCGCTGCGGCCATCGGGGAGGACGCGCTCTTTGCCGGCGAGCTGTTTCACCGCGATGAGCACTCCATCGAGCTGGCGGCCGTCTGGCTCCACTACATCCGAGGCGGCGAGCCGTGCGAGGTGCTTCCCGTGCTGTGCGGCCCGTTGCGCCATCGCCAGGAGGGCGGGGAAGCCTCGGTTATTCCCCGCTTCCTCGAGGTGGTGGCAGAAAGCACGCGCGACCGGCAGGTGGTCGTGGTCGCGGCGGCCGACCTGGCGCATGTTGGCCCTGCTTTCGGAGGCGCGCCGCTCGATGCCCTCGGCAAGGAACGCCTGCGGAGCGCCGATGATGCGCTGCTGGCACACGTGTGCGCAGGCGACGCGGAGGGGTTCCTCGAAGCGATCGAGCGGTGCGAGAACGCGAACAACGTCTGCGGCGTCTCCTCCATCTACCTGGCGCTGCGCCTCCTCGGCGAGACGGCGGGCGAGCGCGTCGCCTACGCTGTTTGCCCGGCGGATGAGGCCGACACCTCCGTCGTCACCATTGGCGGTGTCCTCCTCTGGTAGGGTGCTCCCTCTTCCGCTTGCCGCACGCCACGATGGCGAGCGACAACGTGGTATGCTCCCGCGCGCATACTGGCGGCAAGGGCAGGAAGGGCTCTGCCCCTAGCGAACCTCCCCTCTGGAGAGCCGTAGCGCTGGTTCGAAGCGCTGTTGCGCTCCAGAGGAGGAACGATGGCAAGGATACCGATTGGTCTCGAGCTTTATTCCGTTCGGCATGACCTGGACCGTGATCCGCGCGGCACGTTGAAGGCCGTCGCGGAGATGGGCTATGAGGGCGTTGAGTTTGCCGGCCCGCCGAAGCTTTCGGGCGAGGAGCTGCGCAAGCTGCTCGATGAGTTCGGCCTCGTCTGCTGTGGCTGGCACACGCCCTTCGCCATGGTGCAGGACGACAAGCTTGCGGAGACGATCGCCCTGAACAAGGCCGTAGGCAATCAGTACGTGATCATCCCCGGCTTTCCGGGCGACCTGACGAAGACGCGCCAAGACTGGCTGAAGCTCGCCGAGTTCATGAACAACCTCGCCGATAAGCTCGCCGAGCATGGGATGCAGACCGGCTACCACAACCACTACACCGAGTTCCAGACGCTGGATGGTGAGTGGCCGTGGGACACCTTCTTCAGCAACACGAAGAAGGAAGTGATTATGCAGCTCGATACCGGGAATGCGCTGCGTGGTGGCGCCGAATCCGCGCCGATCCTGGAGCGCTATCCTGGCCGCGCGGTCACCGTGCACCTCAAGCCGTACAAGACCGGCCTGGACGACCCCAACGCCGGCTACAAGCCGCTCATCGGCGACGATAGCGTCGATTGGCAGAACGTCTTCCGGCTCTGCGAGAGCATCGGCGGCACCCGGTGGTACATTGTCGAGTACGAGAGCGATCTCTACCCGCCGCTGGAAGCCGTGAAGCGCTGCCTCGAGAAGCTCAAGGCGATGGGGAAGTAGGATCGCTCCGCATGGGGTTGCCTTCCCAGCGGGGAGAGGCACACCCCATGCGGGCCTGCTCGGACCGGGTGAACCCGCTTCGCAAGTTGATTCGCCGGAAGCGAGCGCGAGTTACCTGGGATCTCTCCGGAACGCTTTCTGAAAGGCACGCATGGCAGGCAGCTGGCCGCGGGGCATTCCACTTCCCGCCGGGGGCCGGGTGATCGACCTCACGCTCCCTATCCACGCGGGGATGCCGGTCTATCCGGGCGATCCCGAGATCACCATCGAGCCGGTAGGGGATGGCACGTACGCGGTGCACCGGGTCTCGCTGGGAACGCACGCGGGCACGCACATCGACGCGCCGGCGCATCTGGATCCTGGCGGCGCCGGTGTGGACGCGATTCCCTTGGCGGCGTGCCTCGGGCCGGCGCGGGTGGTGGATTGCACCGGCCTGAGGCAAATCACGCGTGAAGCCCTGCGTGAGCGCGCGCCTGGCCTCGCGGCGGGCGACCGCCTCCTCCTGCGCACCGATTGGGATCTCCTCTTTGGCAAGCCCGGCTACTACACGGAGTTTCCCGGTCTCACTCTGGATGCCGCGCGCTGGCTCGCCGGGCTGCCGATCACCCTTCTTGGCGTGGAGACGCCCTCCCTCTCCACCGAGGAGGATCACGGCGTGCACCAGGAGCTGCTGGCAAAGGGCGTCGTGGTCGTCGAAGGCCTGGCGAATCTGGCGCGCATCCCCTCGGAGACGTGCTGGTTCGCGGCGCTCCCGCTGCTCCTGCCCGGCCTGGATAGCTCGCCTGTGCGGGCGGTAGCGTGGCTACACCAGTAGCAGCGCCGGGTTTTCCAGGCGCTTGCGCACCTCTTGAAGGAAGAGCGCGGCCTGGGCGCCGTCCACGGCGCGATGATCCGCCGAGAGCGTGACCTTCATGATCTGAGCCACGGTAATCTGCCCGTTGCACACCACGGGCATCTCCTGCACGCTGGCGATCGCCAGGATCGCGACCTGGGGCGGGACGATGATCGCGGAGAAGCTCTCCACATCGAACATGCCCATGTTGCTTGTCGAGAAAGTGGCCTCCGTCAGCTCCTCCGGGCGCAACCCTCCCGATTTGGCGCGGGCAATCAGATCCTTGCTGGCACGAGCGATCTGCGTGAGGCTCTTCTCCTCGCAATGCATCAGCGCGGGCGCGACCAGCCCATCCGGCAGGGCGATGGCGATGCCGATGTTGATCGCCTCCTCTTGGGTCAAGCGATCCTCCACCAGGCGCGCGTTGAACTCTCGATGGGTGGCCAGGGCGCCAGCCACGGCTTTCACCACCAGGTCGTTGACGCTCACGCGCGAGGCGTCGTCCGCCACGCTGTTGATGGTGTCGCGCAGCTTCAGCGCCTCGTTCATTTCAATGGCGATGGTGACGTAGAAGTGGGGGGCTTCCCGCTTGCTCTGGGCCATGCGCCGCGCGATCGCCTGGCGCATGGGGGCCAGACCTTCTGGCGTGACCTGGGCCGCCGGCTGAACGGGTCGCTTCTCGGGGGCGGCGGGCTTCGGAGCGGCGGCCTGTTCGGCGAAGTGAAGAACGTCATCGCGGGTGATCCGCCCGCCCGGGCCCGTTCCCTGCACCTGGCGCAGGTCGATGCCTCTTTCGGCGGCGAGGCGGCTGGCCAGCGGCGAGACTTTGAGACGTTCCTGTGGAGCGGCGGCGGCCGCGGCCTCTTCTTTGGGCATCGGAGCTTCCGGCGTACCCCCGGAGACCGCCAGCGCCTGCGCCCCGGCGGAGGCCACCTCGGGCACTGCCTCCCGGCCTTCGCCGGCGCCTACCGTATCCTCGGTGATCTCGCCCTCTTCGCCTGTCTCCTTGCGCAGCGCCTCCAGGTCAATCGGCTCGTCGGGATCGCCAATGACGGCGATCAACGCCCCGACGGGTACCGTCTCTCCCTCCTTGGCGACATGCTTTCGGAGGACGCCGTCGCCATACGCTTGAATGGCGATGTTGACTTTTTCCGTCTCGATCTCCGCGATATCCTCGCCACGGTGGACGGGGGCGCCTTCGTCCTTGAGCCAGCGGACGATCTTGCCCTCTTCCATGTCATATCCCATTTTCGGCATGATGACCTTTGTCGCCATGGTGCCCCCTTCAGGATAGGTGATATGGCGTGGCCGGACCCGCGACCACGCCCCGTTCTGGCCGCTAGGCCCCGAGCAGCTCTTTCACCGCCCGAATCACGTCGCCTTCGTCTGGGATCGCGGCTCGCTCCAGCTCGCGCGCGTAGGGGAGTGGTACCTCTGGCTGCGCTACGCGGGCAATCGGTGCATCCAGGTAATCAAACGCCTCTTCCTGGATGCGCGCCGCGATCTCCGCGCCAATGCCCAAGGTGCGCCACGCCTCCTCGGCCACCACCGCCCGGTTCGTCTTCTTGAACGACTCCAGCAACGTCGGCGTGTCGATGGGGCGCAGGCTGCGCAGATCCACCACTTCGCACGAGATCCCCTCTGCCTCCAGTTGGGCGGCCGCCCGGAGCGACACCTGGAGCATGCGCGCGTAGGTCACAATCGTGACGTCGTGGCCTTCGCGCTTCACCTCGGCGCTTCCGAGGGGTACCTCGTACTCCTCCTCGGGCACCTCCCCCTTCAGGTTGTAGAGTGCGCCATGCTCGATGTAGACCACCGGGTCTGGATCGCGGATCGCCGTCTTCAGCAGCCCCTTGGCATCATAGGGTGTGCCGGGCGAGACGACTTTCAGTCCGGGCACGTAAGCAAACCAGGGATCGAAGTTCTGAGAATGCGTCGCTGCGAGTTGACCGAAGCCGGTGTTGATGCGGATGACCATCGGCACGGAGAAATGGCCACCGAACATCGAGTGGATCTTCGCCGCATGGTTGACGATCTGGTCGAGCGCGAGCAGCGTGAAGTTGACGCTCATCATCTCGGCGACCGGACGCAGGCCCACCAGGGCCGCGCCGACCGCCGTGCCGATGATCCCTGCCTCGGCGATGGGGGCATCCACGACGCGGCGCTCGCCGAACTGCTCCAGAAAGCCGCGGGTCACCGCATAGGTGCCTCCGTAGGCGCCGATATCCTCGCCGATGAGGAAGACGCGGTCGTCGCGCTCCATCTCCTCGCGCAGCGCCTGGCGGATCGCCTCGCGAAAAGTGATCTCAGGCATAGCTAGCGATCCTCCTTCCGGGCTTCTGGATTGATTGGCTTCACGTAGATATCCTCGTAGAGCCACTCCAACGGCGGCGGCGAGCTCTCCTCGGCAAAGCGCACCGCCTCGTCGATCTCCGCATGCACGCGCCTTTCCAGCTCGCCAAGCTCTTCCGGAGTCGCCGCTTGCTGCTCGATGATCCTGCGGCGCAGATACTCAATCGGGTCGCAGCACTCGCGGAACTCCTCCACCTCGTCGCGGTCGCGGTATAGCTCCGGGTCGGCCATCGAGTGGCCGCGATAGCGGTAGGTTCTCGCTTCGATGAGCGTGGGGCCCTCGCCGGCGCGGGCGCGAGCGACGGCCTTCTGCATCGTCTCGTACACCGAGAAGACGATCATGCCGTTGCACGGCTCGCCCGGCATCCCGTAGGCGCACGCCTTCTGCGCGATGCTGCTCACCGCCGAAGCCCGGGAGACGTCGGTGCCCATCCCATAGAGGTTGTTCTCGCACAGGAAGATCACCGGCAGCTTCCACAGGGCGGCCATGTTCATCGCCTCGTGGAACTCCCCGATGTTCGTTGCGCCGTCGCCAAAGACGGCGACAACCACCCGGTCGCTCCCCTGGTAGCGCATGGCGAACCCGATGCCTGTTGCCAGCGGCAGGTGCCCGCCAACAATGGCGTATCCCCCATAGAAGTTCCGTTCCGGATCACACAGGTGCATCGATCCGCCCTTGCCCTTGCTGACACCGGTGGACTTCCCCAGCAGCTCTGCCATCAGCGGCTTGGGGTCGGTTCCGCGGGCCAGGGCCCACCCATGGTCGCGGTAGTGGGTCAGCAGGTGGTCTTCGTCGGTCACCGCGGCCAGAGCCCCTACCGCGATGGCCTCCTCACCGATGTACAGGTGCAGGAAGCCGCCAATCTTGCCATAGGCATACAGCTCCGCGCATCGTTCCTCGAAGACGCGGATCAGCTTCATCTGGTAGAACCACTTTTGGAGAAGCTCTTTGTCCATGTTCTCCTCACCCGCCGAACGGAAGCCAACCGGGTTAGCCCGCCGGCAAAGAAGGCGCTGCAAACCGCACCCGGACGCTGGCGCGTCCATCTCCCTATTCTTCCCGCAAAGCGGGCGTACCTAAACCGTGCCTACTCCGCGCGCCTGCTACCCATGAGTCTCTTCCATCGCGCGCGGGGTACTCCTACTGTTCCACGCATTCCCGGGCGCGTCAAGTTCAGCGGCGCGTGCCTGGGATCGTGGGCCTTACCTGGGATCGTGGTCAGACTGCTCGGGGAGACTCGGAGGATGCCGGAGGCGTCCAACATCCTAGCCCAGGGTCTCCTGACCCTGGGTCTTGTGGCCAGGATACAATTGGGACCCTGAAAGGGTCCGAGAGTACCGGGTGGCGTGAGGGGGCGCCGCCGTTGGGGAGGCTAGCCGAAGGTGAGGGTTGGCCGGCGGCGCGACAGGACGCCGTCGAGCCCGGCCCAGTGGCCCGCGTTGCTGAATGCGAGAAGCAGCGCGACAATCATGGGAAAAGCCATTTCCCCGACCGACGCGATGCCCCATTCGGAGAGCCACCGCGCGCTGAGGAGGAGGAACGTCGTTCCGGCGGCCAGGCGGGTGAGAAGACCGAGGAAAAGGAGGCCACCGAGGCTCAGCTCGAGGACCGCCTGCAGGGGAGCAACTGTGGCAGCGTGCTCTGCGAGGGTCTGCAGGGCGCCTTTCCAGAAATCGGGCGTTGCCCCGCGTGTGATCAGGCTCTCAATGTACCCGGCATAGGTCTCCGCCGTGTACAACCCCTTCTGGTAGTTCTCAAGAAACGCGCCGAGGAGGAGCAGCCCCAACGTGATCCGCAGCAGCGCCAGGGCGCGACGCGGATTGATCGCCCACCGTGATTGGGTCGATTCCCTCTCCATGAGATTCCCCCTCTCGTGGGTTTCGCGGGGTGGTGTACCCCTCCAGCCTACCCCTTCCGCCCGTGGGTCAAACACGAATGCTTTCGCTCTCGGGTCGCGCCCGGCGGGCCCGGATGTAGCCACACCGTATGCCCTCGACCGGCGTTTGCGGAGGCGTCCGGTTGGGAATATAGGGTGTTGCCAGTTGGCATGAAGGCGTGCCGCCGGACGGGCAGCCGCCGGAGCGGTGGGCTTGCGATGTCGGGCGCGTCTGCCGGGGTGGAGCATGGAGGTGACACCCTGTGGTGGCCGGGCCCGTGGAGATAGTGATGGAGGGCAATGGCCAGGTGGTCGCGAGGGAAGGACCGGCCGATTTGACGGTGACCATTGTCGAAGGCACTCCGCCGGTCGTGGTTTTGGCAGGCGAGGTGGATCTCGCTACCGCGCCCGAGTTCGAAAAAGCTCTCCTCTCGCTCCTGAGCCAGGGCCGAGACTCCCTGGCAGTGGACCTGGGGAGAGTGACCTATCTGGATAGCACCGGGATCAACGTCTTGATGAAGGCGGTGAAGCTGTGTAGCGAGCGGGGAGGGAAGCTGGCCATCGTGGCGGCATCCGAGCGCGCTATGCGGGTGATGCGTCTCCTCAATCTGGACCGGGTGATGCCGATCCGGCAGAGTGCGCCGATGCCTTGACACGCGTGCCAGGGGTGTGATACGTTTGGGCAGGCCGCGGCATTTCGGCCTGGCCTCAGACGGCTCCTGGTTCGCGAGGAAAGATGGCAGAAGAGAAACACGCCCCCGCCTCCCTGGATGAGTGTTCGGATTCGCGCGCGCTGGCGGAGTTCATAGCCGCCGGGCAGGCGCGCCTGCGCGACGCCTTTCGCGCGTCTCCTTCGGGCCGGGCGCACAGCCTGGCGCTCACCGAGCTTTTCGATGCGGTGATCCGTCGGCTGTTTCTCCTGGCCAGCCGCGAAGCGGAGGCCGATGTTCCGCCAACCGGGATCGAAATCGCCGTCCTGGCCACCGGGGGATATGGCCGGCGCGAGCTCTGCCCCCGGTCCGATATTGACGTCGCCTTCATCGCCGCCGGGGAAGAGGACCCCTACCTCGCTGCCGTCGTCCGGCGCATGTTCTTCCTGATCATGGACGTCTTCACGGTCCACTCGGATCTCAAGGTGGGCTATGCGTTTCGCGTCCTGGATGATTGCCCCGAGTTGGACCCGCAGACGCGAACGGCGCTGCTGGATGGCCGTCTGATCGCCGGGAGCGAGGCGCTGGCGCGTCGCTTCCATGCCGAGTTGCTGCGCACAATGCGCCCGGCTGCCTTCCTCTACGACCGGCTTGCCGAGCGCGAGCGCCTGCGACGCAAGTATGGCGGCTCGGTTCACTGCACCGAGCCGGATCTCAAGGAGTGCGCCGGCGGATTGCGCGATCTCCACTTCATGGGGTGGGCGGCCCGAGCCCAGTCGAGCCAGCCCCTGGACGATCCATGGGCCTACCTGGTTGCCATCGGCGATATCGAGCCCGGGGAACGCGCGCGCGCGGCCGAGGCGCACGAGTTCCTCCTGCGCGTGCGTCATGCCTTGCACTATGCACGCGAGCGTCGTTTCGACCGCCTCA
Organism: Armatimonadota bacterium; assembly: GCA_012512265.1. Taxonomy (GTDB): domain Bacteria; phylum Armatimonadota; class JAAZEB01; order JAAZEB01; family JAAZEB01; genus DUUU01. Next base: position 13,128 of record JAAZEM010000012.1, on the reverse strand, counting down.
GCCGAGAGCGTCAGGAGGCGGTGGCTGCGGCACTTGGTTATGCGGACGGGCGCGCGCTGATGACCGACTACTTCGCGCACGCGGAGTGGATCCACGCCGGGGCGGTGCGCGTCGGCGAGCGCCTGCGCCGGCGAATGCTCCCGCTCACCGACGGCCTGGTGGTCAAAGAGGGCGAGATCGATACAGCCGATCCGAGCGCCACCTGGCCGGACCTGGCGAGCATCGTGGCGCTATTCCGCCATAGTCAGGTGTATGGGCTGCCGCTGTGCGCCGATCTGGGCGAGCGCATCCTGGCGGTGGCGAGCGATCTGCCTCCAGAGCCATCCGGGGGCGCTGCCGGACGCCTCTTTCTCGAGATGCTACGCGATGCCACCGGGGTGGAGGCGGTTCTGCGGCAGATGACACGCTGGGGCGTGCTGCAGCGCCTGGTGCCGGAGTTCGGCGAGGCACTCCGCCTCGTTCCCCAGGCGCTCGTCCACGAGTACACTATTGGCGAGCACTCGCTTCGCGTCGTTGGTTTCCTGGAGCAGGCGCGCGCCAGTGCCGCGCCCGAGCGCGCCTATGCGCAGGCGTTTTCCGAACTGCAGCGTCTCGACCTTCTCTTCCTGGCAGCGCTCCTACACGACATTGGCAAGCGCACCGAGGGCGTGCGTCACGCGGAAGTGGGCGCCACCGAGGCCCACGCGGTTGCGCTGCGTCTGGGCCTCGACCCCGAGGCCGCCGAAATGGTCGCTTTCCTGGTTCGCCACCATCTCCTGATGTCCGACACGGCGCGCTTGCGCGACCTCACCGAGACACAGGTGATTCGCGACTTCACGGCGACGGTTGCGACTGCCGAGCAGCTCAACAGCCTCTTCTTGCTCACCTACGCGGATCTGCGCGCCACCGGCGGTGGGGTTTGGACTCCCGTGCAAGAGCGCTTCCTGGAGGATCTCTACTATCGCGCGCACCACGCCATCACCGCGCCGGAGCCGGAGGAGGACCTGATGGTCCGTGTGCAGCGCCGGCGGCGGCGCATGCAGCGCGAGTTGACGCTCGAGAATCTCCCTCCCGAGGCGGTCCAGGAGCACTGCAACGCCATGCCGCCCTCCTACCTGCTCAACACGCCGGCGGAGGTGATCGCGCAGCATATCCGGCTTGTCGAGCGCGTGAAGGTAGAGGGACCGGTCGTCGAGTTCCTCGATTCGCCCGGGCGCGATTTCACAACGCTGACCCTGTGTACCTTCGACGATCCGCAGCCGGGCCTGCTGAGCAAGATCGCGGCGGCGCTCTACGCGCATAGCGTGAACGTGCACGCCGCGCAGGTCTTCACGCGCGAGGGCCAGCCAGGGATCGCCATCGATACGCTCTGGGTGGACCGGGATGGCCGGCGCCTTCGATCCTTCGAACGCGCCGAGATCGAGCGCGATCTCAAGGGGGTGCTGTCGGGGCAGATTACCGTGGAGAGCCTCCTCCAGCGGCGTGGAAAGCTCCCCCAAGCAGATCTTTCGGCGGCGGATGTGCGCGTCCACAACGATGTTTCCGAGGCGCGCACCGTGATCGAGGTGCGTGCTCGAGACTGCTCCGGGCTCCTCTACCGGCTGACGCACCGCCTCTCCACGCTGGGCTGGGATATCCACTCGGCGCGCATCAATACCATCGGTGGCGACGTCCGCGATGCCTTCTACGTCACCAACCATCAGGGCGAAAAGCTTGTCGACGATCCTGCGGTGATCCGTGCCCGTCTGCTGGAGCCGTAGGGTCGCTCCCCGGTGAGAGACTGCGGCGCTGCCCCCTGGAGCGGGGGAGAAGCACCCGCTTGCCCTCCTCCCGCTGGCAGGACTCTGGCTTCTGGCATGGAAGGGTATGATAGTCCATGCGACCACCCGCTGGGAATCACACCGTTTGGAGGTACGCCGATGAGTAAACCGACAGGCTCGATCGATCTGATGGGAACCTTGAAAGGCTCCCTGCTGGAGAACTTCTATCCCGCCGGCTGGGACCTGGCCAAGATTGATGCGTGCTGCAGCAATCCCCCGGAGACGATCACCGAGCGGCAGCCCTGGTGGAATCCCCGCTTCACGCCGATCCCTTGCGCCACGCTCGCGGAGTTTGACACCTATATGGGCCACGAGATCGCCATGCAGATTCGGAAGGCGCGGGAGGCCGGCCGCAAGCTCGCCCTCATTCTGCCCGTCGGGCCGATGGGAATGTACCGCTGGGCGGTCTACTTCCTCAAGGAGTGGGGAGTGAAGGCAGACCACGTCTATGGCTTCAACATGGACGAGTGGTCCGATGAGGAAGGCAACACGCTGCCGCCGGATAACCCGGGCGCTTTTCGCTTTGCCATGGAAGATGCCTTCTATGGCCCTCTTGGCGAATTGACCGTTCCCGAGAACCAGCGCCACTTCGCAACTAAGGATATGCTTCCTACCTATGCCGAGCGTATCGCCGCGCTGAAGAAGGAAGGCGCGGAGCTGAACGTGATCTTCGGCATCGGGCGCGTGTTCCATATCGCCTTCTGGGAGCCCCACTTCGCCGCGGAGTTCGCTACTGATGAGGAGTGGAAGCAGCAGACGCATCGGCTGGCTGCCAAGCTCCACCCGCTCACCATCGAACAGAACGCCATCACCAGCTTCAAGAGCCGGACCACGCTGGTGCCCGCGCGCGCCAACACCATCGGCCCTGGGCTCTTCCTGCAGGCCGACTGGATTATCGGCGGCTGCGATGGCGCCCTGGGCCGCGGCATGCAGTGGCAGGGCATGAGCCTCTGGGTGACGCTGCGCTACGGTCCGAACCGCTGGATTCCGAGCAGTTTCATGCCCACGCTCCCTGGCCGCCTCTTCTTCCTCCAGGAGCTGGCCGGCCCGCTCGTTGCCGAGTGCAACTAATCCTTGGGAGTGTAAAGGGGCGGGCGGCGCCTGCGCGTTGCCGGTAGGCCGCGCGCTTTGCCATCCGCCCACGAGGGTCACCTCCCGGCTTGCCGGCGCTGAGACGCGCTCGACGTCGGCCAACACGAGGGTGCCCTCCAGGTCTTGGCGGTCAAGACCGGTAGAGCAACGACATCGGGGGAGCCTGGTACCAGGCTCCCCCGACGTCAAAAGGGAATCTGCCGCAGTTCTCGTCACCATCCGGCCGCCCGCGACCAGAATGTGGGGATGCCCGCGGCTTGCGCTTCGCGGGCTACTCCGTCTTCAGCTCCACCACCGTTGCGCCGGTGCCACCTTCGCATTGCTCGGCGAGGTGATACGCGGATACGTGCGGGTGCTTGCGGAGGAACTCCCACACGGCGTTGCGCAGCGCGCCGGTGCCCTTGCCGTGGACCACGCGCACCGACGACACGCCGGCCAGAATGGCGTCGTCCAGGTACTTATCCAGCTTGAGCATCGCCTCCTCGGCCATGAGACCGCGCAGGTGCAGCTCGATACCGAAAGTCGCCGCCTTGGCGACCATGGTGTTGGACGAGAGGCTGGGCATTGGGCGCTGTTTTGGCTCACCGACCACCTGGACATCTGAGAGGGGCACCGTGAGCTTCACTGCGCCCATCTGTACGAGCACTTCGCTTTCGCCCTCGTTCATCTCCAGGACCACACCTCGCCCTCCGAAGGGCTGCACCGTGACGGTATCGCCCGGACGCGGCGGGCGCACCAGGGGCTCCGGCTCGATAGGCTGCACCGCGGGGCGACGTTGGGCCTGCGCCTTGCTCTCCGCCTCATGAACCTCATCGGAGAGCCGCTTCAGCGCCTGCATCGCCTGGTTCGTGTCGCGGTTCTCGCGCGATTGCTCGCGCAGCTTAGCCAGGATCTGGCGCGCTTCCTCTTGGGCCTTACGCACGATGGCCGAAGCTTCGCCGGCGGCCTCGGCGATCGCCTTCTCGCGGCGCTCGCGGGTCTGGTCAAGCTCCTGCTGCAGGCGCCGACGGATCTTTTCTGCGTCGGCGGCAATCGCTTCTGCGGCCTCGCGCTCGTTTCGCGCGGCGCGCACGTCCTCCTCGATCCGCCGGATCAGCCCCTCGACCTGAACGTGCTCGGTGCCGAGGAAGGAGCTTGCCGCATCCACAATCGCCTTGGGAAGACCGAGCCGGCGCGCGATGGTCAGCGCGTTGCTGCTCCCGGGAATGCCGATCAGCAGCCGGTACGTCGGCTGCAGCGTGTCCACGTCGAACTCGACGCTGGCGTTCTCGATCTCCGGATGGCTGTAGGCATACTCCTTCAGGACCGAGTAGTGCGTGGTCGCCACGGTGCGCGCCTGCTGGCGGGTGAGAAACTCCAGCAGCGCCCGAGCAAGCGCCGAGCCCTCGGTAGGGTCGGTGCCGGCGCCGATCTCATCCAGGAGGACCAGGGCGTTGCGCCCAATCCGCCGGACGATCTTGACGATCTGCCGGATATGCGCCGAGAAGGTGGAAAGCGATTGCTCGATGCTCTGCTCGTCACCAATATCGGCGAAAACCTGCTTGAAGACGGCCATCTCCGAGCCGTCCGCCGCCGGAACATGCAGCCCCGATTGCGCCATCAGCGTGAGGAGCCCGAGCGTCTTCAGTGCCACCGTCTTCCCGCCCGTGTTCGGACCGGTGATCACCAGCGTCGTGAACTCTTTCCCCAGGTGGACATCGATCGGCACCACGTTGCCCTGAAGCAGGGGGTGGCGCGCGCCACGGAGGTCGATCCTGCCCTGGGAGTTGAGCCGTGGGCGCACCGCCTGCTGCGCGCGGCTGAGCTGCGCCTTCGCGTGGATGAAGTCGATGATGCCGAGCGCGTGCAGCGTGGCGTGCAGCTCCTGTGCGCGCCGGCGCACTAGGTGTGAGAGCGCCGTCAGAATCCGCTCCACCTCGTGCTTCTCGTTCGCCTCCAGCTCGCGCAGGTCGTTCTGGAGCGCCAGCACCGCGGCCGGCTCCATGAAAACCGTGGCGCCGCTCGCGGAGGTGTCGTGGACCAGTCCATCGAAGGCGTGGCGGTATTCCGCCTTGATCGGGATGCAGAGGCGGTCGCTGCGCCGAACAACCACCGGCTCCTGGATCATCTTCTCATAGGCAGGCGAGTGGAGGATCTGCTCGATGCGCTCGTGCACGCGAGAGTGCGTGATGCGAATGCTGCTGCGAATGTGTGCCAGCTCCGGACTGGCGTTGTCCTGCACCTCGGCGCGGTCACTAATGGCGGCGCGGATTTCATGCTCGAGGGCGCTGAAGTCGTAGATATGGGTGGCCACTTCGTTCAGCAGCGGGAAGCGGCTGCGGTGGCGCGCGAAAAAGAACTTCAGCCGCCTGGCGGAATAGACCGTGTCGGCAATATCCAGCAGCTCCTGCGGCTGCAAGATGCCGTCACGCGCGGCGCGATCCACCGCGACGCGGATATCGCGAATGCCCCCCAGGGGGATGCCCCCCTGCTCCTCAATCGCGAGACACACCTCGGCCGTCTCCGCCTGGCGCTGCTCGATCTCACGAAGATCGGTCAGTGGCACCATAGCGCGGACGCGTTCCTTGCCGAGCTCGCTCGACGCGTGCGCCAACAGCAGTTCTCGTACTCTCTCGTACTCCAGAACCCTCAGTGATTGCTCGTCCATAGTTGGTCTCATTATAGCACGCGGTCCCCCCTGGGTCAAACTTCGCCGAGGCGCGAGAAACCGCATGGTTGCTTGATTCCTGGCCCCCAAGCCGGCGCTTGGCGTGCCGTGCGCGGGCACGCGAGCGCCCCCTGGAGAGGATGAAGAGAGACGCGCCTCCGGGCTAGCGTGTGGCATCGCGGCCAATGGCACACTCCGTGCACTTCCGCGCCATGCCACACCAGAAACGGGCCCGCCCGCTTCACCGGTGTGCTGGATCGGGCGAGTAGGGGAGGGGACTGTCTGATCCCGGCACCATGCCAGGATGCTGGCTCCGCGAGTGCCGATTTCGCACGCGCGGCGAGCAGCTTGATCTCGCTTCCTGCACTTTACCCGCGCGCCGGCACAGGCAGCCATTGAACCAAGCCCGTGCGTGGGGCCCGGCATGCCCCTTTGCCACGCAGTGGCCTATCGCGAGGAGGTGCAATGACGCCTGCGGGTGACGCCGTGCAACTTGGCATGGCAGAGCGGTTGCATTACGAGCGACTCATCGTGAAGCTGCGGTGGGTGGTCATCGCCTGGATTCTCTCCCTGGCCCTGTTTGGCGATCAGGCAGGGGCGCGCGGAGGGGCCGAATACACGGCGCTCGTGGTGATCCTGATCTGCAGCGCCTACTTCACGGCGGCGGTCTATCGCCGGGAAAAGCCGGTGTGTTTTGGCCGGCGCGCCTTCATGATCGACTTTCTCAGCGTGACGGTCGCGGTGGCGCTTTCGGGCGGAGTGCACAGCCTGGCGGTGGCGCTCTACTGGCCGACGATCCTCACCGCCTGCCTGCGTTTCCGTGGCCGCGACGCGGTGGGTGTGGCCTTGCTGGCGCTGCTCTCCCTCATCTCAATTGACACGATCCACCACGGGAGCGCGGTTCTCCTTGAGGGAACGGAGATTGCGCTGCGGGCCGGTGGCTTCCTGGCGACGGCGCTGGCCGGCTCGGCCCTGGCGTGTCGGCTTCGCTACGAAGCGACGCAGCGTGCTTTGGCGGCGAAGGATCACGAGAGCGCGGGAGCGAGACTGCGGCGAGCCGCCTTTCTCGACGCGGTAGCCACCATCCGGCGCGAGATGCAGGATCCGGAGGCGGTCATCCACGCGGTGCTGGCGCCGATTCGAATGGAGACAGAGGCGACTGATGTGGCCCTGCTGGTGGCGGACCAGGATCGGGGGGTGCTCCGGGTACACGCGGCGAGCGGCGCGAGTGCCGAATGCCTGCGTGGCCTGAAGCTGCCATACGATGGCTCGCTTGCCGGCGAGTGCGCGCTATGGGCGCGTCCGGTCGTCGCATCATCCGCCCACTCTGGCCGGCGGTTTCAGGAGGCGTACGAGGCGCGCCACGGCGCGGCGCATTCGTCGGTGCTGTGCGTACCGCTGGCTCGGGGGACGAGCGTGGTGGGGGTTCTCGCATTGATCGACCGGCGAGGCCTGGATGCCTTCACCGAGGAAGATCTGGAGTTTGCGCTCTCTGCCGCGGAGCATGTCGCGGATGCCCTCCGCGATGCGGCCTCTCGGCATGAGGGCCACCGGCAGATTACCGAGATGGCGGCGTTTCATGGATTCTCCCGCGTGCTGGCCGATGGGATCCGCCGGGAGGAGATCACGTCGGGCCTGTTGGACGAGGCGATGATGGCGGTGCAGGCCGACTCCGGTTGCGTCCTCCTCTTGGATCCCGACACCGGGTGCTTGCGCCCGGAGGTGGTGCGCACTCCGTATCGCGCTTACCGGTTGCCGATCGTTCCGTTGGGCGAGGGTGCCATTGGTCGCGTTGCTGTGGAGCGTCTCCCGGCTCTGATCGCCCCCCTGGGCCGGGAGCCTCTCCTGCTGAAGCTCGCCGGGGGAAGAGCCGCGAGCGGAGCGCTGCTGTTGCCCCTGGTCACGGGCAACCTCCTCGCCGGCATCGTCATCCTCGTCCGTGCCACGGCTTTTGAGAGCCATGCGCTGGCCGCGGTGCAGGGGGTGGTGGAGCAGGCGGCCATCGCCTTCAAGAATGAACACCTGCGCGAGACGGTGCGCTCGGGCTACCTGAAGACGATTCGCGCTCTCGCCGAGACCGTCGATGCCAAGGATCCCTACACGCGGCAGCACAGCGAGCGCGTGGCTCGCTACTCCCGTGCCATCGCCGAGGAGCTGGGCCTCCCGGCGGGCCAGATCGAGGCGATCGAGGAGGGCGCACTCCTTCACGACATCGGCAAGATTGGAATCAGCGAGGCGGTGTTGACCAAGCCGGGCCGGCTCACGGAGGAGGAGTTCGCGCAGATGAAGCTACACCCGGTGATCGGCGCGAGGATTGTGGAGCCGCTCAGCTTTCCCGCCGATCTTCTGGCCCTGGTGCGCCATCACCATGAGCGCTTCGATGGGCGTGGCTATCCAGATGGCCTGGGCAGCACCGATCTGGCGCTCAGCGCGCGGATCGTGGCCGTTGCCGATAGCTTTGATGCCATGGGGTCGGATCGCGCTTACCGGCGCGCGCTTTCCCTATCGAACATCATCGCGGAGCTGCGCCGCGGCGCCGGCTCGCAGTTCGACCCCGGAATAGTCGATGCGTTCCTGAGCGTGCTCGACCGGCGCGGCCAGGAGCTGGTGCCGCGCCTCCAGTGAGGGCGGCTGCGGGCCCGCGAATGGGGGAGGGGATTCCCGGCGCGGAGAGGCTTCGATCTGTTCCGCGAGAGAGGTGCCTTGCGCTGTTGAGAGGTGTGGTCACCCTCCTGTGTCTTTCTCCGAGGGGATCAGATGCACATCCTCGGGAGGTACATGGAGATGGACGCGGTCGCCCACCTGGAAGCCCGCAAGGAGGGCATCCCGGCGAAGTTCCAGCGAGACGAAGGATGTGCCGGCATCAGTGCGCGCCTCCAGGCGGAGCAGGTGCCCGCGCTCGGTGATACGCGTGAGCGTGGCCGGGATCAGGCCCTTGGGCGTGCCCTCGCCATTCTGGGGTGTGATACGCACTGCCTCTGGGCGGACCACCGCCAGCGCCGGGGTATTGGGGAGCGGCTCGGATGGAGCCGCCAGAATCTCGTCCCCAGTGTCGAGCGGCAGGCGCACGCGGCCGTCCGGCAAGAGGCGGGGAGAACCGGCCAGGGGGAGAATGTTCTCGGAGCGCGTGAATTGGGCGACGAAGCGTGTCGCGGGCGCGGAGAAGATCTGACGGCGCGTGCCCACCTGGACCATCCGCCCGGCATTCATCACGCCGATACGGTCGGCGACGGCCAGCGTCTCCTCGAAATTGTGGGAAATGTGGATCACGGTGACGCCCGCGCGGCGCTGAATATCGCGAAGATCGGCGCAGAGGCGGTCGCGCGTCTGCTCATCGACGGCCGCGAGGGGTTCATCGAGCAGTAGGACCGGCGGCTGAACGGCAAGGGCACGGGCGAGGGCCACGCGCTGCTTCTCTCCTCCGCTGAGATGGAGCGGCTCGCGCTCCAGGATCGGCTCGATGTGGAGTAGCTCCGCCAACTGGCCGACGCGCTTATCAATCTCCTTCTGGGGCAGCCGGCGCACCCGCAGGCCAAAGCCGATATTCCGACGCACGGACATGTGCGGGAAGAGGGCGTAATCCTGGGGCACGTACCCGATGTTGCGTTGCTCGGGCGTCAGAGGAGTGACATCCTGATCGCCCAGGAAGATCCTCCCGCGGTCGGGGCGCAGCAGGCCGGCGATGCACTCGATGAGGACGCTCTTGCCCGCTCCCGTGGGCCCCAGGATGCAGAAATACTCGCCTGCCTCGATCGTGAGGGAGATGTCGCGCAGGTCGAACTCGCCCAGGCGGATGAAGACGCCCTCGATGCGCAGGTCTACCATAGGTACCCTTGTCCCCCCAGCTTCTTGAAGAGGAGCAGAGTGACCGAGGCGATGACGATCATCAGCACGGTGACGGCGACCGAGGTCTCGATGTTCCCCACGGAGAGGTTGAGGAAAGCGGTGACCGGCAGGACTGCCGTATAGAGCGGGGTGGCACCGGCGAAGACCATGATCGGGGCGAACTCGCCCATCGCGCGCGCCCAGGTCATGATCCATCCGGCCATGAGGCCGGTCTTTGCCAGGGGGAGGGTGATCTGCCAGAAGGCGCGCACAGGGCCGCACCCGAGCGAGCGCGCCACGGACTCGAAGCGCGGGTTGACTTGGTCGATGGCGGCCTTGGTGGCGCGAATGCAGAAGGCGGACGCGATGAAGAACTGCGCGACGACGATCCCGCGCTGCGAGTAGACCACACGTAGCCACTTCTCGAGCTGTATGCCGAAGCCCATCTGGTTGAAGAAGATGAGGAGGCTGATGCCCGCGATAAGCGGCGGAATCACGATTGGAAGGTCAATGACCGTATCGATGAGCGACCGGAAGGGGAGACGGTAGCGCGAGAGCGCGTAGGCAGAGGGGATGGCCACCGTCATGGCGAGGATGGAGCTAATGAAGGAGGTGACCAGGCTCAGCTTCAGCGCCGTGAGGACTTCCGTCGCCACGTCCGGGGAAGTGAGGACCTTGGTGATGCCCCGCTTGCCCGACTCGGCGCCTGGCATGGCCAGCCACGCCACGTCCGCCCAGATCACCGCCAGGATAAAGCCCGCATAGGCGAAGAGGAGCGTGGAGAGGAGCGCTGCGAAAAGGAGCTCGCCCTGTCTCCCGCTCCGGGTTGGCTTTTGCGCTTGCTGCTCGCTGGCGCGTGCTGGGTTCGTGGCTTCGGCTTGCACGTCAGCGGCTTGCTTTCACCGGGTATGTGGGCGCCTTCAGATCGATGGTGTAGCGGTTCTTCTGGAAGATGGCGCGGCCCTCGGGTCCTGTCACGAACTCGATGAAGAGGCGAGCCATGCGCTTCTCGCGCGCGTTCTTGACGAGCCCGATGGACGACTTCACAATGATGTTCTGATCCGGCGGGATCGGGATGATCTCGGCGCCATCCTCATAGCCCGCGGCCACGGCATCCCAGTTGATCACGGCGTCAACGCTGCCGAGCTTCACGGCGTTGCCCAGCTCCGGCGCCATCGCAGTGTGCATCACCACGTTCTTCCCCACCTGCTGTGTCAGCCCGTGCTTCTTCAGCAGGTCCTGCGTCGTCTTGCCCACAGCGCATGCCTTCGGCTCGCCCACGCCGATGCGCAGGCCCGGCTTTGTCAGGTCTTTCAGCGTGTGGATCTTCTTTGGGTTGCCCTCGCGCACCATGATCACCGGGATGAAATAGGCCATCGGCTTGTACGTGGTGACGTAGCCGCGATCCTGAGCCTGCTTCGCGTAGAACTCCTCGCCCGGAGCGTAGATGTCGATCAGCGCGTTCCGGTAGGTCACCGCGAGCTGCGCGAGGAGACACTGGGAGCCGCCATAGATGACGCGAATGGGAACCTTATGCCGGCGCTCGAACTCCTTGCGGCACTCCTCCATCGGGGCGCGTAGGCCGGCGCCGCATAGGACCACTAGCCCTCCCTTAGGCCGCTTGATCTCACCGAGGGGAGCCTCGCCCGAAGCAGCGTGGCCGGCCACGGGCGCGAGCAGAAGCGCGATCACCGCGAGCAGCCCGAGGGCAGCCCGCAGGCACGAGCGGAGCCGGAGAGCGCTGCTCGTCTGGGCAGTTGCTGGGTTGCGTTCGGTCCGCATCTCTCAGTCCTCCCGACCGGATGGCGCCGGCGTGTGGCCTCTCACACGGCTTCCACGAAGTTGTACCGATAGGCAGGGGCAGGCACCGGCACTCTAGGACACGATAGTGCGCACAGCGCGCGGTTCTTGCAGAAGTATCATAACATCTTTCATGCGCCGATGGCAACCGGGCACCCGGCTGCACGCCAGAAAACCGGGCGGACTTAACATCTCTTAACAAATCTCTAGTGTCCGCTTAACATCTCGCGCTGGCGTTTCGCTATCTGCAGATGGACACAGATACCAGGTGATCAGGTTCGAACCTCCCCCGGGCCGGGGGGGCGCACCCACCCATCATGCGTCCATCCCCTTCCTCTGTGGTATCGCCGTTGGCGTGGGGCCGGGGGTAGGAAACTCACGGGCACGCCTGATTGACGCTCCCAAGCAAAGCTGGTAAGATAGGAGCCAGGGGGTAGCACGATGATGGCTGTACAAACGCGCAATCCCGGGCTGCGCTCCGCTGCCGGCGTGGCTCTCTTCCTCTGCCTCTTTTCGCTGCTCGACGGCTCACCAGCAGCGGCCGCGAAGGCAGCAAGCAAGAAACCGGCTGCCACTTTCCAGTTGCCGAAAGTGCGCCTGGTCGCGATCAGCACGCCGGTTGCCATGGCCACCGTGCGCGCTTCAAAAAAGCCGGTATCGATCGGCACCGTCTCGTATCTCATCGGTGATTACCGCACCAGCTACGACGTCCTCGTCACACCGCGCCGCGATGGCGGCCTGGTCTGGATGGCCCGGCAACAGGGCAAGAGCCGCGTGCAGGAGCAGGGCACGATTGGCGCCGCCCAACTCAAAAACGCGGCGGAGGGCCACCTGTGCATCATTGTCGAGAAGGAAGGCGATAGGCCATCGGGAGTGACCGCCTCGGGGAAGCGTTTTCGCCTCTTTAGCCGCTTCTCGCCCAGTTATCGCGCCATGCTCGTGGCGTGCCCGAAGCAGGTGCCCACCAAGCCCGTGCGCACGGCGCTGTTCATCGAGAGTGACAACCAACCCCTGGGTTCGGACGAGCCGAAGGGCGCCACGGGCGCCGGCACCGCCGGAAGCCCGGTGGCATGGCAACTGGGGGCCAAGGCCTACCGCGCTGCCCTCGATGCCCATAAGCGCCACAAGAAGCCCGTGGCGCTGTACTTCTTTGAGAAGAACTCGAAGGCATGCAAGCAGATGGACTCCGAGCTGATGACAGCCTGCCGGGTGCAAGAAGTGCTGAGCCCCGCGGTGAAAGTGCGCATCGACCCGAGCGCGGGCGCGGAGGAGAAGGCGATTGCCGCGCGCTATGGCGTGACCTCGACGCCGGCCCTCCTGATTATCCCAGCCGGCACGGACAAGGCCACCTGGGTGGTGCCGGAAAAGCCGGGGCAGAAGTTCGACCCCTCGATGCCCTGCCATTTCCATGACCTTTTGGCGGCGGCGCTCAAACCGAAAACGTAGGCGGCCCCTCTCCATCGGCTTCCAGAGGCCGGCTCCCTGGACCACGGAGCTGAGGGGCTCGTCTACCTAAATTGACTAACACCCCTGATTGTGGTAACATGAGGCTGGATATATGGCCCGTGGAACGGCCGCGCCCCGCTTCGCTGAACCCGGTGGTTGCCGCCAGAAACCTTGTCTGGCCGGCGCGGCCGGTCTGCCTCATGCGCTCAGGTTCTCTGCTTTCGCGGTGCATCGCGCTGCTCTGTTGCACGGGCGTGGGACGCGGGGAAGGGCCGTATCCCGGCGGGCCCTGCCGGTCGGACAGCTGCTCTTCGCGCGCCTGGCGCGCGCTAGAGGGCCGGCGATGCAAATGCGAAATCCCTGACACTCCTCCCGGAGTATCAGATGCGGAGGTGGCATCTTGAGCGATGTTGTCATAGAGCCCAAGGTAGAGGGCTTTGCCAGAACCTACCTGCTGGACAGTATCACCGACTGTCTGTTGACCGCCGAGGAGCCCCTGAAGGTCTCGGAAATCGTCGC
>JAAZEM010000128.1 GCA_012512265.1 Armatimonadota bacterium | reverse complement strand
ATCCCCATGCTCGTGAAAAGATAGTCCTGGAAATCTTTCGCCACGCCAACGAGGTACTCCGAGGCGTCAGGTGCAACGGCGATGCGCCAGCCTTCCTCGATGACGGTTTCGCCCTGCTCCGGGCGCAGATCCGGGTCGCGTCTACCCGGCTGATGGACGATATTCAACCTTTGTCTGAACTGGTAGTTGCGCTCTGCCATCTGCTCTCCTCACAAAGGCCAGTCGACGGTGCGGCGGGGTGCGGCCGGATCAGGCCGTTCCTTCCCGCCCATCCGTATGGCTGGCAGCGGAACTCCGGGCAAGGCCCTTTTCCGGCAGGCCGGCCTCTCCGCTCTGGCTGTGAGTTCGGCTGCCGCCGCCGGGTTCCTGCCGGGGCCTGCTCTCTGGCGACAACGCGGGCCCCTTTGCGCTGGGAGAGGACGCCCAGCGCGCGGCAGGAGCCGAGGGAGAGGGGCACGAATGCCCTGGCAGTGGAACCGGGTGGATGAGGCCCGCCGCCTTCTGGGCAACACGGCGAGAGCGTGCGCGTTCCAGTGCCATGCCAGGCTGGGCATTTCGTCCCGCGTGGCGAGGTGGCGCCTGTCGCGGGGCCTGGGGAGTGCTGTCCGCTGCCTGGCAGGCGCGCCCGCGGGGAGAGGGAGGATGTCGGTGAACTGGGTTGGATACGCGTTGCTCTCGGCGGTCTTCGCGGGTTTGACGGCGTTGCTGGCGAAGATGGGCGTGGCCAATGTGCCCTCTAACTTGGCGATGTTCATCCGTACGATGGTGGTTGTGCTCTTCGCCGGCGGGATTGCCATCGCCACCGGCGATGTCGGATACTTCGGCAAGCTCTCCTCGCGCAACTGGATATTCCTGGTGCTCTCAGGCATTGCCACCGGGCTCTCCTGGATCTTCTACTTCGCAGCCCTCAAGTACGGGCCGGTCTCCCGCGTCGCGCCGATTGATAAGCTCAGCTTCGTCCTGGCGATGGCCCTGGGGGTGTTCGTCCTCGGTGAATCGGTCAAGCCGGTGACGCTTGCAGGCGCGCTGCTCATCGTTGCCGGAGTGCTCCTCACCCTGCGATAGCCAGCCGCGCCGGCCCGGCGATCCGCCACGCCGACTCGAGAGAATCGGAATGGGAACCGTGCCCCGGCATCATGGTCCTTACTCAAAAGAATGTTGTATAGTGTGACACAGGGAATCTGTAGACATGAATGCGGAAGGGATCTGGTGAAGAGCTATCAATGGGCGGTGCTGGGCGCGTTGGCGATTCTGATGGCGAGCGTGCCAGCCGCTGCTACCGAGAAGATGATTGTAGTGGACTCGGAGACGGCCCTTGTCTATCCACTCGAGGATGGGCGTCTGGTACGCGAACCGATCATTTCGAATAACCGCAAGGAGTTTGTCTGGAAGGATATCGGCACCTTCCGGATCACTGAGAAGATTATTGATAAACGCTCAAATCTTTATAACACCGATGGCGATCCGATCCGTCCGGGCGAGAAGGGAGCGCAGATGCGCTACTGGATGCGGATGGGATGGACCGCGCAGGGGTTCCATCAATCGGCGCTCTTCTCGCCCGAGCTGCCGCGGCGGCGGTCCCACGGGTGTTACCGCCTCTCCAAGAGCAGCGCGGAGTGGCTTTTCAACTGGACCCCGGTAGGCACGCCGGTCCATGTGGTGCGCCGTCTGAAGGATTCGCGCTTCGCCGGGCTGGCCAAGCAGCAGCCGATCACGATGGCGCAGCGCGGCAGTGGTGCCAACGCCACGCCGCGGACTCCCGCCAAGCCCGCGCAGGCGGCAGCCGCAGCGAAAACGTCGGGGCGTGCCGTAACGAAGGCGGCCGTGACGGTCAAACCGGCACCACGCCCGGTTGCGACGACCGCGCGCGTGACGATCAAGCGCGTCGATTCTCGCAGCTCCTGATACAGCGCTCCGGCGCCACGGGGTTGCGAAAAGTGCCTCACTGATCTGAAAACAGCCATGCCTAAGGGAGGGGGATGGCTGTTTTCCTCTGTACCATTTACTCCCCATCGCTTGCAGGAATCCATAGGCGCGCGTGGAACGGCACTGTCAAGCCGGCGAGAGACCGAGCTATTAGGCCCTTCTCAGAAAGAGTACAGCTTCCGCCATGCAGGCCTGGTCGGCCGGCATCACATCCCATTGGGTCGAAAGGAGAACGGCGATGTCTGAAACGACTCGTGCGGGGAAATGTTGCGCGAAGCGAGGCTTTACGCTTATCGAGCTGCTCGTGGTGATCGCGATTATCGCCATCTTGGCGGCGATCTTGTTCCCGGTCTTCGCGCGCGCCCGCGAGAACGCGCGCAAGTCGTCGTGCCAGTCCAACGTGAAGCAGATCGCCATGGCGATGCTCCAGTACGTCCAGGATTATGACGAGAGATTCCCGTGCTACGCGAGCGGGTCGGCTACGGTCGATCCGTGGGTGTTCTGGCCGCACCAGCTCCAGGCCTACATCAAGAACTGGATGGTGTACCGCTGCCCTAGCAGCCGATACCACGAGAAAGACTTCCCCTACCACGGCATGACCTATCCGATCCGGCCCAACTACTGCTTCGCGAACCAGCTCTGGCAACAGAGCTCAGTTACGCTGGCCCAGATCGAACGCCCGGCCGAGAAGTATCTGTGCTTTGACAGCAACCATCCGGCCCTCGGTGACACACGCGCGGTGATGACGGCGGCGCAGTGCAGCCAGTGGACCTGCGGGGCGAACGTCTCGGAGACGCACCAGTGGCTCCTCCCGCACATGGATGGGTCCACTATCGGGTTCATCGACGGCCACGTGAAGTGGGAGGCTGGCGACGCCATCTACAAGAACATCGACTGGAAGCTGAACCCCACGGCGCAATAGGGGAGGGGCCAAACCGCCCGGCGACCCTGGTTCGCGTGCCCGCTCACGCGGCGGCGGGCACGCGCGCGGGCATCGGAGAGGCTACACCTCTTTGACGACGACGAGCTTCCCCATCTCCTGCAGCTTCTTCGCGAGAAGGGGGAGGATCTTGTGCCGGCTCAGGATGCCTTGCTGCCGGAATGAGATATCCGTCGTGGCCGGGTTCTCTGCACCGCCGATCCAGATGTTGATCCGGTCGGCGGCATGGACGAGCGCGTGCAGCTCCGTGACGCCGCTGACCTCCTCGAAGGCAGAGGGATCCTCGTCGAGGACGTTATAGAGCTGGTTGAGGGTCACAGCGCCTTCGGTCACCAGTCCGATGCCCTCGATCTGGTAGCGTGGCGGGGCGAGGAGGCTCTGCGGGTTCTCCTCCATGCGCACCTCTTTGCCAAGGCAACGCGCGACCACCTTCGCCGTCGTGCCGCCGCACACGATCTTCACGCCATCCATCATGAGGAATTGGTTCACCACGGTGAGATCCTCGGCCGCGTTCTTGGGCGGCCCGGTGAGGATGTTGATCGTGCTCCCGAGGCGGCAGGAGGCCAGCAAGGCGGTGCAGTCGTCGCCGGCCGTCCCGCGGGAGATCTTGCGCGCCTGGCTCACGAGCCGGCGGGGGAGCTCGCGCAGGGGGGTGCCGTCACGCAGCAGCTCGCCCAGATGCCTGGCCGCGCCCTCGCTGCCCCAGCCTCGGGGGTAGCCGGCACCGAGCCCGGCTTGAGTGATGCCATCACTGACCAAGAGCAGGCCCTCGCCAGGCGCCAGGTGGAGGTTGGCTTCGCTGATCACCGCGCCGTCCACGGCGATGCTCCGCGGGTGCAGCAAGTCGGCATACCGCCGGGTGACGAAGAGCGGCGGGGGCATCTCGTAGGTGAGGACTGTGGCCATGCCGTCACTGAGGATCCGGGCCACGGTGAACGCGGCCCACGGCTGGCCGGACCCCTGCACCCGCTCCATCGTCCGGGCGACGCTTGCGAACGCGCCGCGCAGCGAATGCCCCTGCCGCAGAAGCCCCAGCAGGCGCGCGGCGCACATATTCGCGGCCACGTTCGCCTTGATCCCGGAGCCGAGGCCGTCGCAGATGACCACGACCGTATCGGTAGGCGAGCGCTCGTAGCGCGCGACGTCGCCGCAGGGGGCCGCTGGCCGCTTGGAGATCTGGTGCGCCTCTACTTCGACGTGTAGGTGTCCGCGATCCAATCGGTGTTCCTTTTTCCGCCCTCATCGCCATCGCGAGAGCCCCCGGCCAGGAGCATCAGGCGCTCGAGCAGCATCTCGCTCTGCGCCGTGCTCTCGCCCAGGAAGCCGGCGATGGTCTGCGCCATCTCCACCTGATGCTGGAGCAACTCCTGCGCCTGCGCCACGGTCTGCGTCCGCAGGCGGTCCAGCTTCTCGCGGTCGGCCTGAGTGCGCGTGATGTTGACGAAGATACCGACGTACTGCCGCTCTTCGCGCAACGCGTACTGGATCTGGTGGCAGACCAGGTTATGCCGGGCATGTTTCACGGTGGTCTCGATCAGATCCGTCTTTCCGGTGGCGAGCTGCTCGAACGGCTCGGCATCCATCAGGTAGGAGATTGGCCGACCACATACTGCCTCGGAGCACATGAAGAAGCGTCGGAACGCCGGGTTCATGCTCAAGATCCGCAGGTGCTCATCCAGGATGACGATGCCGTTGGGGCTCGTCTCGATGATGCGGTCGGTGCGCTGCTCGGCTAGGCGGCGCATGTAGGGGATGCACATTCCCGGCTCTGCCATGCCACGGACGACCGCAATCGCCTTATCACGACATGTCGCGTAGCCGCACGCGCCGCAATTGAGCTGGTTCTCGGGGTTCGCCTTACCTGTCTGCTCCAGGACGGCGCGGATCTGCTCTTCCGACACCCCTTCGGCATCCAGGACCGGCTGAGCCGCAAAGCGGGTGTCGAGACCGTGGGTGTCGGTATAGGGTTGAGGGGTACGTCCGCGTGCGGACGTCGCGTAGCCCAGGAGCACCTGGCGACGGGCGTAAGCGTTGGCCCGGGTGGGCATCGCCGGACCGTTGATGCATCCCTGGTGACAGAAAAGCGGCTCGATGATCATCGGCAGCCCGCTGGGCTTGAGCACCTCCAGCGACTCGCGAAGCTCGTCAAAGCCGCTCGCGGAGATGGTCTGCGGCGCGAGAACATCGGTCTCCATGTGGGCGGTACGCAAGATCCCGCCGACGAGCGGGAAGTAGCGCGATTCACCCTCTGGCTCCTCGTCGAAATGGCTCTCTTCACACTGCGCCAGCTGAATGCCCTCTCGCTCGAACCACTCTTCCAGCTCCGTGAAGGTGAGTACACAATCGACCACGCCGGCGTTCTCCGGTCGTTCTGCCTCCGCCTTTTTGGCGACGCATGGCCCGATAAAGACGACTCGCGAACCATGGCCGAGGCGTTCCTTGATGTGCCGGGCGTGTGCCAGCATCGGCGAGACGACCGGGATCATCAGATCCAGGAGATCCGGACGGTAGCGCTCGATATAGTTCACCACCACGGGACACGCGGTGGTGATGTGCGACCGGTTGGGGCGCGCATCCACGATCTCGCGGGTTCGCAGCGCCGTATGGTAGGCGCCGATGGCTGTTTCGCCCACGTAGGCAAACCCGAGCCGGCGCAGCGCCGAGGGGAGGCACTTTCGCTCCCATTCGGTGAAGGCAGACGCGAACGAAGGCGCGATGCTCGCACCCACTGGAACCCCCGAGGCGATGAGACGCGCTGCCTGATCGACGTCGTTTCGGAATGCCTTGGCGCCCTGTGGGCACTCCCGGATGCACGTGCCGCAGGAGATGCACCGCTCTGCCACCACGTAGGCCTGGCCATCATCCATCCCAATGGCCTTGACAGGGCAGACGCGCAGACACCGGTAGCAATCCCGGCAGTGTGCTTTGTTCGTGTAAACGACCTGTCCCCCCTGGCTGCTCATGATTCTCCTCGTCGCGTCACCGGCGGGCGTTCTATTCGCCCCTGCCCGGTGGTTGGCCCAGCCGGGCAGGGGCCCCTCCCACGCACCCTCCCACAGGTATGTCAATCCCAGCCTAAGCGGCTGGCCGGGCATCCCGTAGCGTCTCGAAAGGGCGCAGCACCCGATCGAGATTGCCAAGCGCGGCGGCGATGGCCATGCCGTAGTTGGTGACCGGCACGCCCTGCTCGCGGCAGCGTAAGATGCGCGAGAGCATCCCCCGGCGGTTCAACACGCATCCGCCGCAATGGATCACCACGTCATAGTCTGCCAGGCCCTCAGGAAACTCCTTGCCGCTCGCCACGTCGATCGTCAGGCCGGCCCCGACGCGGTTGCGCAGTAACCGGGGGATCTTCACCCGGCCGATATCCTCCCCGAAGGGGTGGTGTGTGCACGCTTCGGCGATGAGCACCTTGCTCTCCGGCGTCAGTTCCATCAACGCGCGCGCGCCCTGCGCGAGGGCGTCCAGGTCGCCCTTGAAACGCGCGAACAGGATCGAGAAGCTGGTGAGCGGGATCTCGGGCGGTGTCGCCGGCATCACTGTAGCGAACGCCTGAGAATCGGTGATCACCAGTCGAGGCGGCTCGCGCAGCTGATCGAGTGATTCCGCCACCTGATCCGGACCGATCACGTAGGAGCGCACCCCGTACTCGAGGCACTCGCGCAGCACCTGCTGCACCGGCAGGATCAGCCGGCCCTTGGGCGCCTCCTCATCCAGCGGCACCACCAGGATCACGGTGTCGCCACGCTGGAGAAGGTCGCACACGATCGGCCGGCTGTTGATCCACTCCTCTGGAGCCAGCTGGAGCAGCTTCTCCTTGATCAGCGCCGCCGTCTCCTGCGGCGCGTCCTTCGCCGAGATCTCGGCGAAGGGGATCTTGGCGCGTTCCAGGTGCTCGCGGAGAGCCGGCGCGGTAGGGCCCTGATCCCTCTTGTTCACGACGACCATCACGGGCACCTGGCGCTCTTGCAGGCGATGCAACAGGCCCTCTTCCGCGTCGCCCCACCCGTCCGGCTCCGTCACCAGGATCGCCAGATCGGTGCGGTCGATCGCCTTCATCGTGCGCGCCACACGTTCCGCCCCGAGCGTGGCCCGGTCGTCAATCCCTCCGGTATCGATGAAAAGGACCGGCCCTAGCGGCAGGAGTTCCATCGCCTTCTCGACCGGATCGGTGGTGGTGCCCGGCTCGGCGGAGACGATCGCCACGTTCTGCTGCGTGATGGCATTCAGCAGCGACGACTTGCCCACGTTGGTGCGCCCGAAGAGGCCGATGTGCAGGCGCATTCCCTTTGGTGCCTGATTGTTCATCCTCGTCTCCCGCAATGCGGCTCTCGCCGGCGGCCTCCGCTTCCCCTAGAAATAGAGATCCTTCTCGCCGCGGCTGGTTCGCTCGTAGTAGGCCATCAGCTGCCGGAAGAGCTTCTCGGGCACCTTATCACGGGTTTCCTCGATCTCTTTCTGGATGATGCGCTCGCCTGCCTTGGCGGTCTCCGGAGACGCGAAGTCATCCAGCCATTCTCGGAAGGTGAGGATGGCGTTGAGCTTGCAGAAGCAGCCCTCCTTGCCGGAGCGGAGGAGATCCATGATGTGGTTTCCTGTGCGCCCGCAGCGGTAGCCTGCCGTGCAGAAGGAGGTGATGTAGCCCATCTCGGCCAGCTCGCGGATCACGCTATCGAGCGAGGTGGTATCGCCCAGGGTGAACTGCTGGCGGTCGGCCTCCTGCTGTTCGTACTCATCTTGATAGGCGCCCACTCCGATGCGCGTCGACGCGTCGCGCTGGGTGCACATCGGGATGCATTCGCGGATCACGTCCGGGCGCTCGCGCACGGTGATGATCATCCCCGTGTAGGGCACCGAGAGCCGGATCACGCAGACCAGGCGCTTGAACTCCTTATCGGAGACGCGATACCGCGTTTCCTGGACAAACGGCGTGTCGAGCGCGGGGGTAAGCCGCGGGAAGGAGATAGTATGCGGGCCGATCCCGAAGCGCGCCTCCAGCTCGTGCGCGTGAGCCACCAGGCCCATCACCTCGAAGCGCCAGTCGTAGAGCCCGAAGAGCGCACCGATCCCGACGTCATCCACGCCGGCTTCCATAGCGCGGTGCATGCAGGTGATCCGCCAGGCGTAGTCCGACTTCACCGTGCCGTTCGGGTGGAGTTTCGCGTAGGTGTCGTGGTGGTAGGTCTCCTGGAACACCTGGAAGGTGCCCAGGCCCACCTCTTTCAGGAGGCGCAGATCGTCGATCGACATCGGCGCCGCGTTGATGTTGAGCCGGCGGATCCCGGTGGAGGAACCGGTGCGCGTGGGCACTTCGACCGCGTAGACGGTGCGCATCGCTTCCGCGATGTAGCGCGCGTCGGTGCGCGGGTGCTCGCCGAAAACAAGAATCAGGCGCTTGTGACCGATCTGGCCGGCCAGCACCTCGGCCTCGCGGGCGATCTCCTCCATGGTGAGGCAACGCCGCTTTATCCCACTGTTGCCCGCGCGGAAGCCGCAGTAGAGGCAGTTGTTCACGCAGAGATCGCTGCAGTAAATCGGCGCGAAGGTGACCACCCGGTTGTCATATACCTTCTTCTTGACTTGCGCCGCGACGTCGTACATCTCGTCCCACAGCGCCTCGTCGGAAACGCTCAAAAGCGTTGCCGTCTCCTCGGTCGTGAGAGTCTCAATCGCGAGCGACTTCTGGAGGATATCGCGGACGCGCACCGGGTCCGGCTTGGCGGAGGCGAGCTGCGCCTCCAGCGCCGCGTCGTCAATGAAATCGCGCCCATCCTGCAAATAGCGGGTCACCTCGTCCCGCTTGATCACCTGGCTGGCCCAAGTCGGCTTCGGTTCCACTAGCTGTGCACTCATTGCCTGCTCGCTCTCGTACTCGTTCCGGCTTCCGCCGGTGTCCTTCGCCGCTCTCCTGCTGGCGGCTATGGATAGATCCTTATCGATAAAACTGTATCCATTGACCATTATTGCACACCCCCGCACGCTTGTCAAGCATCGTTCTGGGAATCCCGAAAGGAGGATTTTCGCGTTGACAGATGGATCGCATCGTGCTACGATTCAGATATCCTCGGTTTGGAAGGGCTACAATGGAATACCTGTTCGCGCGCCGCCTGGAGGGAATGCGGCGCTCAACCATCCGCGAGATCTTGAAGGTGGCGGAACAGCCCGATGTGATCTCCTTTGCCGGCGGGCTCCCGGCTCCTGAACTCTTTCCTGTAGACGCTGTTCGCGCGGCGTGCGACCGTGTTCTAATCCGCGAAGGGTCGTGGGCGCTGCAGTACGGCCCGAGCGAGGGCTACACGCCCTTGCGCGAGTATTTGGTTGAGGCGATGGCGCAGCGGGGCGTCGCCTGCCGGGTGGAGAACGTGCAGGTGACCAGTGGTTCTCAGCAGGCGCTGGACTTGCTGGGGCGGTGTTTTCTCAATCCGGGCGATGTGGTGCTGACGGAGAACCCCACCTATCTGGCGGCGATCCAGGCGTTCCAGGGCTCGGAGGCACGCTTCGTGCCCGTGCCTACGGATGACAACGGCCTGATCCCCGAAGCGCTTCCGGAGCTCGTCGCCAAGCACCAGCCGCGGTTCCTCTACACGATCCCCAACTTCCAGAATCCGACCGGAATCACCATGCCTGCGGAGCGCCGGCGTGCCCTCTATGAGACGGCGGCCAAGCTGTCGCTCGTCATCGTGGAAGATGACCCCTACGGCCTGCTGCGCTATACCGGAGAGCACGTTCCGCCGATCAAGGCGCTCGACACCGAGGGCATCGTCATCTACGCGAGCACCTTCTCGAAGACGATTGCTCCGGGGCTGCGCGTCGGTTGGGTTGTGGCGGATAGGCAGATCCTCGACAAGCTCCTCATCCTGAAGCAGGCGGCGGATCTGCACACCTCCAGTCTGGACCAGCGGGTCGCCTGCGAGTTCATGACAAGTTGCGATACCACGGCGCACCTGGCGCAGATTCGCGCCTCCTACGGAACGCGCTACCAGGCAATGGACGCGGCGCTGCGCGCCTTGCTCCCCGAGCGCTACCAGTGGACCCATCCGGAAGGCGGCATGTTCCTCTGGGTGACCTGCCCCGAGGGGGTAGATACCTGGCCGCTGATGCAGCGTGCGGTGGAGCACAAGGTGCTCTTCGTGCCCGGGTGCGACTTCTTCCCGGAAGGTGGCGGCGACCGCTATATGCGCCTCAACTTCTCCAACTCGACTCCCGAGAGGATTCAAGAGGGTGTCGCTCGCCTGGCACAGCTCCTGCGCGAGTAGCTAGCGCGCGGGCTCAACTCGCGCGGAGCGCCGGTCGATCACTACAATGGAACCCGCCAGGCGCTTTGGCGGCGAGGCGAGCAGCCGCAGAAGGCGCCGGTGGACGGCGTCGCGGTGGGTGGCGGTGTCTCGGAGGAGGATCACGCCGGGGTGGTTGCGGTGGGTGTAATGCACCCGCGTGCGGAAGTCGCGGTCCTCGGTGAGCAGCAATCGCCCCTGGCGCGCCGCCATCGCCGCGACCTTGCCGTCTGCCAGGGTTGGGCCGTCGCCGCCTCCGGTGACGTCTACCAGGCGCGTCACGCGGTAGCCAGCCTCTCGCAGGACGGCAATCGTCGGCTCCCCGACGCAGTGATCCGCCAGCAGTTCCATCATCGCCGCGTGTCCATCCTTCCCTCTCTTTCGCGCGCGATCGGTATTCCCCCTTCCAAACCCTGGCTCGGCGCGCGAGCGCCCCGCGCGCCGGTGCCGATACCACGGATGAAAGGGCCGGACGCGCGCATGCGCGGAGCCCGAAGCTCCGCGCTGCTTCCCGGCAAAGCCCCGTCGGGGCTCTCCCTCGTAGCCCCCCGTCTCGCCGCCTGAATTGCCTCCCGGATCTCCCTCGAGCGCGTGATTCTCCCAAAAGGGTGTTGACAACCGCTCTCTTCTATGCGATAATGCAATTGGATAATGATTTATCGATAAGGGCGTATCCATACGAGGTGCCAGTTACTCAGGAGGGGGACCCATGGAGACTGGGAAGCAGAAGGGCGCGCCGCTGCCGACAGTGAGGCGGCTGCCGACGTACCTTCGCCTGTTGCGGCAGATGGAGAAGGATGGTCGCGAGTTCGTATCGAGTACCGCCATCGCCGACGAGCTCCATCCAGAGTCCATCCAAGTACGCAAGGACCTGGCGGTGACGGGCATCGAGGGGAAATGTCGGGTTGGCTACCCCGTTTCGGAGTTGATCCAGGCGATTGAGGAGTTCCTGGGGTGGGACAACACGACGGACGCGTTCCTGGTAGGCGCGGGCAGCCTGGGCGCCGCGCTGATGGGCTATGAGGGGTTCGAGCGGCACGGCCTGAACATCGTTGCTGCGTTCGACATCGACGACGCCAAGGTGGGTCGGCCACTCCGTGGCAAGGAAGTGCTTCCGCTGTCGAAGTTCACCGACCTGGCTCGCCGGATGCACATTCGCATGGGGATCATCGCGACGCCCGCCGATGCCGCGCCCTCTATCGCCAACCTGATGGTCGCCTCTGGGATTCGCGCTATCTGGAACTTCGCTCCAGCGAAGATCATCGTTCCCGAGAATGTTGTGGTCCAGAATGAGGATCTCTCATCAGGGCTCGCTGTTCTCTCTCGACAGCTTGCGGAGATCCTCGAGAAGGAAGGGGAAGCCTGACATGGCTCTGGCCTTACACTCCGCATCTCAGCAGCACCGCAAGTTTCAGCGCGTCTGCGAGATCATCGACGAGCACGATCGCAACCCGGGCCGGCTGGTGCCCATCCTGCAGGCGGTGCAGGAGGAGTACCGCTACCTGCCGGAGGATGTGCTCACCTACATTGCCACTTCGCTCGGCATCTCGCCCGCGCGCGTCTATGGGGTGGCCACGTTCTACGCCCACTTCGCGCTGGAGCCGAAGGGGAAGTATATCGTCCGACTCTGTGACGGCACGGCCTGCCACGTGAAGGGATCGATCCCGATCCTCGAGGCGATCCGCGAGCGCCTGGGGCTGAAGGAGAAGCAGAGCACCACTCCCGACATGCTTTTCACGGTCGAGACGGTGTCTTGCTTGGGCGCGTGCGGCCTGGCTCCGGTCGTGGTGATCAACGAGCAGGTGCATGGTCAGATGACGCCCGAGAAGGCAGTCGAGGTGATTGAAGAGATCCTGGCAAGCGAGGAGTCACGATGAGCGTTTCCGAGACGATGCAGCCGGTGCCCCGGCCCGATTTGGATGCTGTGGCCCGGGAGTACTGGCAAGCGGCGCGCACCTACGAGCGCCGGGTGATCATCTGCGCAGGCACGGGGTGCGTCGCCAATGGGGCGCTGAAGGTTCATGCGGCGTTCGAGCAGCAGATTGCCGCGGCCGGCCTATCGGTCGCCACGGAGCTACGTGCCGAGACAGCGGGAGGGGACCTTCGCCTCTCGAAGAGCGGTTGCCAGGGCTTCTGTCAGCAGGGTCCGCTCGTCACGATCGAACCGGAAGGGATCCTCTACACGCGGGTTCGCCCCGAGGATGTGGCGGAGATTATCGAGACCACCCTGCAGGGCGGCGAAGTGGTGGAGCGCCTGCTCTACACCGATCCGCTCAGCGGCAAGCAGTGTCGCGGCACCGGCGAGATCCCCTTCTACACGCTTCAGCACCGCTACGTGCTCAAGGCGTGTGGCGCCATCGACCCCGAGGATATCCGCGAGTACATCCATAACGGGGGCTACCGCGCTGCGGAGGCGGCCTTTACCCGAATGACGCCAGAAGCGGTCTGCGAGGAGGTCACTTACTCTGGACTGCGCGGTCGGGGCGGCGGCGGTTTCCCCACGGGGAAGAAGTGGAGCCTGACGCTCCAGCAGCCGGGGCCCAAGAAGTACGTCATCTGCAACGGAGACGAGGGCGACCCGGGCGCCTTCATGGATCGCAGCTTGATGGAGGGCAACCCGCACAGCATCATCGAGGGGATGATGATCGCGGCGCGCGCCATCGGGGCGGATGAAGGCTACATCTATGTTCGCGCCGAGTATCCGCTCGCGGTTAGCCGCGTGCGCAAGGCGGTAGCGGACGCTGAGGCGCTTGGCATTCTGGGCGACAACGTCTTCGGCACGGGCCACTCCTTCCGCATCCAGGTGATGGAGGGCGCGGGCGCCTTCGTGTGCGGTGAGGAGACGGCGCTCATCTCGAGCATCGAGGGCAAGCGCGGCATGCCGACCCCCAAACCGCCTTTCCCGGCGCAGAGCGGTCTCTTTGGAAAGCCCACGGTGATCAACAACGTGGAGACGCTGGCGACCATCCCGCTGATCCTGAGCGCGGGCGCCGCGGAGTTCCGGGCCATGGGCACGGAGAAGTCGCCCGGCACGAAGACGTTCGCGCTCACCGGGCATGTGGCCAACACCGGCCTCATCGAGGTGCCTTTCGGAGCCAGCCTGCGCGAGATCGTCCACCACATCGGCGGCGGCGTCACCGATGCGACGGGTGCGATCACGGGCGAGGGCTTCAAGGCGGTGCAGATCGGCGGGCCTTCCGGCGGCTGCCTCACCGAGGCTCAACTCGATCTCCCGCTCGATTACGACTCGCTGCGGAGCGTGGGCGCCATGGTCGGTTCCGGCGGTCTCGTCGTCATGAACAAACAGACCTGCATGGTCAAGATCGCCCACTTCTTCATGCAGTTCACCCAGAACGAGTCGTGCGGCAAGTGCGTCCTGTGCCGCGAGGGCACCAAGCAGATGCTCGCCCTCCTCGAGGAGATCATCGAGGGCCAGGGCACGCTCGAGACGCTGGACCTGCTCGAGAAGGTAGCCCGCGCGGTGCAGAAGGGCTCGCTCTGCGGCCTGGGCAAGACGGCGCCCAACCCGGTTCTCTCCACGCTGCGCTACTTCCGCGCCGAGTACGAGGCGCACGTCGTCCAGAAGCGGTGCCCGGCTGGCCAGTGCAAGGCGCTTCTCGTGCCCGCGATCGACCCTGCGCTTTGCAAGGGGTGCACGCTGTGCGCCAAGAAGTGCCCGGTCGGCGCCATCAGCGGCGACAGGAAGATGCCCCACGCCATCGATCCTGAGAAGTGCATCCGCTGTGGCGTCTGCGCCGAGAGCTGCAAGTTCGGGGCGGTCACAGGTCTCTAGCCGCGTTGTTCAATGACGGTGGCCCTGACCAGGAATGGTACGGATAATGAGCGATAACGAGTTTCTAACGATAGATGGGAAAGAGGTCCGGATCGAGGGCGAGCGCAACCTGCTCGAGGTGATCCGGAAGGCGGGGATTGACATTCCGACCTTCTGCTACCATTCTCACCTCAGCGTCTACGGTGCCTGCCGCCTCTGCCTCGTGGAGGTGGAAGGGCGGGGGATCGTCGGCTCGTGCTCCACGCCCCCGGAACCGGGCATGAAGGTAAAGACGACCACGCAGGAGATCCGCGAGATCCGCAAGATCGCCGTGGAGCTGCTGCTGGCCAACCACGAGAAGACGTGCCCCACCTGCTCCAAGAGCGCCTCCTGCCAGCTTCAGGAGATCGCTCGGCGCCTGGGCGTCGACGAGGTGCGCTTCAAGTCCACCCACCAACCGGTGCCGGTGGACCGCAGCTCGCCCTCGCTTGTGCGCGACCCGAATAAGTGCATCCTGTGTGGCGACTGCGTGCGCGTCTGCCACGAGATCCAGGGAATTGGCGCGATCGATTTCGCCTACCGAGGCGCGTCCACGGCGGTCCTGCCCGCCTTTGGCAAGGACCTGAAGCACGTCGAGTGCGTCTACTGTGGCCAGTGCGCCTCGGTTTGCCCCACGGGGGCGCTCACGGTGAAGTCGGAGATCGACGCGGTTTGGGAAGCGCTGAGCGACCCGAAGAAGAAGGTGGTGGCCCAGATCGCTCCCGCGGTGCGCGTCGCCATCGGCGAGCACTTCGGGCTGGCCCCTGGCACGGTGAGCATGGACCAGACGGTGGCCGCGCTCAAGGCGATGGGCTTCGACCAGGTCTACGACACCTCCTTCGCGGCGGACCTCACGGTGATCGAAGAGGCGACCGAGTTCCTCGCGCGTAAGGAGAAGGGCGAGCGCTTGCCGATCTTCACCTCCTGCTGCCCGGCGTGGGTGAAGTTCGCGGAGCAGTACTATCCCAGCCTGCTCCCGCATCTCTCCTCTTGCCGGTCGCCCCAGCAGATGTTCGGCTCCATCGCCCGCGAGGTGCTCCCAGAGAAGCTGGGCGTGGAGAACAAGGACCTGGTGATCGTCTCGATCATGCCATGCACGGCGAAGAAGTTCGAGGCGAGGCAGGAGAAGTTCATCCAGGATGGCATTCCGGACGTCGACTACGTTCTGACGACCCAGGAGCTGGGCCGCATGATCGAGGCGCAGGGCCTCCGCTTCAGCCGGCTGGAGCCTGAATCGCTCGATATGCCGTTCGGGTTCAAGACGGGCGCGGGCGTCATCTTCGGGACGTCCGGCGGTGTCACCGAAGCGGTGCTCCGCTACGCAGTGGAGAAGGTGAGCGGGACTCGCCTGGAAGGCGTCGACTTCCGCGCCGTGCGCGGCGAGGAAGGCCTGCGCGAGGCGACCGTGAACGTCGCCCCGGGTGTCGATCTGAAGCTGGCCATCGTCCACGGGCTCGCGAACGCGCGCCGGGTGGCCGAGCGCGTGATGGCAGGCGAGTGTGATTACGACATCGTCGAGGTGATGAGCTGCCCCGGCGGCTGCATCGGCGGCGCTGGCCAGCCTGTCTCTCGCGATCCGGGCGCCAGCCGCCTGCGCGCCCGCGGTCTCTACGACTCGGACAAGATGCTCGAGTTCCACAAGTCGCAGGAGAACCACGTGGTCACCGAGTGCTACGACCGGCACCTCGGCGAGGTGGGCGGCGAGAAGGCGCACCACCTGCTGCACACGAACTACACGAGCCGCCGGCGCATCTGCGACGAGGAGATCGCCCTGGTGAATGGCAACGGCCAGGCGAAGGTGAAGGTGAACATCTGCGTCGGCACGAGCTGCATGGTCCGCGGATCCCAGCGTCTCCTGCAGTCTCTGATTGACCAGATCGAGGAGCGCGGCCTAGTGCACCTGGTGGATGTCAACGCCACCTTCTGCTTCGAGCGGTGCGACCGCGGTCCAACCGTCGCGATCAACGATACGGTGGTAGAGCGGTGCACGCTCCAGAAAGCGCTCGATGTCCTGGAGAGCGAGCTCGCGAAGGCGGGTGCCACGGAGGCCGGCGTATCGAGCTAATCGGTTCGGGCGCGCGCAACGGGCGCGCCTGATGCAAGAGGGGAGGGCGTGCTGCCCCTTCTGGACCCCTTTCACCCCATATGGGGGACCGCCCTCTTCCTCCTGCACCTTCGGGGCAGCGCGGGCGATGAGCACCCGCGCTGCCCTCCCGGAATCGGCCGGCCCGCGCATTCACGCCAGCGGAAGGAGGAAGCGCCAAGCATGAACGCACAGAAATGCAGCAAAACCGATCTTGCCTCGCGCCTAGCCGAGGCGGAAGTGACGCATTCCCTCACCCGCGACGAGATCGTGGCCCTGCTGGAAACGGATGCGTATGACGGCGCGCTCTACGCCGCGGCGGACCGCGTGCGCGCGCGTTACGTCGGCGATGCCGTACACCTGCGCGGGCTGATCGAGTTCTCCAACATCTGCAAGTGCAACTGCCTCTACTGTGGTCTCCGCCGCGATAACCGCCGCCTGTCGCGCTACCGCCTGGAGCCAGAGCAGGTTCTCGCCTGCGCCGAAACCGCTCGTTCCTTCGGCTATGGCACCGTGGTACTTCAATCTGGCGAGGCGAACATCCTGCCGGTGGACCGGATGTGCGATCTCATCCGCAGAATCAAGGCGCTCGACGTGGCTGTGACGCTCTCCATGGGCGAGAAGCCGCGCGAGGTGTATCAGGCCTATCGCGAAGCCGGCGCTGACCGCTACCTCCTGCGGATTGAGACGACCGACCGCGCCCTCTACCGGGCGATGGATCCCGGCATGGACTGGGACAACCGCGTGCGCTGCCTCCATGACCTCCGTGACTTGGGCTACGAGGTGGGCACGGGCTGCCTGGTGGGCATCCCCGGGCAAAGCCTGGAGTCGCTCGCCGACGACATCCTCTTCTTTCGTGAGCTGAATGCCGATATGATCGGCATTGGCCCCTTCATCGCCAACCCCGACACGCCGCTGGCTGGCAGCCCGAACGGCAGCTTCGAGCTCAGCTGCAAGGTGATGGCGATCACCCGGCTGCTCCTGCCGGATATCAACATCCCCGCGACCACCGCGATGGAGACGCTGCTCCCAGAAGGCCGGATCCTCGCTCTCCAGCGCGGCGCGAACGTCGTGATGTTGAACGTCACCGAGATGGGCTACAGGCAGAGTTACGCGCTCTATCCGGGTAAGGCGGGCGCTACCGATACCCCCGCCGAGAGCCGCGCCCGGCTTCTCGCGAAGCTCCAAAGCATCGGGCGCCGTCCAGGGAGTGGCTACGGATCGCACCAGCGGCGGCGCGAGGCGTAACGCGCCAGGCTGCCCGCCGGCAGTGCGTCTGCCGCGAGCTTCAAGCCGGGCGCATCGCCTCGATCCGCGGCCCCGTCGCTCCACATCTCAGGGCTTGAGCACCACTTTCACGCACCCATCCTCCTTCTCGTTGAAGATGCGGTAGGCATTGGGCGCCTCGGAGAGGGGCAGGGTGTGTGTGATGATGTCGTGCGTAGTCACCTTTCCCTCCAGGATGAGTTGCATCAGGCGGTCGATGTAGTAGTGTACGGGGGCCTGTCCGGCATGGAAGCGAAGCCCCTTGTCGAAGATCTGACCCCAGGGAAAGTTGTCGTAACTGGTGCCGTAGACGCCTACGACGGGAACGGCGCCACCCCGGCGCACCGCGCGGATCGCGGTCTGCAGCGCGTCGATGGTCCCGGCCTCGAGGTGGATTGCAGCTGCTGCCTTCCGAAGCGCCCCGATATCCGCCTCCATGCCGACGGCATCCACGCAGACATCGGCGCCGCGGCCATCGGTCATATCGCGGATCGCCTGCACCACGTGGTCGCCTTTTCCCTTCACCGTCTCCGCGTTGGCCGCCTTGCGTGCCATCTCCAGACGGTACTCCTGGATGTCGATCCCGATGACCCGCCCGGCGCCCTGAATCCAAGCGGCCTTCTGCGCCATAAGGCCCACCGGTCCGCATCCGAACACCGCGACGGTCTCTCCCCCGCGAAGCTGTGCCCAATCCAGGGCTGCCCATCCCGTGGGCCAGATATCAGTGAGGAACAGAACCTGCTCGTCGGGAACGCCCTCGGGCACTTTCCGGGGACCATAGTCGGCGTAAGGCACGCGCACTGCCTCCGCCTGGCCGCCATCATAGCCTCCGTAGAGGTCTGTATAGCCGAAGAGGCCGCCGCCCTTCTCCTTCAGCACGCCACCCTCTGGGCCGTAGTGCTTCGGATTAGAGTTCTCGCAGTGGATCGGGAGATCATGATGGCAAAACCAGCACGTGCCGCACGCAATGGGAAAGGGCACCACCACACGATCGCCCTTCTTCAGGGTACTGACCTCCTTCCCGACCTCCTCAACAACCCCCATGAACTCGTGGCCGAGCACCATCGGCCTCGCCTGGGGGAAGGTCCCGTTATAGATGTGCAGATCCGAGCCGCAGATGGCCGTCGAGGTGACGCGCACAATGGCGTCTCTCGGGTCCTGGATCTTGGGATCATCTACGTCCTCAACGCGGATCTCCTTCGGCTTGTGGTAGACAACCGCCTTCATCCCCATCTCCTCCCATGGGATATCCTCAGGCGAGGTTTCCCCCTCGGCGGCGGGCCAAACCGGGTCCGGAGAGGGGTGGGGAGCGCGGAGACGGGGTGCGGCCTGCTTGGGGCGGGTGCGTTGATGCCTCGGGCGTACCTACTGCGCGTGGGTGGGGTGTGGTGCGATGCGAGGAGCGGGGGCGGGTGCATCCGCCGCTCCTCGCATCTTGGAGTCAGGCTTGGTCGAGCATCTCCTGCAGCGGCGAATCCTCGATCTCCAGCGGGAGATCGACGCGCCCGCGCCGGCGGCTCGACTCGTAGGTGGCAAAGATCAGCTCCGTGGCTTGGAACGCGCGCCGCCCGGATAGCTCCGGCTCGCGGCCCGTCTTCAGGGCATCAAGCAGGTCCAGCACCCCCAGGCGGAACCCATCGGAGCCGTGCAGGCCGCCCTCGACGGGAACCGTCTCCCA
This sequence comes from Armatimonadota bacterium, assembly GCA_012512265.1. GTDB lineage: Bacteria > Armatimonadota > JAAZEB01 > JAAZEB01 > JAAZEB01 > DUUU01. Next base: position 10,515 of record JAAZEM010000128.1, on the reverse strand, counting down.
GCCGGCGCTGCCCTTCGTCCACACGCGCAGGTCGGGCCCGCCCGCTACCCCGACTTCGATGACGCCATCGGTGCCGATCAGCCGGTTGCTCGCGCCCAGGTCGGCCTCATAGCCGGTGATCATCAGCCCGCGCACGCCGTTGCGGTATTTGAAGTGGCTCAGCCCCTGGCCCTCGCACGGCGCACCAAAGACGGGCCGGGTATCCCGGATGTCGATCTGCCCGATGACCCATTCGACCGGAGTCTCGTCGTTGTAGTAGAAGAGCATGTCGAACCAGTGGGTGCCCCAGTCGAAGAGGTTGCTGCACGACGCCTCCAGCCGACGCAGCTCGCCGATGGCGCCCGACTTGAGGATCTCTTTCGCCTTGCGGAAAACCGGGTTGAACCGGCGCTGGTGGCAGAACGCCAGGAGTGCCCCGGTCTTCTCGCAGGTGGTTACCATGCGCTTGGCATCGCCGAAGGTGGTCGCCATCGGCTTCTCGCAGAAGATGGCGCGCACACCTGCCTCAGCCGCGTCGCACACCATCGGCGCGTGCAGGTGCGGCCAGGTGCAGATGCTCACCACATCCAGGCGCTCCTTCTCGAGCATCTCCCGGTAATCGGTGTAGCTCTTCTCGGCGCCGTACTGTTCCTGGAACGCGCGCGCGTTCTCCTCAACGATATCCGCCACGGCGACGAGGCGCGCTTCTGGCGACGCCTGATAGCCCAGCATGTGCCGGTGTGCCTGCCCGTAGCCCGTGGATCCTTCCGTTTTGTGCGGTCGCCCGCACCCGATGATTCCAACGCGATACTCGCTCATGGAACTCCTCCCGGCGTCTCTTTCTCCACGCCTGGCGGCCCTCCTTGGGATGGATGCGCCGTCATGGCTCCGCGAAAAGCCCGAGCTCCGAGATCGCCGGGCAGACGGGCGACCCGGTGACGCGCAGGCGCACTCGGTCGGTGGTAATCCGCTCCGGCAGCCGGATCAGGCGCTGCGCGCCGATGCCGGTCGCGCTCGCGAACTCTACCCACCGCTCGCCATCCCAACGGTCCAGGGCAATCGAATCGACGCGCTGGCCAAGAGGGAGATACTCCCGGACGCACACCACGTTGAAAGTGGCGTGCCGGCCCAGGTCCAGGACGAGCTCCGGTGTCCGCACGTCATCATCGGTCGCCCAATAGGTATCGCGCCGGCCGTCGATCACGTGGGTGGGCGCGAAGCGCGGGTCGTTGCCGCGCGTGTTACTCGCGGTCACGCGCGCGCCGCGGGCCAGGTCGGTGGCGAAGGTGGCGTCCAGGATGCGCCGCCATTCGCGGAGCGAGGCGACATCGCGCTCGTGGATGAGGCCGCGCCGGTCCGGGGGCAGGTTGAGGAGGAGGTTGCACCCGCGGCCCACGGACTCATAGTAGACCTGGAGCAGGTTCTCAGGCGAGCGCACCTGGTCATCCTCATGGGCGTGGTAGAACCACCCGGGGCGGATGGAGACATCCACTTCCGCGGGCCGCCAGTGCGAGCCGTTGCGGTGGCCCGTGTTCAGCACCTTGGGATCGGCCAGTCCGGGGGCCATCCCGTCCGGGCTGATGGTGCCCCAGCAGGGATCGCCCGCGACCCCGGATTCGTTACCGACCCAGCGGATATCCGGGCCGGCGTCGCTGAAGATCACCGCCTCGGGTTGCAGCTCGCGGACGATGCTCCACGTCGTCTCCCAATCGTAGTAGCGCTCCTTGTCAATCCGGCGGTTCTCGCGGACGCCGCCGTAATAGCCTTCGCCGCCGTTGGCACCATCAAACCACACCTCGAAAAGCGGCCCATAGTTTGAGAGCAACTCACGGAGCTGGTTGCGATAATAGGTAAGGTAGTCCGGGTGGCCATACCGCGGGTGGTTGCGGTCCCAAGGCGAGAGGTAGATCCCGAAGCCGATTCCCTGCTCCTGGCAGGCGGTGGCGAGTTCGCGGACGACATCGCCCTGCCCGCCGCGCCAGGGCGAATGCTTCACCGAGTGATCGGTGTAGGCGCTTGGCCAGAGGCAGAAACCATCGTGGTGTTTGGCGGTGAGGATCAGCCCCTTCATGCCTGCCTCGGCGGCCACACCGGCGATCTGCCCGGCATCGAACGCCGTCGGCGCGAAGATCTCCGGGGACTCGTCGCCATAGCCCCACTCCTTGTCGGTGAAGGTGTTCACCGTGAAATGGATGAAGCCGGTGACTTCCATCGCCTGCCAGCGGAGCTGCCGCTCGCTTGGTATGGCGCCGTGGGGTTTCGGCGCGGAGACGGAGTGGACGCTTGCCATCTGCTCAACAACCTTCCCTGGGTGATGACCGGCTGCCGCGCGGGCCTTCGAGCCGGCCTGGCCGAGATCCCATTGGCTTCCGCCGCGGTCTCATCCTGCACCGGAGGGCGGGGCTCCGGCAGGAAAACCTGCTCTTACTTGGAACAGAGAGACAGCATGGGCGCGCGGCCAGCAGGCTTGGTGCCCGTAGGATCCGAAGACCGGAAGGCAGGAGGACCATGTACCCTCGAAACTCTCTTCGTTGGTGGTCGGTACCCATCCTGGCGCTCTTGTTCTTGGTGCCCACCATGGCACCAGGGAGCGCACAGCCCGTCGATCGTGATGGCGATGGCATGAGCGACGTGGCCGAAGCGGCGCTTGGGACTGACCCTAAGACTGCGGAGGCGTTCACCACCATCGTGACACGCAAGCCCTCTGAGAAGGTGGCGGATAAGTCACGCTTCGTCACCGAGATAGCTTTGGCCAACGCCGGGGGCGACCGTTTTGTCTGGCGTGTCCAGTTTGCCGAGCCGTGGCCGGTTGAGAACGCGAACGTGCTCCTCTATGTTGACAGCGACAGCAACGCGAAAACAGGGCGCCCCGGGCACGGGTGCGAGGCGATGATCCGCGTGACGAACGGCGAGGGCGGGGTCACGGCCTATGCCCCCGATGGTCAGGTGATCACCGGATCGTTGCCCCGAGCCTTCGTGGATGGCCGCTACGTGTATGTTGCCCACGACATGCCGCTGAAGCAAGAGAATGGACAGTCTGTCTTTCGCCTCATGCTGCTGTCGGAGACCTGGCAGCCGCACACGGGCGTCGACAGCATTCCCTACTTCGTGGCGCGAGGGCCCGCGATGAGTGACCGCCCCAAGCTGAAGCTCGATTCGGACCTCACGGAGAGCCAGGGGATGGAGCAGACGTACGGGCCGCGCACAGTGGACCCGCTGCTCAACGCCAAGGAAAACGTGCGTCTTCCCATCTTCCAGTGTGAGACCCAGGGGTTCCGGTTCGTGCCCAGCGAATACCGTGCGGATAACGTCATCCGTACGGGGTCGCCGGCGCGAATCACGGCGAAGGTGCCGCGCGCGGGCAGCTTCTACCCTGGTTTTGTCATCCACGACGAGGCCGGACGAGAGGTGATTGGCCTCTTCGTCAATGGCGAGCGTCAGGGGGTAGCGGTCGCTTCGGTCGACGACAACGATCAGCGCCTCTTCTTCCTGTCCCGGCCGATCTCACTGAAGCAGGGTGATACGATCGAGCTGCGCGTCCTCTCCTCGGAGGGGCCCTACCGGATCGAGGACCTGGTTCTGCTGGCCAAGAAGCCCGCGGCCAGGCCACTGCGCTACGAGTTCCGGCATCTAGAAGCCGGCGAGAACCGGATCACCTGGATCACCACGTGGCCGGCAGCGTGCGTGGTGGAGCTGGATAACGGCCAGAGGATCCAGGAGCCAGCTCCAGTCAATAACCACCGAGTCTACGTGCCGGGGATGAAACCCGGTCAGACGATCCGATACCGGATCACGACCGTGACCCGCGAGGGGAAGCCGGTCGCCACCGCGTGGCAGCGGCACACCTGGAAGCCCGTGGTTGAGCCTGCCACGAAGCGCGCGGGAAGCGTGGTGTTGCGCGTTGAGGCGCCCACCGGGACCACTCTGAAGGGGTGGCCGGTCACGAGTGGAGTGCCCTTCCCGCAAGGCGTGTTGGGTTCTGCGGACCGCCTGGCGCTGGCCGACGCGGCAGGCAAGCCGGTCCCGCTTCAGGCAACGGTGACGGCGCGCTGGCCGGACGGCAGCGTGAAGTGGGTGCTGCTCGACTTCCGGCACTCGGGGCCGAGCACAACCTACCAACTTCGCTATGGGCCGCAGGTGCGTCGTGATGCGCTCGCACAAGCCTCCGTGCGTCCGCCGACGCTTGGCGCGCTGACCCTGATGGATGCGAACGGCAAGCAGTCTACCGTGCAGCTCGCAGCCACGCGAGTCGAGGAGCAAGGGTCGCTGAGGACTTGCTTCTACGGCTCTGGGCAGCTGAAGGATGGCGACGTGAGCCGTCTCGCCTATGAAGTGCGCGCGCACAGCTATCCGGGCACGCCGTGGGTGCGAGTGCTCCTCACCTTTACCAATGACCACCCTGGAAGCGAGTTTCAGACACTGCGCAGCCTGAAGTGGGACGTGCCCGTGAAGACGGCGCAGAGCGGCTTCGTGCGCCAACACACCGACGATCGTTACGCGGCGTCCACGGGCGAGGGCAAGCGCTGGTCTGGCCCGCTGGGCGCGCTCTTCGTGCGCGACTTCTGGCAGAACTACCCGCTCGACCTGGAGGTCGGACCTCAGGGTGCGGCGTTCTGGCTGCTGCCGCCGCTAAAGGCGGATGAGTATGACTGGGCCAAGGGCACGGTGGACGAGCACCGGCTCTTCTACTGGTTCCAGGCGCTGGATAATGCCGGCGGCTACAAGCTGCGCCAGGGCGTCTCGAAAACACATGAGGTGTGGATCGGGCTTGATGGCGCGGCGCCGCAGCACGACCGCCCGCTCATGGCCGCGTGCCCGCCCTCCTGGTATGCCGATTCGAAGGTCTTCGGCGATTTCGCTATCGCGGACGCGAAGCGGGAGGTCGTCAAGGAGTACGATACCAAGGTGGCGGAGACCCTGGAGGGCTACCTTCAGAACCGCGAGCGCAACCGCGAATACGGCGCGCTCAACTTTGGCGACTGGTGGGGCGAGCGCGTGATCAACTGGGGCAACATCGAGTACGACACCCAGCACGCCTTCTTCCTCCAGTTTGCTCGTTCCGGGGATCTCCGTTTCTTCCAGGCCGGCGAGGAGGCCGAGCGCCACAATCGCGATGTAGATACGATCCATGCGCATACGAATGACTATCGCGTGGGTGCCGTCTATTCCCACTGCATCGGCCATGTGGGCGACTACTACGCGAAGAGCCCCTTGCCCGGCCCGAATCAGGGCAGCCCTCGCGGCGGCTTCTCCGTCTCGCACACCTGGTGCGAGGGCCACTGCGACCACTACTTCCTGACCGGCGACCGGCGCTCGCTGGAGACGGCGCGCAAGATCGCGGACCACTACGGGGTGTATGGCACGACCAACTACGACTTCACCAACTGCCGCATCCCAGGCTGGCATCTGATCTTGACGATGGGCGTGTACCGCGCGACGGGCGACCCGTTCTACCTGAACGCGGCCCGGATCATCGTCGAGCGCGTTCTGGAGCGGCAGACGGAGGATGCGGCGCTGGGATCGGCCGGCGGCGGCTGGCGACGGCGCATGGTGCCCGGACACTGCCTGTGCGAGCCCGCGCACTATGGCAACGCCGGCTTCATGGTGGGCGTGTTGCTCACCGGCTTGCGGTGGTATCACCAGGAGACCAACGACCCGCGAGTGGCGCGCAGCATTCACCTGGGCGCGCGCTACCTGATCAAGGATCTATGGATGCCCGCTGTCAGCGGGTTCCGCTACACCACCTGTCCGAGCTCCAGCTCGGGCCCCTGGTCCAACCTGCTCCTCTTTGACGGGATCGGCTATGCCTACCAGCTGACGGGGGATCCGGAGCTGGCGCAGGTGCTCACAGCAGGCACTGAGGCGGCTATCAAGAGCATGAGTGGCATGGGCAAGTCGTTCACGATGTACATTCGTGTCGCCCCGCATGTTCTCGACCTGCTGGCGAGGCTGCGCGAGGCCCCAGTGTTGCCGCTCATCGAGCTCAATGTGGAGACGCCTACGCCACTCTCTGGAAGCACCACGGTCAAGTTCGACGCGTCGAGCACCCGATGGCCGAAGGGCGCCAAGGGCCGGCTGGTGTGGAACTTCGGCGATGGGAACACCGCCGTTGGCGAGAAGGTGGAGCACACCTATGCGCGCGGTGGCAAGTACCGCGTGGTTCTGACGGCTGAGGGCGCCGGCCGAAAGGCGTCGACAGAGGCGATGATCAACCTGCCACCCAAGGAGCTGGAGGCGGTTGGCCGCGGGCAGGCGGTCGTCGTCGAGGCAGAGCGCTTCTCGGGTCAGGGCAAGGGGAACGTACGCATCGCCTCCGACCGGGTCTCGGCATCTGGATCGATCATTACCAGCTGGCATATGGAGATCGGTCACTGGCTCGAGTGGAAAGTGAACGTGCCACAGGCCGGTCGCTACCGGCTGCTGCTCAAATACTGCAGCGACTCGCCAAACCCCCGGCGGGAGCTGCGCGTAGATGGCCAGATCCCGGCCGACATTTGCAAGGAGATCGCCTTCCCGCGCACCGGCGGGTTCTCCACGGCGAAAGATGACTGGGCCTATCTCACGGTGGGCGGCGAGGAGAAGCCACTCCTTCTGGATCTCACCGCGGGCGAGCACACGATCCGCATGACCAATCTGGGCGATGGCCTGGCGCTCGACTGGCTCGCCCTGATCCGCGAAAAGTAGCGAAGACTGTCAGGCGCCGGTCGCCATCCTGCTCATGGGGTGGCGACCGGCGCTTCGATTGGTGTCGCGCATCCGTCGGCCTCGGGCCCAAACCAACTGCCCGAGGGCGTGCCAATCCACCGGACTGCTCGCCAGGGGAGAGCCCGTCGGGGGAGGAAGTCAAGACGATGTCGCAGGCTGAAGACTCTGTTGCGATTCCGCTTGCATCGGGAGGGGTGATGCGCGTGCAGCCGGTGGCGGCGCACACGTTTCGCATTCGCCTGCGTCCTGATGCTGCCTTCGCGGAGCCGGCACTCGTGCGCTATGGGATTCTCCGGTCGGAGTGGCCCGCGGTCGAGTTCACCACCGGCGGCGACGAGGAGACCGCCTTCGTTCGCGCCGCGGAGGCCGAGCTGCACGTGCGACGTTCGGACGGCTGGTTGACACTGTGCGATGCCAGCGGGCGCCCGGTGGTTGAGAGCGCCGGCGCGCCACGCTCCGACACGGAAAGCGGCTTCGGCGCGGAGTTCGCCTTGCAGGAGGATGAGCGCCTCTATGGCCTGGGCGATGTGACCCGCGAACGCATCCAGAAACGGGGCGACCGCTCCCAGATCTGGGTAGTGAACGTGAAGTCCTACGTGCCCATCCCCTATGTGATGAGCACCCGCGGCTGGGCCCTTTTCGTGAACTCCACCTGGCGCCATACTTTTGACTTGGGTTGCCGCGTGCCGGACCGGCTCTGCTTCTGGGGCAAGCGCGGCGAGCTGGACTTCTACCTGATCCTCGGAGACAGCGCCCCGCAACTCCTCGACCGCTATACCGACATTGTGGGCAAGCCGGCGCTGCTTCCACTCTGGGCTTATGGGCTCACCTTCGTCTGTAACCAGCAGGCGAATGCCCGTGAGATGTTGGATGACTGCCTCAACTTCCGCCGGGAAGGGATCCCCTGCGATGTGATCGGGCTCGAGCCGGGCTGGATGGAGAAGCATTACGATTTTTCCGTGGAGAAGAAGTGGCACCCCGAGCGCTTCTTTATCCCATCCTGGAGTCCCAAGGGACCGCATACCTTCCTGAGCGCGGCAGGCCGGCTGGGCTTCAAGATGAGCCTCTGGCTGTGCTGCGACTATGATCTCAGCTACGAAGAGGAGCGCCAGCTTCAAGCGAAGAGCGCCGTCCAGGCTGAGGCAGAATCGCGCGCGCCGGACGCGGATGACTTCGAGCAGGACGAGCACTTTGCGCACGGGCGCACGCTGATGGACCGCATGACGCGGCCAGAGGAGCCGTGGTTCGAGCACCTGAAGAAGTTCGTCGGTCAGGGCGTCTCCGCGTTCAAGATGGACGGCGCGTTGATGGTGAACGAGCATCCTGACCGCAAGTGGGGCAACGGCATGGATGACGAGGAGATGCACAACCTCTATCCGGTGCTCCTCAACAAGCAGATGAGCCGGGGTTTCGCTGAACACACCGGGCGCCGGCCCATGGTCTACAGCTCCGGCGGCTACGCTGGGATCCAGCAGTTCAGCGCCACCTGGGCGGGTGATACCGGAGGCGGGCCCAAGCCGCTGGTCTCTATGCTCAACCACGGTCTCTCCGGCCATGTTAACACCAGCTGCGACATGGACGTGTTCACGCCGGCCGGGATCCATTTCGGCTTCCTTCAGCCCTGGTCACAACTGTGCAGCTGGGCCTACTGGCGCCACCCGTGGTTCCTCGGCAAGGATCTCCTCCCGATCTTCAAGTGGTACGCCCGGCTGCGGTATCGCCTCATCCCCTATATCTACTCGATGGCGCACGTCGCCGCGCGTACCGGTATGCCGATCATGCGCGCCATGCCCCTGGTCTATCCCGACCATCCGGGTGTCGATGAACTGCTGCAGCAGTACCTTTTCGGCGATGCTTTCCTCGTCGCGGCGTTCACCAACCGCGTCTCTCTTCCGGCAGGGAAGTGGATCGACTTCTGGACGGGCGAGGGGCACGAGGGGCCCAAAGAGATGGAATGCCAGGTGCCGGCAGACCGGGGTGGGCCGCTCTTCATCCGAGCTGGAAGCATCATCCCGAACTGGCCGGAGATGCAGTACGTTGGTGAGCAGCCGGTCGATACGCTCAGCCTGCACGTCTACCCGCATGGCGAGAGCGAGTTCACGCTCTACGAGGATGACGGCGTCAGCTTCGGGTATCGCGAGGGCCAGGTTGCGCAGACGCGCATCACCTGCCGCGCCTCGCGCGATCAGGTGGAGCTGGAGATCGCCCCGCGTGTTGGCGCCTACGAGGGGATGCCGGACGAGCGTTGCTTCGACGTGTGGCTCTACACCGAGAGCGCGCCTGCGTCCGCATGGATCAATGGCAGCGCCGCCGAATGGTGCTACGATGAGGATGCGCGCGCGGTTCGCCTGCGCGTGGCAGAGGATCCGGATCGGCGGCGGCCTGCCCTGGTCCGTTGTGTCTGGTGAGAAATGCTGTGGCGATGAGGCCGGACGGGCGCGCCCGATGGAGCAGGGGCGTGCTCTGCCGGTCAAGTGCCATGTGGGCATCCGGATTGACTGGGTGCCCAATAGCCTGTAGGAATGGAGTGAGGACTTTATGAAGCGGTTATGGCTATGGAGAGGGGTCGTTCTGCCGGCTCTTCTCGCCCTGATGGTGTGGCCCGCGGGGGCCGCCCAGGGTCCGGAGGCCTGGGAGCGTCCGGGCGAGAATATCGCACTGGGCAAGAGCTACACTCTGGTGCCGCGCCCGAACTACGCGCTGTGCCGGGATGATGGAGACAGAACGCAGTTGACCGATGGCCAGTACACCGTCGGCTACTTCTGGACCCAACAGACCACCGTGGGGTGGAGCGGCGGCGGGCAGACGCGCATCGTCATCGACCTGGGCCAGGTGGAGCCGATTGTTGGCGTGAGCTTCCATACGGCGGCGGGACGCGCGGAAGTGCGCTGGCCGCGGTCGCTCCTCCTCTTTGTCTCGGACGATGGCGAGACGTGGTGGCGCGCGGGCGATCTGGTCAAGCTCGACCGGGGCCCCGAACCGCCTGCCGATACCTATGCCACGCGGCGCTACTGGACCAACCAGCTGGCGACCCGGGGCCGCTACGTGGCGGTCGTCATGGTGCCAACTGGCAGCTACGCCTTCTGCGACGAGATTGAGGTCTACCGGGGCGATCAGGCGTTTCTGACGCGCCCGCGCGAGGGCAGGGCAGTGGCCGACATCGATGCGGCGATCACGGCGCTTCGCTTCGAGGAGGACGTTCGAGCGGAGGCCGAGGCGCTTCGTGAGCGCCTCGGGGCGGCGAGGATCGCCGCCGGACAGAAGACACGCATCCAGACGATGCTCGACCAGGCGGTCGTCAATCTGAACGAGATCGAAGGGGTTGGCGGCAACGAGCGGGCCATCTGGCCGTACGGCAAGGCGCACGAGAAGCTGTTGGCGGTCCAGGCGGCCCTCTGGCGCGCCGAGGGGCGCCCGGCGCTGCAAGCGTGGGCCGGGTCGTGCTGGGATCCCCTTCTGCCCTGGCAGGCGCCAGAGCGGACCGCAGCGGCGAACATCGATCTGGTGATGATGCGCAACGAGGTGCGCAGCGCGGCAATCAACATCACCAACGCGAACGACGCGGCGCAGCGCCTGAAAGTCACGTTCGCTGGGCTCCCTGGTTCGCCGAAGCCGGAGTGGATCCGGGTGCGCCAGACAGTATGGACTCCGGCCAAGCCGTCGAGTCGGGCCCCCGAGGGCGTCGAGCAGCCGCGCGTGGCGGGCTCTGCGCTCCCCGACGCCCCTGATGGAGTGGTTACGGTCCCTGGTGGTACCACCGGACAGGTGTGGCTGAGCCTCGACACCTCGGCGGTGCCGGCGGGCGACTATCGGGGCCGGGTGGAGCTGACT
>JAAZEM010000011.1 GCA_012512265.1 Armatimonadota bacterium | reverse complement strand
CTCGCCGGTCGCACGGCTATCGCTGGCCGATCCTGACCACCCGTTCCCCTTCGCCAATCTGGAGTACCCGAAGGGGCACCGCAAACGGCACGGGATCCAGCACCAGCACAGGCGAGGGGTGTGCGAGGCTGAATGGGTTCGCCCTCGGCTCTCCCCGAGGATGGATATCGAGTCAGCAACGCCTTGTCGATGCACCCGCTGCCATGCACCAGCCTGTGGCGAAGGTCCGCACACCCCTCCAGTAGGTGAGCAGGATCATCACAGCGGCGACCCATAATCTCCATCTCCACGCCAGCGAAGCCCTCAGCGCGGATGCCCTTGCCCAACCCGAACCCCAGCTTCTTGCCGATTCGGTCCAGCTTCCCCTCCCATGAACATCCCATCATCATGCCGATGCTTTCGTGGACAGGATCACCGGACCCCTGCGCCTGCAGCGCGTCGTGGATTAAGTCGGTCAGGAATGCCTCGAAGTTGCCGTAGGTCATCAGAAAACACTGATTGGCCAACTCCGCGCCAGCCCCCGCGAACATGCGCTTGGCAGCGCCGAACCTCGTCATCCACAGGTGGCCTCCGATGTCCACCCGGATTGGCGTGTCATCACCTCGCCCGGCCTTCGCCATCGCCGCATCAACCGCCTGCTGCCCGAAATGGCTGTATGCGCTGACTACTGAGTATGTGCCAAGGATGCGGTTGGCCCGCGCGAAGTACTCGCGCCGCCTTTGGGAGCACTCCTGGGGAGGCACGAGTAGCATGGTGTCACATCCCGTATCTTTCATCTCAGCGCTCCGATCTTGGTCATCCGCCCTGAGCAGCCCCACATGCACAGCCGCTTCGCCAGACACCGCTCTGGTAACCGAGCGGCGGTTCCCGCTTGAGGTCCGGCTGTCTCGACCCATCTAGTTCCTGCTGTAGAACTCCCTGGCTGGAGCCGCTTTGCGCTTGGGACCGTGCGTTGCCCAGATGCGGTCGATAGGCGTGCGTGCCAACTCCTGCCTGATGATCCCTATCGCTTTCTGCGAGTAGCGCACGAAGCGGCTCTTCCCAATGGCGATCTCTTTGCAGCAGTCCGGGTCCGTCACCAACTCCAGGAAGCGCACAACGGCAGTGGTCTTCGGCGGCGTCAGTCCGACCCGTTCGGCAAGCTGATTCAGGCTGAGGTTGTAGAAGTCCAGTTCGTTGACCCGTCGGACACCGACCGTGTATGCTCCGGGCGTTCCCTCGGGAACCGTGTGGATCGGGATGCCATCCTTCCTCGTGAACCGCAGATCCAAGGACGGGCCATACCCTACCGCCGTGATCTCCACCGACGCAACACCTGGGAATAGATCACGCCAAGGTATGCCCGCACGCGCGGCCCGCACCAGCTTCCCAAGGTGAGCGTCGCTCGGCTGCGTCCTCTCGCCACGGATCGCCCCATCCATGACTGCCAGCGCCCGGAGGCGGGCTGCAGCCTCAACGCCCCTCCTGCGTCCAGGCCGGATCAGTGCCGTGATCTCGGCCATCTCGTTCCCAAACACCGACATGATGTCCTGCGGGGGTGTTGTCGAAACAGGAAGGACGCGCGTCGGCAACTCGTCGGCAATGTCCTTACCAAACACGCTACGCAGCAGCGTGCGCAGCAGCGTGAACCCGGCCTGCATATGCAGGTAGAGCATCTGCTCCGACATGTCGATGAGGTGGTGCTGCGCTGCGTCTCGGGAGCCGTTGATCGCCTGGATCAGGATCGCCTGCTCCTCATCCAGGAAACGAATAGCCCCGTCGCTTAGGGCCTTGCGAACGCACTCATCGAACCCGATGGTCTGCTTCCTCTCGGGCTTCCTGATGGACCCACCCTTATGGAGGATGGCCGACTTCAGTGTCATCTCGAAGGCGTGATCCAGAAAGATGAGAACAGCCGTGGTTCTCCCCCTGTCGCACGGGCGGTTGAAGTGCTCCATGCTGAGTACCAGTGAGTCGATAGCCTTTCCCAACAGCAGCTTCGCTTCTCGCTTCATGACAGCCCCCCGCTCTGGACACGGCTGCTACCATGGTAGCTCTGCAGACGGCTATCTGTCAACCAGATGTTTGCCACATGCGAATGGGGGCGATGGGCCATCTACCCATCGAGTCCCGCCCATCAGCGAGGCCATAGGGCGAGTACTGATCCGCACTCCGATGCACCGAGGTGGGTACCATTGGGTGGTCCTACGCGCTCTCTCACCCGCCCCCCTCTGGGAATGCCGCCAGACATCGAACGGGTGGAACCTAGCGAGCGCAGGATGCGTCTATGAGACGGAGGCGCGATCCTCGCGTATGGTAGGTAGCGGTTGGTCGGACGCAGCCTAGCGCCGTGGGCTACCTTGCTAGGTTGCGCCGTTCAGGTTGCTAGGTTGCGCGCCGAAGGCGCACTAGGTTACGTGTTGTTAGAGCGCGGCGGATGCGCTGTAAGCCGCGTCGTTGCTGGATCCGGTGGATAGACCGGTGAGCCGGGTTGAGGGCCTAGTG
>JAAZEM010000127.1 GCA_012512265.1 Armatimonadota bacterium | reverse complement strand
TGATGATCTGCGAGAGCGGTGATGGTACGGCTGCGACCGCCTGGCTGGGCTACTGGACCCGCGAAACCGACACCGCCGATCCAAGCTACCTCCACCCCACGGGGCGGCATATGGAGGGCAGCAATGTAGGCTTCGCCGACGGCCACGTGAAGTGGATGCGCCAATCGGTGATCAAGCAGACGCGCGGGCTTTGGGATTCGCGCTACACGCAGTAGCCCCTGCCGGATACCGTTCCCGCCGTGCCGCGCAGACGTAGAGGCGAGGTTTCCTCGGCCCCTGTGGTTACGTCACGCGTTGTCACGTGCGAGAGGAGAGACTGATGCGGTCACGAAGCAGCGCCGCGCCGGGAGAAAGGCACGGTTTCACTCTGATCGAACTCCTGGTTGTGATAGCGATTATCGCCATCCTCGCGGCAATCCTCTTTCCGGTCTTCGCTCGGGCCAGGGAGAACGCGCGAAAGTCCAATTGCGCCTCGAACCTGAAGCAACTGGGCCTAGCGATCCTCGCTTATGCGCAGGACTACGACGAGATGTTCCCCAAGTACACGCTGAAGAACGTGCCCACTGACAAAAATGACTGGCACGAAGTGATCGACCCCTACGTCAAGAACACGCTGCTCAAAAGGTGCCCGAGCATCAAGGGATCCACCCTTGGCTATGGGGCGAACTGGCGGCACATCATCTGCTACCCGAAGGAGGATTTGTGGGCAGGCCTGGATGTGACCCTCGCGCAGTTCCAGCGCCCGTCCGAGGCGCTGGTGCTCTCCGACAGCCACTCGGGCACGACGGGCGAGGGCACGAGCGGGATGGCGGCAATCTACTGCCCGCATTGCTACTCCACGCCGCCGTACGACTATGTGAACTACGCGGTCTCCTCTCGGCACAGCGAGGGCGCGAACTGCCTGATGCTGGACGGCCATGTGAAGTGGTACAAGACGACTACCATTCTGAAGACGGATGCGTCCTCCATCTGGGCGCACAACAATCCCTAGCAAGCCCTCAGAGGCGGGAAGCAGTCGCGGGATCGCCAGTTGCCTCCTCGCGACTGCTTTCCGCTGTCCGGCTCGCCACCGCCGCACGGTCGGATGAAATCCGCAGATGAGCATCGATTCGGGTTCCTCTCGCTCGGGGCGTCACTCCCCTCAAATCCAACCCGCCTGAGATAAGGAATCCGGTTTGGGCAGACACTGCCCGGACCTCTCCAGCCTCTTCTCCCATAGCTTGCGGGCGGCCCAGCCCCGGCCCCGAAAGGGCCGCGCAACAAAGCCCAGGGTGTCCGCACCCTGGGTCATGTGCCGAAAACAAGAACCACGACCTCGAAGCGAGACAGGGTCATGGGCTCTATTGTGGGACCACTTCGTGGTCCATAGAGAGCGTCTCGCCCGGGCCATGCGCCGATCCCGGATGGATTGCGTCCCCCGGGTGCCTGCCCGGAAGCAGGGCGAATAGCAAACGTTGGACCCTCCACGTCACCCGCGGTTTGGTGGCGGTAGCCTGGGAGGGGGACCGAAGGGGCTTTGCCTGGAAGCAGCGCGGAGCTTCGCTCGCCGCGCGCGTGTGACATGCAACCCGGCGCGCGGCATAAAGGCGAGGGCGGAAGAACGCAGGCAACCGCCCCGGCCTGCCTTCTCTTGGAATCTCAATGCGCCCGCCAAATTCCTTGACGGCTTCACACGGCGGTGGTATGATGAATGCAGATTTGAGCAACTATTCAGGTGTGCGGAGGGGATGCATGGACGCGGACGAGAGCGGTGAACTCTCGCATGCGAGTAGGGAGCGCGTGGAGGCGGTGCAGCGCCAGATGGTGCCGGACGCGGTCTTTGCTGACCTCGCGGAGACCTTCCAGGCGATGGGGGATCGGACGCGGGTGAAGCTGCTCTTCGCGCTCTCGCGCGCGGAACTGTGCGTCGGTGAATTGGCGGCGCTCTTGGGGGTGACTGCGTCCGCGGTCTCTCACCAGCTCCGGCTGTTGCGCTCGCTGCGGCTGGTGCGCTCGCGCCGAGACGGTCGGTGGGTATACTACACTCTGGATGACGATCATATCCGCACCCTCTTCCAGCAGGGGCTCGAGCATATGGAGCACCGCTCGGGAATGGGGGCGGACGGGAAAGGCGAGGAGAGCAGTGGCGACGAAGAGCCTGCTGCTGCCGGTACTGCTACCCGGCGGTGAGGAGTGCATCCGCTGTGCCGAGGAGCTACGGGGGCGCATGCTGGTGGTGCCCGGTGTGCGCGCGGTGGAGGTAGACCGGGCTGCCCGCCAACTCGTGGTCACCTACGAGGGCTCTGCAATCACCCCGGAGCGGATTGAGGAGGCCGCGGAGCTGGCCGGCGCGGAGGTGGCCAAGCATCGCTGCCACGAGACGCTAATCCTTCGCGGTCTGGATTGCGCCGATTGCGCGCAGAAGGTGGAGCGCGCGGTGCTCGCCATTCCGGGCGTGGAACACGCGGAGCTCTCCTTCGCGGCCTCGCGGCTGGCGGTGGAGTACGATCCGCGCCGCGTCTCCTATGCTGACATCACGCGCGTCGTGACGGATCTGGGCTACCGTGTGGAAGAGCCACGCGCGCCGGTCCAATCGGGGGTGCTGGAGATCGGCGGCATGGATTGCGCCGATTGCGTGCGGAAGCTGGAGCGCGCGGTATCGGCGCTCCCGGGAGTTCGCGCCGCGCAAGTCACCCTCGCGACTGGGCGCATGGAGGTGCGTTACGATCCGGCGGTGGCCTCGCTCGACCGAATCGCGCGGACGGTGCGAGAGACCGGCTACGAGGCGCGCATCGAGGGAAACCCAACGCATGAGCCCGAGGCGCCCGCGTTTTGGGAGAAGAATACGCGCCCGGCGCTCACTCTTCTCTCCGGGATCGCCCTGGGTGCCGCGCTGCTCATTGGCCTCCTCGGAGGGCCGGGCGTCGTCGAGGGCGTCCTCTATCTGCTGGCGATCCTTCTGGGGGGCGTTTACGTGCTTCGCAGCGCGATGGTGGCTCTGCGAACGCGCCTTGCCACGGATATCAACTTCCTGCTCACTGTCGCCGTCATCGGCGCGCTGGCGATCGGGGAGTGGGCCGAGGCGGCCTCGGTGGTCTTCCTCTTTTCGGTGGCCGAGCTCCTGGAGTCATACAGCATGGATCGGACGCGCAACGCGATCCGCGAGTTGATGCGTCTGGCGCCGGATCAGGCCACCGTCCGCCGCGACGGTAGCGAGATCGTCCTCCCCGTACAAGAGATCCGGGTTGGCGAGGTGATGGTGGTCAAGCCGGGCGAGCGTCTCGCCATGGATGGCACGGTCGTCACCGGTTCCAGTCTGGTGAACGAGGCGCCGATCACCGGGGAATCAATCCCGAAGGAGAAGGGCGTCGGTGACGATGTCTTCGGGGGGAGCATCAACGGGCACGGGTCGCTGGAAGTGCTGATCACGCGCGAGTATGAGGACACAACGCTGGCGCGCGTCATCCGCCTGGTGGAGGATGCCCAGGCACAGAAGGCGCGCTCCGAGCAGTTCATCGATCGCTTCGCGCGCTACTACACGCCGGCCATTATCGCCCTGGCCGTGGTGATCGCCATCGTGCCGCCGCTTGCTTTCGGTGCTGCCTTCGACACCTGGTTCTACCGTGCTCTCGCGTTGCTGATCATCGCGTGTCCTTGCGCGCTCGTCATCTCCACGCCGGTCTCCGTGGTCTCTGCGATCGCGGCGGCGGCGCGCAGCGGCGTGCTCGTCAAGGGGGGCGCTCACCTGGAGGAGATTGGCCGGGCGCGGGTGGTCGCCTTCGACAAGACCGGGACCCTCACTCGTGGCGCTCCAGACATCCTGGAGGTGATCCCGCTCGATGGGAGATCCGAGCAGGAAGTGTTGGCACTGGCAGCGGCCATTGAGTCCCGATCCGAGCACGTGCTGGCCGAGGCGGTGCTCCGGAAAGCCTACTTCGAGGGCCTGCGCTGGCCCGAACTGAGCGATTTCCAATCGATCACTGGGCAGGGGGCGCGCGCCCGTGTCAATGGCGAGGAGTACTACATCGGCCGGCCGCGCCTCCTGGAGCAGATTGGCGTTTCGCTGGACCCAGTGCGCGACCGCATCGCCGAGGAGCAGGCGCTGGGGCGTACCGCGCTCCTGCTGGGCACCAAAGAGCGCCTGGTGGGGATGATTCTTGCCGCCGACCAGCCTCGCCTCGCCGCGCGGGATACGATCCGCGAGCTAAAGCGCGCGGGCATCGAGCGCACGGTGATGCTGACGGGCGATAATGTCGGCACGGCTGCGGCCGTAGCACGAGAGTTGGGCATCGATGAGTACCACGCCGAGCTCCTCCCCCAGCAGAAGGTGCAGGCGGTCCACGACCTGATCGCACGCTACGGGCACGTGGCGATGGTGGGGGATGGCGTGAATGATGCTCCGGCGCTCGCCGCCGCTTCCGTGGGCGTGGCGATGGGCGCCGCCGGCACCGACGTGGCGCTTGAGACCGCCGACGTCGCGCTGATGGCGGACGATCTGTCGCGCTTCCCCTTCATCGTCCGGCTTAGCCGGCAGACTGTGCGCATCATCCGCCAGAACATCTTCTTCTCCATCGCGGTGAAAGCTCTCTTTGTGGCGATCACTTTCGCCGGGGTGATCACCCTATGGCTGGCGGTGCTCGCCGATATGGGCACCTCGCTGATCGTCACCGCCAACGGGCTCCGCCTCCTTCGAGGCACTCACCGCGCTGCGGTTTCGCCTGGGCGCGTGGCGGGTGGGGAGCATGCCCATGCCCATGCTGAATGCCGCGGCGCCTGCCCACTACCGATCCCGGTCGCTGACCTCAGCGGCGAGGCAGGCCACGTCGAGGGCACGCACCGGCACGAGTGAGCCTCGTAGCCGCCTTCTATGGGAGCAACGGCACGCGGATCGTCGCGGGACGGGCGGCATCGTGGAAGAGTGTGCAACGCGCAGAGACCGCCGTTGCCCAGTCAAAGTGGTCGGCACCGGTGTGCGGGTTCAGCTCGAAACGAGGGTGGTTGGAGCCCGCGATGGAAATGCGGAGGCGGTGGCCAGGTGGCAGCGTGATTGCCGTTGGCGGCAGCGTGAGGACCGCGGTATAGACTTCACCGGGCACCACCTGCAACGGCCGCCCGCTTCCATCGCGGTAGCGGGCGCGCGTGGCTCCATCGCAGATCAGCAACGACCGGCCATCCGGGTGAACGTTGCAGAGCCGGACCGCGAAGGTGGCGTCTGGGCGGTCGATGGTGAAGCTGAATTGGAGCACGGCGGATCCGAAAAGCCGGCGCGGCTTCTCCATGGGCGGCGTCGTGTAGACCAGCACGTCGGGGCGGCTTTCCAGAGCTGATTGATCCAGCGGCCCGATCCCCATGCCGCCCGCGGTACCATAGCCGACGTTCGCGCCGCCGCGGGTTGGTACCGGATTCGCAGGATCGGCAATGTAGGCACGGCTCGGCTCTGCCGCACCCGCCGGGCGCTCATCCAGTCGGCCATCGGCGTGAAGTGTTAGCACCCAGTCGGTGGTGGCCAAGGCGCCGGGAGCCGTAGCTTCGTGCCATCCCTCCTCGCCCATCTGCCACCAACGGAACGCCGCCAACTCATCCCAGCCGTTTTGTCTCTCTCCGCGCAGCCAGTAGTCCAGGAAGAGACGGGCTGCTCGCTCGCTCTCGCCAGTGGCGCCCGGAAACTCCAGCGCGCCCTGTCGCACCTGCCCGATGGCGGTGTGGTGCCAGGGGCCCACGAGCATCTTGGTGTGCTGGCGCGTGGTCTCCCCCGCCTGAGCGCGAAGCATCTCGAAGGCGCGCAGGTGTGAGGCGACTCCCGGGTCATACCATCCCGAAATCAGGAGCATCGGCACGTTGATCCGTTCCGGCTGGAGGGCCTTCGCGGCCACCCGGTAGAGCGGCGCGGCGCTGCTTGGCGCCTGGTACGCCATCCGCAGGACGCCGAACCCCAATCGGTCGAGGAGCTTGACATGTGCCTCGCGGAAGACGCCATTGTCATAGTAGTCGGCGTAGGTGACGCCGGGCGAGGCGACGACCGGCACGCAGCAGACCAGGTGGGGCGGCTGCTCCTTCGCGGTGAGAAACTGAATCCGGCCGAGGGCCGACGGCCCCCACGTGCCCACCTTCCCGTTGGACCAGGGTTGGCGCGCGATCCACTCGACTGTGTCATAGCCATCCTGGCCGCGAGGATGGAAACGCGCTCCTTCACCGGCGGACTTCGAGCCGTGGAAGCCGCGCCAGTCCACTACCACCAGGGCATACTCCTCGGGGTCGACAAGGGGGCCGGCCTTGCCGGCATTCGGGAGCGCAGCGCCGACCTGCTTGCGGTTATAGGGCGTCTGGATCAGGATGGTGGGGTAGGTGCCCGGCCGCTTCGGGATGTAGAGATCGGCAGCCAGCATCTTGCCATCGCGCATCGGAATCGCCGTCTCTATCGGTTGGCCCAGGTGGGCCGTGCTGTCGCGCGATCCGGGCCGGGCGGATAGCGCGAACAGGCCAAGGGCGAGGGCGGCGAGGAGCGCCAGATCCGGGGATGAGATCAGGGAGATCATGCGCGGGATCCCTCCAGACCGTTCGCCGGTCCGCTTTCGCGAGCCCCTGTCTTCAGCAAGCGCAGAAGCGCCTCGCATTCTTCATGCGCGCGATGCGGGCCGGCCGTCTCTACCAGCTCGGGAGAGGGCGCCATACGGATGTTGCGGGAGAAGGTGTACTCGCCGCGGCGCATCTTCTCCAAGGCTCGGCTCTTTCTCATCGGGTGTCACTACATCCTTTGCCCCCGTCGGCGGGGCGATGCGCTCTGGAACAGGCGCCCCGTTGCAGGATGAGCGGCTTGGGACGCCCGTGCTTTCCAGTTCCACGATGCGGGCGCCTTCTCCCCTGAGAGCGCAGGAACCGGAGCGATTGTGGCGAATATCCTCAACATGTAGAAGGAGGTTTCTTCCAAATGTCTTTAATGCTCCAAGAAATCCACGAACAGCCGGAGGCGATTCGCCGCACGCTCGATCAGAACGCCGCTCAGGTATCGGCGCTGTGCGAGGAGATCAAGCGTCGCGAGATCCGTATGGTGACGATCGCCGGCCGGGGCACTTCAGATCATGCTGCCATCCTTGGTCGCTATCTCTTCGAAGTGGTGAATGGCATTCCTGCTAGCCTGGCGGCCAGTTCGGTGCTGACGATGTACGGCACGTGGCCGCGCGTGGATTCCTCACTGGTTATCGGGATTTCGCAGTCTGGCGAGTCGCGAGAGGTCGTGGAGGTGTTGCAGCGCTCGCGCGAGATGGGAGCCCTCACCCTTGGGATCACCAACTGCGCGGACTCTGGTGTGGCCAACACCGCGGAGCACGTGCTGCTTCTGCACGCGGGTCCTGAAAAGAGCGTTGCCGCGACCAAGACCTACACCGCGACCCTGGCGGCGCTCTACAGCATCGTCGCCGGGCTTCCCGGCAACCATCCCCTCGCCGAGGGTCTTGCCAGCAAGGTGGCCCAGGTGCCCGAGCTGATCAGCAAAGTCCTGGGGATGACGGCAGAGATCGAGCAGCGGATGGAGCGCTACCGCTTCATGAAGAAGTGCATCGTTGTCTCTCGTGGCCTGAACATGGCGACGGCCTACGAGACGGCGCTAAAGATGTGTGAAACGGGCTACATCGTGGCTCGCGGCTTCTCGGCGGCCAATCTGATGCATGGTCCGGTTGCCTCGGTCGATCCGGGCTCGACGGCCTTCCTCTTCGCGCCGGCGGGGCGGGTGCTGGAGAGCCTTCGCCAGACCGCGCGCTCACTCGATGAGCGTGGGATCGAGCAGGTGGTGGTGAGCAGCGATCCAGACGTGCTCGGCGTGGCGGCGACGCCCGTGCGCATCCCCTTCCAGGTCGATGAGGTTGTCAGCCCCTTCGTCTACGTCGTGGCAGGCCAGCTCATGGCGCACGCCCTCGCCGTCGGCCGTGGCTGTGATCCGGACCACCCGCGCGGATTGCAGAAGGTCACCATCACGCGCTAGATCATCCCTAGCGGGATGCCGCTGTAAAAGGAAAGGCTTTCAGAGGGCGCGGGTGCCTGGCAGAGGTGCCTGCGCCCTCTGGGCAAGTGCCCGCCCGCCTATGCTCAGCTGTCATCCTTCCACGTTGCTGACCACGTTGCGCCATCCGGTTCGGGAGAGAGTGCATCCGCGGCGCATTGCGTCCCCATCAGGTGCCACAGCCAGGCCGTTATCCAGACGGAGAACCCCATCAGAGACCCGACGAAATGCGCGTCAGGCGTTCCCGGCATCGACAGGCAGGTGGCGATGAGGTGCCCCAAGTGTCGGCCTAGCGAGAGCGCGGCGTAGAGGCTGCCCACGAGGAGTAGCACCCAGGTGCAATAGAGGGCCAGCCAGGCACAGCCTTTTATGACGCTTCGTGCCAGAGCCGGCTGGATCCGGGATGGCCGGCGGGTGGCCCGGCGCGCCGGACGCGCGGGGAATCCGACGTGTGGCCGCAAACGACCCCCATCAGACTGCGGACTCAAGGCGGTGTCACCCATCTTCGCACGCCTCCAGAGTGGATGCGCTCGACTCGCGCCGGCGATCGCCATCGTCGCCCTCCACGGGACGCATCCCTTCTTCTCTCTTCGGCATCTTTGCGACATAAGTTGAGCCCGAACCAGGGGATCTTGGCCGGATATGGCTGCCCACCTTCTCGGTATCCGGACCGGATGGAATGCCGCATGCCCTGCGTGGCCCTCCGCCATAGCCACGCAGTGGTCATCTCGACCCCGAGGCGAGCGCACAACCGAGTCAGAAGACCGGCACCTCTCCATCTGTTTCCGTCCCATTCATCCCCGGTATCGCCGCCGGACGGGGCCCGGGGGCTAGGAGAGCTGCGAGCCTGGGATTCCGAGATAAGGGATCCGAAACATCGAAGGCGGCGCAGAACCCGGCGCGCGGTGGTTAACCACCGCGCGTGGGCTGGCGATACGCCCGGATATCTCAAAACGGCGGTGGCTGGGAGGCGGAGCCCCGAAGGGGCTTTGCCGGAAAGCAGCGCGGAGCTTCGAGCTCCGCGCGTGCTGGTGGCCTTCTCCATCTGTTTCCGTCCCATTCATCCCCGGTATCGCCGCCGGACGGGGCCCGGGGGCTAGGAGAGCTGCGAGCGGTATGCCTTGCGTTTTGGCCTCCTCTATGCTATTATATGGGTGACATTGAGGTGATGAGCACGTGCCCTGCGGTGTGCGTGTTTGGTCCGGAGTAGTTTTGAGCCAACACTCAAGACAATGGAACCCACATCCGGCCGCTGAGTGGTGACCCCCTTGGGGGTGGCACGGGGGCGGCAGGGAGGGTTCCCCCGTGGCTTCACGGGTTCAAAAACTTCATGGGACCACACGGCATTGCGGGGCATATCTGTCTCTGTTCAGGCTAGGGCGGTGAAGATGGGCGGGAGAAGAGAGGAACAAACCCTCTTCCCGCAGGCGGATGCGGGAGCCGGGGGAGTGCTGCCTGGGGAGCCGCTGGCATCCCGGATGCGACCGCGCTCGCTCGATGAGTTCGTCGGTCAGGAGCACATCCTGGGTCCTGGCAAGGCGCTGCGCCGCGCCATCGAGACAGACCGCCTCTCCTCCGTCCTCTTTTGGGGGCCTCCAGGGTGTGGCAAGAGCACCCTGGCCTTCGTGATTGCCCACACCACGCACTGCCACTTCGAGAACTACAGCGCGGTGACTAGTGGCGTGGCCGAGATGCGCAAGGTGATCCAGGCCGCGCAGGAGCGACGCGCGACCACCGGACAGCGTACCCTCCTCTTCGTTGACGAGCTCCATCGATTCAACAAGGCGCAGCAGGATGCCTTTCTGCCACACGTGGAGAGCGGCACGGTCTCCCTCATCGGCGCCACGACGGAGAACCCCTACTTTTCGATCAACTCGCCGCTCCTGTCGCGAGCGCGCGTCTTTCGCTTCGAGGCGCTGAGCGCCGAGCAGATTGAGGA
>JAAZEM010000126.1 GCA_012512265.1 Armatimonadota bacterium | reverse complement strand
GCGAGGCGTTTGCACGTCTTGTGGATCGCGACATCGGATACACCATACCGCTTGGCGACTGCGGTGACGGGCTCCGACCACACCTCTTCGTACAGCTTGTCCCGCTCGTAAACGACTCCACCATCCGATGCATCCCACATACGACAACCCTCCCGACCAATGGCTCACGCCTTGCGAGTTCTGCATCAGAGCGGCCATCCCTGGGGGGTGAACTAAGAGGCCTGACCACGGGTGCCAGGTCCCTGGACCGGAGCTCCGGCATGCACACGGCCGTTCACGACGGGCGTCACCTTCGACGGCATACCGCAAGCCGCGGATGCACGGCGACTGGCAAACCAGCGGAAACCTACTTGAAAACGCACTTTCCAGTAGGCGGGGCCGGGACCTATGTGCCCTTCAGACGCCGCAGGCTGTCGGCCGGGCTGAAGTGTCTGGCCGCGGTGTCGAGGTCAGCCTCCGCGAGTGCCACGTAGCGTTGCGTCATCGTCATCGTCGTGTGGCCCAGCAGCGTCTGAAGTGCGAACGCATGGCCGCCAGCCCGGAGGAACATGACGGCGAAGGTATGCCTGAACCGGTGCGGGTGGCAGTCCTTCACGTGCGCCGCTCTGCCGAGCCGCTCACAGAACTGGAGCAGCCGGGAGCGCGTCATCCGAAGGCCTCGCTCACTCAGGAAGAGCGCTTCGTTCCGTTCGCGGGGCACGATCACCAGGTAGCGCGCGAGTGCCTCGGCCGTCTCTGCACCAAAGACCACGGTGCGGACTTTCCCGCCTTTACCCATGATACGGCACCGGCGACCAGGCAGGTCGATGTCAGCGGCTGTTACCGCACAGGCCTCACTCGCCCGGCAACCGGTGTCGAGTAGGAAGAGGGCGATGGCTACGTTGCGCTTCGCATAACGGCTCTGCAGGGCAGCATTCAGGAGGGCTTCGAGTTGCTGGGGGGTGAAGGGGTCGACCTGGTTGCGTCGCGCCACAGGCGCCTTAATCATCTCCATCGGCGACTCGGCAAGGACGCCGCCGGCTACGAGGAACCGGAAGAGCGTCTTGAGGTTGGTGTGGTAGGACTGCACGGTGCGGGCCGATGTCTTTTCTCTCCCGCTCGGCCTACCCCACCGATCCCCGCTACCATCCCCTCTGGACACATACGTCAGGAAGGCGCGGAGCTCGTCGAGTCCGCAATTCTCACAGTTACGCTGCCTCAGGAACCAGACGAGCTTCCTGACCAGATCGCGGCGGGCATTGAGCGTGCGCTCAGATAGCTGGCGGATCTCGCCGTCAAGGAACCACCCACCGGCGATCTTCTCCAGGTCGGCGGTTGGGATGCTGCTGTCGTACGGAGATGCTGAACGGTCGTTCACCAGGCACGTCCTCCCATCAGGACAGGCTGCTGGTGATCGGGTGCATAGACCATGCCGGGCACGCCTGCGGGCGAGCCCAATGGCAGGGCGGTGCGTCCGTCCTGACGGATACCGTGCGAGTAGCTACCGACCCAGTAACTGCACGAGTTCTGGGTGACTCAGGAGCCGTAACCGCCCTCCTGTTGGCGCGTTCGGGTGGAAGTCGGGCTCGCCGGATGACACGATGTCCTCGACAGCCAGCGACAGATCCCTCGCCCGCGCCGCAAGGCCGGCCGAGTCGTGTTCGGCGTAGTGATGGACATAGACGACGCCGTCAACGTGCAACTCCCATTCATTGCCGCCAAGGTTGCCCCGGAAGCCATCCCATGCCCCCGGCGCCTCCGAGAGGAGCTCGCTCAAGATGCGCTGCCAGTAGTCGCGGTCGGGGCGGATCTGGCTTGGGTCGAAGAGGGAGCGCAACCCCCGCACCGTGGTGCGCATCTGTCCTCCAGGCCCGAACTCGTTGCGCACAAAGCCCTGGCTCACCAACTGCTTGTACCACTTGCTCTCCACTGCCAGCATCTCGAGTCGAAGCGGCGATGGCGTGCGCAGCACCAGGAGGTCGGCACGCCGGCCGTTCTGGGCGCGCCGGCCGAACCACCCCTGGTAGTCGTCCAGGGGCACGAGCCAGTCCTGTCCGGGACGGAAGTGGCCTTGTGCGACCAGCGCGCGGTACGTGGCGTAGAGGCCCAGAAGCTCCTGGGCCAGGCTCCCCCCGCCCAGCGTCTTCAGCAGCAGACCGCTTGCGAACTGAACGAGCGTCTCCAGCATGTGGTCGGCTACGCGTCTCCGGTCGAGGTCGCTACTACCGAAGAACTGGTCCAGGACCTGCATCAACTGCCAGGCAACCGCGTGCGTCCGGCTGGAGGAGACCGAGAGCCGGTAACCACCGCGCAAACCAGGGTGGAAATCGATCAGTTGCACGTCCTTGCTGGCGAGGCCTCGGAAGAGCGACTTGTCGAGTGATCGGTCAAACAGCAACACCCAGTCAGCCCGACGGTGCAGCTCCGCCAAGGCGCGCGCATCCCAGCGCACCCGCTCGTAGTAGACGCCCTCACCAAACTCGCCGCGTATACTCCAGGCAGTGAGTGAATCGTAGAGGAATCGGAGGAACTCCGGCCGGTCGTCTCCCATGGGCACGTAGACCACATCGCGCCGGCCCTGGTCGCCTTCGACGGGACCGTGGTGGCAGGGGGGAACCGAGGGGTTAACCTTCAGCAGTTCGTCGGTGGCCTCCGGCCCGTCCTGGTTGGCTACCTGATGGAAGCGCTGCCAGTGAGGGATGCCCAGATGCCCCACCACTTGCTGGAACCCCCATTCCTCCTCCCGAAAGGCATCAACCAACACGGCGAGGTGAGCTTCCACCTCTGCGGGGGCGCCATCGGCTGCGTCGAGTTGCCCCCGTGCATAGTCGAGCCGGGGAAAGAGGCTCTCCTGGAACTCCTGCGTCAGCAGGTCGGTGGTGTCGTCACCGGCGGCGAGGTAGCCATCGAATTGTGTGACCTCACCCGCGCTCTCGGTCACCGCACGGATGCGGAAGGCCGTTTCTGGTTCGTGCTCAGCCCGGTTGGCCACGACCCGGTAGACATCGCCCGCTGCGTCGCCCGGCTGAAAGGCCATGTGGAGCCGGGAGAGGCTGAAGGGCCACATGCGCCCGAACTGCTGCATCTTCTGGTCGGCCCGGTCCAGGGGAGCGCGCGACCGGCGGTGCTCCTTCTCGGGCACGAAGAGACTGAAGAAGGGCGCCCTCGATGCCTCCATCCAACGCGTGCTACGCTCGTCGGCGTCTGTTGCGCAAGGATCGAACAGCGCCCGCGGCCGGTCAATGCACTCGCATTGCTGAGAGAGCACGTCGTCATCAAACACCAGCGGGCGCCCGGACTCAACACGCTGGGTAAGCCACCCTTCGATCTGGGAGAAGATGGTACGGTGCCAGGCCAGACGAAGCGGATGGTAGGGGAGCACGGCAAGGGAGCCGTCTACCTCCGCCAGTCCAAGGCGGAGAAGGACCTCCTGGACGGAGTGCCGCCATGCCAGCCGGTGGTCCGGCCGCAGGTTGCGCCACGGAACGCGTGCCACGGTGACCCATGCCTGGAGGAACTCCTCGAATGTGTCCCGGTGGGCCAGGTAGAGGAGGTCGAAGACCTGGTAGATGGCGTTGTTCGGCTCGCGCTCATCTTGCGCGGTTCGCCACTCGGGGTCGACGATCTCCTGTAGCCGGGCCGTCGCCTGGCGTAGGGCTCGCCACGCCGGGGCGTGCGCGGGATCGATTCCCTCTGCCCGGTTCCAGGCTTCCTCGTCCGGCCAGCACTCCTCGTGAGAGGTGAGGCGTCCGGCCAGGTAGTCGAGCGAGAAGCGCAGAACAGCCCTCTCACTCTCCCCCGGCCGATAGAGCGCGAAGGCGAGCTCCGAAGCGCCAGATGCGAGAGTGCTCAGGCGCCGAGCGCCCTCATCGCTGAACGCCACACTCCAACGCCCCGTGTCCGGGTCGCGGACCAGGTCGGCGAACTCCTGATCCTCGGACTCCGGGCGGGTAAGGCGGAGGCGCTGTGGTAGCGAGTCGTCCTGTGCTGCCAGCGTCAGGAGTGCCTGAAGGCAGAAGCGCAGCCGGGGAGCCGCGGCCTCGCCGCTCTCCACGGTGTTCTCATCATCATCGGTCTTTGGTCGGATGCGGTCCAGCAGGTCGACCACGTCGCGAGGTAGAGGCGGGGTTCCGGCGGGTGGCTCGTAGGGGTCCACGCGCCCCGCGCGCACGTCGGCGTAGAATGCCTCGGCCCGGTCGTGGGTCCACTCGGGCAGCTGCAGAAGGCGGCCCACCACACGGTTGGGGGGGTTGAGCACGCGCAGGGCCTCGGCGAGGCTCACCTGCGTCAGAACGGGAGCACGAGCGGAGGGCTCCTCCGCGGCCTGCCGGAGCAACGCCACCCGATTCCCGAGGAGACGCTGGCTCGCTTGGCTGCGAACACCCTTCTCCAGGAACTCGCGCCAGCGGAGGACGGCGGCTTCGTAGTTCTCCTGGACGCGCGCCTGCCATCGGGGCAGGGCCAGGGTCACCGGCAGGTCGGGGTCTCGGAAGAGACCGACGAACGGGAGGGCATCCCCCATCTGGCTCTCCCCCCTGAGTAGGAAGTTCGCCAGATCCTCCGCAGAGGGGTAGACGAGTCGGAGGATGCTCTGGACCCGGTCGCGGGCCCCTGGCGAGAAGGTGACTCCAAGCCCGCCATCAGCCGCCCGGGCGACGAGCGCCGATGCCACATCCGCCTCGTTGAACACGCGAAACGCGTTGAGTGACTCCCGCTCTCCCACTTCATCGCGGTAGAAGACCACCAGAACCTGGATGCCCCGGTTGTTCCGCGCTCCGACGACATCTACACCCGGGGCCGTCTTCAGCACCACCCACTCCGGGTTATCGGCTTGCGCGCGCTCCAGGAACGGTTCGTAGAGGTCTGCGACCCCCCGAAAGAGGACCCGCTTCGGCTCCTCGGTCACCGACTGCACAAGGCCGACCAGCACGTCTACCAGCAATTCCTTCGTATTCATGCGTCAGTCCCTCAGAAGCACCCACGGGAACTCATCCGAGTTCTTGTGTATCCGGCCCTGCTCGGAGAGGATCTCGGAGAAGCGGCGCTGATTGGCCTCATTCAGCGCGTCAGGGCTTCCCAGGGCTCGGAACGAGCGGCGGTATTCCGCCTCCCACCCGGCGTCGATCAGAAGCGCAACCCCGTAGCGTTCCCGCCACTCGTCCAAGAGGTCTGCGACGAGAACCCGGTCTTCAGCGAAGCGCGCGCGCGATGCCAGCAGCAGCGTGTCGACCAGCGACGGCGACAGCCAGTAGAAGTGCCACTGGCTTCGCCGGCTCCGTGAGTTCGCGATGCCGGCCTTCTTCGCAAGGTTGAGGTGGGCGGTATGGAGTTGGCGGAGAAACCGCCCTGTCGCGCCGCTCTCCGACCAGTAGTACGCGAGGGCTACCTCGGTGAAGCTGCCGAGCCGCTCCCGCATCTCCGCGTATCGTTCCGGGCGGACGATGCGGGCCCGCCCTGAGAAGAGCTGCGCGGCCAGCCGCGCAGCCGTCGCCTCATCGGCCGGGTCGGGATCCTCCCCGCACTCACCAGCGGCCGCGGCGACTGCGTCACCGAACTGCTTCGCCAACGCCCGCTGGAACTGCCCGCGATGGTAGTCGATGATCTCGTGGGCGAGGGTCTTCACCCCCTCATGTGTGTCCGCGGCAGGGGCTGCGTAGATCGGCAAGGTGAGTGGCACGCCGGCGCAAGCCAGCAGGTATCGCGTCACCGTGAAGGCCAGCAGGCGGCCGGCATGAGCCACGAACGCCTCGACGCCCGCGACGACCTCGGAGAGCGCCAGCAGGTCCTCCTTCGCGCGCAGGAGGATGCCGTCCGGCGTGCCCGGTTCGGCGTTCTCGATCAGTGCCGGCGGGCAACTCGCGGGAGGAGCCGGATCCCCTGGGGGCAACTGCCACGAGAGCAACTCGAAGACCACCCGCTCGAAGGCAGGCTGACGCTCTGGATCCCAGAGCCTCTCCTGAAGCCGCTGGCGCTCCTCCGGGCTGAAGCACCCGGCAAGGTGTCGCACGAACGCGTCCACGCGCAGGCCCTCGACATTTGTCGCCAGGGAGAGGGCTGGGTGGATGGGGCAGTACGATGCAACCTTCCGGCTGCCGCGAACCGTCTCCGTGATCATGAGGTGCTTCCGGAGCCAGTGGGCGAAGGCAACCGCTCGTGCACCCGATACGCGCTCAAGCTGCCCACCGGCGAGGCGTCCGAGCAGTTCCTGCACCGATCCAGGCGTGCTCTCTGGGGCCTCGTAGCGAAGCCGAGCCAGGAAGAGCGCTGCCAGGTCCGCCGTCTGGCTCACCTCGCGCCGCACGCGGTATCTCTCGTAGATGCGCTCCGTCACGGGCATCTTCACGGTGCTCATTGTACGACCAACTCCTCGCCAGGGGTGTGCTCAAGCTCCCACAGTGCTTTGTCGGGGCCGGCAATCGTCAAGCAGATCTCATCATCGTCTGCGCCGACCGCCTGGCCGAGTGCTCCCATGAACCGGGTGACGGTATCGCGCTCCTTGCGCCACAAGGTAGCGGGGAACGCTCCCTCGCTGCCGGCCGCGCTCTGCAGTACCTCATAGAGCAGCAGGGAGATGGGCAAGCGGACCTCCGGTTGCGGGTCATAGACGAGGTAGAGCCGCCTCGGGAAGCGCTCCAGGTAGGCATCGGCCGGGCCGTCGGCCTCCTGGCTCAGCTCCAGATCGGTCACCACGCTGAGTTGCGACGCCTTCACCGGGTCGTTGGTGTTGTAGATGCAGACGCTGCTTCGGGAACCTTCGCCTGCCAGGTGGTAGAGGTAGAGCTTCTTGTGGCTGTCCTCGCGGTTACCCGATAGCAGCCGGTTCAGGCCCTGAACGAGGCCGGGAAGAAGCTTGACTCGCTCCTCGACAGTGGCGTTCAGCGCCTGCGTGAAGGTCTCAAAGTGACGGAAGGGGAAGTAGGCGGCGAAACCCTCTTCGCTCGCGAGCGCGTACCACCGGCGAGCGTAGCGCATGAAGCGCGCCAGGCGCTCCCGATAGGAGGTGTCGCTCTTCTCGCTCTCACGGACGACCAGGTCGTTCTGCCGCATCGCGAGGAGATCACCCGGCGGCGGTGACACCGTACCCAGACGGTCCAGATCCATCAGCAGGCGCAGATCCGTTCCCGGGGAAGCCTGGGCGCCGGGATCGAAGCGGAAGAGCCACCAGAGGAGCTTCTCATTCGGCACCGAACGGCTGCCATGGATATAGCCGTCGGGCTCGCCAAACACTGTGTTGAAGAGGCGGTAACGCAGGTGCTCGTGCGAGGGCAGGTCACTGGCGCTCTCAGACGAGAGGCCCCCGCCGAGAGCATAGGCCAGAAAGGAGAGGGTCTCTCGAACGGTGATCGGCTCACCCAAGAGGTACGGCAGCAGCAGATACCGGCGGAGACGCTCCGCCACGCCCGGGTCGCCCAGCCATCGGCGGTTCCAGGAGAGGGGAGAACCAGGCGCCAGGCCATCGGAGCCTCCCCAGAACTCCCCCTCCAGGACGCCTGAGAGGACCTTTGCCCAGCCGTCAGGGCTGGCGATGGCGCGCCGGCTGAGGTTGATGCAGAGCGCCGCGGAGGGAAGACTCCGGCCGGCACGTCCCAGGGCACCTTGCAGCTCCGCGAGCTTGCCCTCATTCGCGCAGACCAGTGTCAGCCGGTCAGGGGATGCCAGCGAGGCGTGAAGACGCTCGACACGCTCCGGCGTCAGAGACCCGGCGGAGAGGTCGAGATCGATGAGGTAGCCGTCCTTGCAGTACGCCGAGTTCTGCTGGGCGCCAGTGACGGCATCGCGGTCCAGCCCCAGCGCATCCAGAATGCGGAGCGCCAGGTGCGTCTTCCCATCGCCGGCCGTGCCGGTGAGGATCACCGCCCGCACCCGGCCGGCAACCACATCATCCACCAGGCGCTCGACGGCGAAATCGATCTGGATCCCCGGTGCCCCGGCACGCTGGAGCTCGGTGGTTGCACCGCAACTCCCAACGCGGTAGGACTGAAGCACATCCAGCGGGTGAGCCTGACTCATGAAGCCGTTTCCTCCAAGGCATGCCCAGTCTCGGCAAGCCAGACCACGACCACCTGCGCGACCAGCGCGGGGAGAACACGATACAACGTGGGTCTCCCGGAGAGATGGCGAGTGCACCAGACGGGAACTGACCTGGGGCTTGGTAAAACTAGCACAAATGGATATAGAAAATCAGCATAGGATTGCTTCACCTGTAATCAAACTGGTCAGACGACGTATAAGGCCTGGCAAAAGAGGCTCATCCAAAAAGTCATAAGCATTAATCTCCACTTAATAGTAAAAGGCCCAGGGAGTATTTCCCAAGGGCCTTTTATACTACCGATATCTGTCTAAGTACGCTTTAAGAAGAGCTTTGAATAACAGGTTAT
>JAAZEM010000125.1 GCA_012512265.1 Armatimonadota bacterium | reverse complement strand
AGACATCTGGGAGTATCCCCAACCCAGCCCGGCAGGGCTTCGCTCGCAAGCAGCGCGGTGATTTATCGCCGCGCGCCGGGTTGCGTGCTGCCTCCGTGGCTTCGGATTCCTTATCTCGGAATCCCAGCCGGCTTCCAGGCATGGTTGACACGCGACAGGTAACTCGTGTAATTGAACCCAGGGCTATGCGCCGGGGTGTGACACGAGGCGCACGACGCCACTCCCCGCGTGCGCGCCGCCTTTTCCGGGCACGCAGATTCCTTCTCCGAGACAACGGGGTGACACCCGGTGCAATCGACATCGCCGGCACGCGCCGCATGATCGAACCGGCCCGTCGCGGCATAGCGCGTCGAATGGCAGGTAAGGCACTCGGGGACGAGACGCTTGCGCTCGATCAGGGTATCGACCGCCCGGGAGTGCGCCGTCTCTCTCCACGTCGCGACGGCGTGCCGGT
Source organism: Armatimonadota bacterium (assembly GCA_012512265.1). Lineage (GTDB taxonomy): Bacteria > Armatimonadota > JAAZEB01 > JAAZEB01 > JAAZEB01 > DUUU01. Next base: position 34,304 of record JAAZEM010000125.1, on the reverse strand, counting down.
GGCAGCTGCCGCAACGCTGTTCATCGCCCGCGCCCTCTGCCATCTCCGCTGCGAGTAGCCGGCGGTCGATTCGCGCCACGAACGCGTCCTGCTCGCTTTCATAGAAGCGAGCAATCGTATCCTCGATGGCCGGATCGGCGGCGCGGTTCGGCCCCTCCACCTTCGCCGGCACCACGGCCACATGCTCGATCCGGGGCCGGCCCCATGCCGGGAAGACGATCTCGGCGATCCCCACGTGGGTTCCGCCCGCTCCCGTGGGTAGCAGAACGGTATCGCCCACATGGAGCGGCTCGCGGAGGGTGGCCGCTTCCATATTGCCGATGATCGCGTGCGGCCCCGCGCTTCCACACCGCCGCGCGAGCTCCAGATCGCCTTCTAGACCAAGTTGACTGAGCAGGACCAGGAAGTCGCAGCGCTGGCGCATCTCGGCAAGGGCACGCGCCGCCGCGTCGAGGTAGGCTTCGCGCCCAGTCCCCTCGGGAGGCGGGGGCAGCGAAGTCACTCCGATATCGCGGCCTCGCAGCCGCTTCACGCGCAGGTCAACGCTCAGGCGGGCAAGCGCATCGTCGCGGGGAAGCGCCCGCACCAGGGGAATCTGGCCAGGTGCTGCCTGGGCATACTCACGCGCGTATTGCAGGTCGAGCGCACCCACGCCCACCGCGTCGTAGAGGTCGGCCCCCATGATACGGAGGATCACCTCCAGCTTCGTCGGAGTATCCGCCGCGTTACCGCCATCGACCAGCAGCGAGAAGGGACGACGTTCGCGCTCGCGGGCTAAGAAGGTGTGACGGTGAGCCAGACCGGCCCCCAGGGCACCCCCTCACCCACAGCTATCGAGGAAGCCGCGCGTGTCAGTCGTATAGAGGATGGCAATGTTCGTGCGTATCCGGCGCGCCTCCAGCCACCGGTCCGCCACCGGGAGGAGGTGCGGCGCCCACGCGGCTACCACGGCTGCAATCAGGAGAAAGCAGATCCTCGCGCGCTTGCGCGCCACTCGATCGGCCAACGGGATCACCTCCTCTCAAGGCGTAAAGGAAATCGGCGGCGCCCACGGGCCGACCGCCTACATCGGCTCGGGGTCTAGCAGCATCTTCTCGGCGAACAGCTCCTGGAAGCGCGGTCGGGCAGAGAGATTGAGGAAGCGGATTCGCTCCTGGATCCCCGCCGGCACCCCGCCCTCGCGAGAGAGGAGCGCGATCTTCGCACCACGCAGGGCAGCATTCCCCACCGGGATCGTCCTCTCGCTCCCGAATCGGAAGAGACCGATCTGCTCCGCGCTCGTCACGCCCAGGGTATTGCCGAACGCCCCCGCCAGGTAGAACTTCTGGACATCCTCCTCCGTCTTACCCAGTTCTTCGAGGAGCATGCGCAAGCCGGCGGCAATCGCGGCCTTAGCAAGTTGCAGCTCGCGCACGTCTCGCTGGGTAATGGCGACCGGCTCCTGGATCACCACGCGATCCCCCTCGGTGATTCGCCCGGTGGGCTGGATCAGGCCGAGCTCCAGGCCGGCGGCGACGGCATCGACCAGACCGCTGCCACAGATGCCGCGGGGCGCTCCCCCACCGATCACCTGGACCTCCATCCGGCCGTCCACGACGCTCACGCGTGAGATGGCGCCCTTGCCCGCGCGCATCCCCATCTCGATGCGTCCCCCCTCGAACGCCGGACCGGCCGCCGTCGAAGAGACGAGAACCCCTTCGCGGCTGCCTGCCACGATCTCGCCGTTGGTCCCCAGATCGGCGGCTGCAACCAGGACGTCGCTCTCCAGGATGCGCGTCGCCAGGATGACGCCGAGGATATCGCTGCCCACGAATCCGCCCAGGTTGGGCAGGAAGCGTAGCGGCACGTCCACGGGGAGGTGCCAGCCCAGCTCCGCCGTGCTCCGCGTCTGCTCCTCCATCGTGTAGGGCACATGCGGCGCCATCGCGAGCTGCTCGAGCGGGAAGCCGAGCATCAGGTGCTGCATCACCGTGTTGCCCACGACGGCGATCTTTCGGAGCTCGGTCCACGGCAGGCGCGTGCTCTCGAACAGGGCAAGCACCATGGCCGATAGACCCTGGTTGATCGCATCGCTCAGCGCCGCGGCCTCGCCCGCCATCGCGTGCTCCATGCGCGAGATGACGTCAGCGCCCCAGCGCGCCTGGGGATTCAGGCCCGCGCGCACGGCGCGCACCTGGCCTGTTGCCAGGTCCAGCAACTGCGCCACCACGGTCGTGGTGCCGATATCGATCGCGATCCCGAGGCCCTCTTGCGGCTCAAACTCCACCGGGGTGTTGTCGTAGAGCACCAGGGTATCCCACTGGCGGACCTGGATCACCAGATCTCCCTCTACTCGCGCCCGGCAGCTGAGCCGCCAGCCATCGCGCAACTCCTCGGGGGTGAACGCCTCGTAATCGGCCGGCCGTGGTGAGAGAGAGCCCTCCAGCACCTGGATCCGGCATCCTTTGCACCGGCCACGGCCGCCGCACGGAAACTCCACGCCCAGCGAAAAGAGCACGTCCTGCAGCGCCTGACCCGGCGCGGCCTCGACTTCAGCCCCGAGGGGCATCACGCGTATCTTCATCAGGAATCCCCTGGCTCCGTTGGACAGGGAGGAAATCCTCTGTCGTGTCACTCTTCGCCCCGCCGCGGTGAAAGTCCTGCGTTCTGCGCCGCCGGGCGCGTCGGCGCTGCTTCCGCGCATGCCCGTTGACACTGGCGCGGGTGCGTGCTATACTGGCCGCGTAGCAGACACGCGGTGGCGACCTGAGCACACCGCGTGTTCCGCCTCGAGACAGCTCGCTACTCTTCGCGCGGTGCTGTGGTGGCGCGCTACCCGGCAACATCCTCGCAGGGCCGGGCATTTCACGCGCGACCGACAAGGGGCCCGGCGGGCGTTGGGCACAGGCGCCATCCATGGGGCCGGCCACTTCGTCGGCCCACAAGGGATGCCCGCGTTCAGCGCTCGCAAACGAGGCAGTGCTACCCCCAGAGGGGAGGATTTACCACATGAAGCGTTTCCTCAGATGGTGTACCGTAGGATTGGTCGCCGCAGCTCTCGCTTACTCGGCCCCAGCCCGTGCCGATCTCAGCTTCGGCTACGAGGCGCGCTACGTCGGCCTCGGCGGCGCCGGCCTGGCGGTGATCGACAACCCCACGCAGGCCGGGCTCATCAATCCGGCGGCACTCTCGCTCCGCCCCGCCGCGTTCGGGATGCAGTGGCCTAACATCGGCCTGCGCTGGCGCGGCGCCGGCATTGGCGATGCATTCGACCAGCTCGCGTCCGGCTCGCTGAGCGTGACCGAAGCCGTGGATCTGGCCCGGGAGCTGGGCACAAAGCCAACGCGCGTCGAGGCCAATTTGGGCTTCGGCTTCGCTCTCAGCTCGCTCGATGTGCGCGCACGCGCCCTTGGTAACGTCGCAGTACGGCCGAGCGATCTGTTCACCTCTTGGGCGATCTCCGGGCAAGAGCCGGGGGCTTGGCTGCAGAACTCCTCTGCCGCCAGCCAGCTGAGAGCCGAGTTCAACGGCGTGACCACCGTTGACGAAGCGAACGCCGCGCTCAACCGCGTTGGCGATCAGTTGGGCGCGCATCTCGTTGGCGCCGCCACCGTCTCGCCCTCCATCGGCTTCGGCATGAAGGTGCCCAACAGGCTCCTTGGCGGCTCTCGCATCGGTGACGTGCGTGTGGGCGTCCGTGTCAAGCCCACCCGAGTTTACTATAGCCACTGGGTGGTCAAGCCGAGCGCCCAGTTGTCGCAGGAGGATGTCAACCCGAATGGCGGTCTGAGCGACAGCGCATGGGGCAAGATCAAGCTCCAGGGGCAAGCGGCCAGCGAACTGGGAGGCAAAGACAGCCTGGAAGAGACCAGCTTCGGCATGGATTTCGGCCTTCTGTGGCAGCCGGCCTACATCCCCTATACCACGATTGCCCTCACGGTCGATAACCTGATCGAGCCCAGCTTTCGGATTCCCGCGGGCGCGGACGCCAGCATCGTTCCGGGGCGCGGCGACAAGCTGATGCCGCGCACCTTCAACCTCGGCGCGGCAATGACCATACCGGGCGGGCTGCTCCTGGCTGCCGACCTGCTGGATATCACCGGTGCCAACAGCGCCAATCCCAACGGCGAGGCGCAGTTCCGAATCGGCGCAGAGTTCCGTCCGAGCCTGCCCATTCTCAAGTGGTTCGCTATCCGAGCTGGCTACAACAGCGCCACCGGCATGGCCGCTGGCCTCTCACTCGGTAACTTCGGCATCGCCTACGCCGAGCGCTCGCCGCTCGTGGCCAGCCAGACGTTCAACTTCTAGGGTTGCGTGGGTTTGGGAGCGCCGGACGCCCGGCGCTCCCTCCGCCATCACGCCGGTGCCCCAGCCGGGCGTCATTTCTGAGCGTCGCGTACTATGCGACGCCACAATGCACTCGATGCTGCGGGCAGACGCCCCCCCACCGCGTCCTCATCGGTGGTTTTCGAGCGGCGAAGGGCATTTCCGCGATGGAGCCTAGAAGTAGCGGGGAGTGACGGCGAGAATGAAGGAAAAGAGCATGGCACGAAAGCGTGGCCCATGGAAGCAGGGAGCCGCAATCAGTGGCACGCGGAGCCATCGGATATGGGTGGCGCTGCTGCTGCTGACCGCCCTGCTTCCCGGCCAATGGGGATGCCACACCGCCGCGGACCCTCCGGAGGATGCGCCCGCTCAGAACGGGGCGCCCGCCGCGCCCTCCCCCCAGATGCCCGAGGATGAGTTTGACGGCGAGCGCAGCATGGCGTGGTTGCGCAAGCAAGTGGATGCCGGGTTCCGTGTGCCCGGCACCAAGACGCACGCCACGGTACGCCGCATGCTGGTCGAGGGCTTGGGCCCCACCGCGCAGGTCCAGGAGTTCACCCACCAGACGCGCCAGGGTCATCTCCCTTTGGCCAACATCATCGCCACCTACGGGCCGGAAGAGGGCGACCGCGTCCTCCTCTGCGCGCATTGGGACACGCGCCCGTTTGCCGATCAAGACCCGAATCCCGCCAATCGCAACCAGCCGATCCCGGGTGCGAACGATGGGGCCTCGGGAGTGGCCGTCTTGATGGAGCTCTCGCGCCTCTTCCGTGCCGCCCCGCCACCGGTGGGCGTGACGATCGTGCTCTTTGACGGCGAGGACTGGGGGCGTGGCCTGGATGAGATGTTCCTGGGCTCGCGCTACTTCGCGGATCACCCGATTGGCGGTCCCTTCCGCTACGCGATCCTCCTCGATATGGTGGGAGATGCCGATCTGCGGATCCCCCGAGAGCGCTACTCGCACGAGCAAGCACGCGCCATTGTGGATAAAGTGTGGCAGGCCGCCGCGGAGTTGGGCTATAGCCAGTTTTCCGCCTCCATCGGCCCCGCCATCTACGATGACCACCTGCCCCTGCTTCGCAAGGGAATCCCGGCCATCGATATTATCGACTTTGACTACCCGTATTGGCATACCCTTCAGGACACGCCGGATAAGTGCAGCCCCACGTCACTGAAGATCGTGGGCGACGTCGTCAGGAGGGTTGTCTACGCGGAACGGTGAACGGCATGCAGTACAAGTCCGCCCACCTTCAGCCCATACTCCAGAACGTCCTCGCTGAAGCGGTGGAACTCCTTGGCGCGCAGAGTGGCTCATTGATGCTCCTCGATCCCGGAACCAACGAGCTGCGGATCTCTGTCGCGCATGGTCTCCCCCCTGATGTCATCCAGCGCGTTCGTGTACGCCCAGGCGAAGGGATCGCGGGGTGGGTGCTGGCGCACAACCGGGCGCGCCTCCTCAAGCGCGAGGAACGCGCCGCGGACTCCCTCTCCAGCGCGGATCGCCTCGCCTCCGCCATCAGCGCGCCGCTGCGGGTGGAGCGCCGCACTATCGGGGTGCTCAACGTCAGTGGATCACGCGACGGCGATTTCACGCGCGCGGATGTACGCGTGCTGATGGCCTTCGCCGGTCAGGCTGCCTCTGCGATTGAGAACGCGCGGCTATCCGAGTCGCTCCAGCTCAAGATGCACCAGTTGAGTGCCCTCCATCGCGTGGGGCAGGCGCTCACATCCACCCTCAACCTCTCGCGCGTGCTCCGCGAGGTGCTGCGCCGGGCGACCTCGATTCTTGGCGCCCGCTGCGGGTCGATCATGCTGCTGAGCAATGACGGCCAAGAGCTGCGCATCGCCTCGGCGGTCGGCCTGGATCGCAAGGTCGTGCGCGAAACACGCCTGGCGATCGGCCAGGGGATCGCCGGCGTGGTCGCCCAATCCGGGGTCTCCATCGTGCTGGACAAGGGCACGGTTGACGTGCGTTCGGCCAGCGGGCGCGCGCGCGAACACGCGGACGCGGCGATGTGCGTGCCCCTGCGCTTTCACGGGCGCACCATCGGCGTGATCAACATCAGCGGCCCAGAGAGCGGTGACAACTTCGGCGAGGAGCATCTCGATTTCCTGACAACACTGGCGGACCAGGCGGCCATCGCGATTGAGAACGCGCGCCTCTACCGCCGCCTGGAGCAGCGCGTGAACCTCGCCAACCGCGAGCTGATTCGCGCCAACCACCTTCTCGCGCAGGAGAAGTCGAAGATCCAGGCGATTGTCGATGGCATGGCGGATGGCGTGCTGGTGACCAATCGGCAGGGCCGGATCACCTTCATCAACCCAACCGCGGAGACGATGCTTTCCATCCCGGCGGCCCAGGCCGTGGGCAAGGGCCTGAAGCATTGGCCGGCTGGCAAGAGCCTGATGGCGCTCCTGGAGGAAGCCCAGCAGAGCGACGGCATGACTATCGTGAAAGAGGTCCTTGTGCCGGGCGAGGAGCGGCGCGTTCTCTCCGCCAATATCTCGCCGCAGCGCGATGAGCGCGGGCGACCGCAGGGCTTCATCGCGGTGCTCACCGACATCACCGCGCTCAAGGAGATCAGCGACGCGAAGACCGAGCTCGTCTCCTTCGTCTCGCACGAACTGCGCACGCCGATCACCTCAATCCAGGGCTTCGCCCAAACGATGCGCGACGCCGCACCAGGCGAGCTGGACCGCGATCTGCAAAACGAGTTTCTCGACATCATCCTCACCGAATCAGGGCGTCTCCTCTCGATGATTGGCGAGATGCTGGACGTCTCGCGCATGGAGGCCGGCCGTGGGCTTCACCTCTCCCTCGCACCGGTTGACATCCCAGGCCTCCTGCAGCGCGCCGTGACCGCGCAGAAGGCGTACACCTCGCGACACGACCTTGTGTTGCAGGTGGAAGACGGTCTCCCCGAGATCACCGCCGATGCCGATAAGGTGTATCAGGTGGTGATCAACCTATTGAGCAATGCCATCAAGTACTCGCCAAACGGGGGCACTGTGACCACGGCGGCGCTTGCCCGCGGCGACCGCGTGCGCGTCAGCGTGACGGATCAGGGGCTTGGCATCCCGCCGGAGATGATTGGCAAGCTGTTCCAGCGCTACTACCGCGTCGAGACGAAGGCGCACACCTCTATCAAGGGCACGGGTCTCGGTCTCTTCTTCGTCAAGGGCGTGGTGGAAGCCCATGGCGGCGCAGTCTGGGTGGAGAGCCAATTGGGCAAGGGCTCTCGGTTTGTTTTCGAGCTCCCGGTGCTCGGGCCGCCAGAGCGCGGCGCGTAGCGGTTCAGACGTGCGGAAGCCCCTCGCTGGGGCCTGCCAGCGCCGGATTTGCGATGGGCGTGCATCACGACGCAGACCCGCGACGCGCCTCAAATCGGAGAGGCCGTTTCCCGGGCCAGCTGGCCGGGTACGCTTCCACGGGAGGCGTATCCAAATGAGCACCAAGAAGCAGATCAAACAGGATCCAGAGGGCTCGAATCGGCATCGCGCGGTGAAGCCGCACCATGGCGGCAACATCCAGGCCGAGCGGATCGAGTGGTACACCGCGAAGGCAGCGGGAGTGGATCCGGGGCCGTACGACATCCGCGCCGAAGGCAATCCACCTTCCGATTTCGAGCCGGAAGAGCCGGACCGGGGCAAAACCTTCTCTGGCCCCGGGCGCGACCGCGACCCCGACGACGTCGGCTGATTCCGTGCTTCAACGCCGCCACGCCGGCAGCGAGAGCGCGCCGGGCAATCGCGATCACGCATGCCCCCGCTCTGCGGGTAACTCTCCACGCGGGATCCACTTCACCCCCTCTCGCGTGGCCCGATCACCGGCGCAGCTGCCGGCCACGGTGGTCATGATCCTCGTTCGCGCTGGCTCTCACGGCATCGCGCTGGGGGTGCCGCCCGCACGTCCCGCATCGCCCGTCCCATCCGAAAGAGATTGTGCTATAATAGGGGAGAAACGGAGTGGCTCCCCGCCGAATGCGGCGGGTGTAAGCAAGGCTCGATGCGCCAGCGAGCGGGAAGGAAGCCGCTGGATGGCAATCGAATCGAGTCTGGGCGGATCGTCGAAGGGCAGTGGGCAGGCCGCCGGTTCAGGACTGCCGTGGGGCAGCCCCCTTCTGGCAAGCTGCGCATCGCGCTCCGCGATCCAGGACAGATCCGGCCTCTGCATGCCTCCTCGGCCAGCATCTGGTACGGCCCGCGGGCTTCGAGGCAGCGGCCGACGGGTGGGTATCACCCCGGACCCCTCCTCACATATTGTCATTTCGGGGAATACACGGGCTCAAAGAGGGATACGAACGATGGATTGTCAGATTTCTGCTTTGCAGAAGGCGCGCGCCAGCTATCAGCCGAAGTTGCCGCCGGCGCTGCGCGCAGGTAACGTGAAGGTCGTTCTTGGGGCACCGACGGAGTCGGCGAGCGACCAGGAGGAGATCAAGAAGCTCTTTCCGCACACCTACGGCCAACCGGTTGCCACCCTCGCCGAGGGCGACGGCTCGCTCAGCACGGCGCCGCTGAAGGTGGGCGTCGTCCTCTCCGGCGGCCAGGCCCCGGGCGGACACAACGTCATCGCCGGCCTGTTCGATGCGCTGAAGGCCGCGAACCCCGAGAGCCGTCTCTTTGGCTTCCTGAAGGGCCCTGGCGGAATCATCAAGGGCAAGTATAAAGAGCTGACCTCTGATGTGATCGATCGCTATCGCAACACCGGCGGCTTCGATATGATCATGAGCGGGCGCGACAAGATCGAGAAGCCCGAGGACCTAGCCGCGTGCAAGGCCAACCTCGAGCAGATGGGTCTGGACGGCCTGGTGATCGTTGGCGGCGACGACTCCAACACGAACGCCGCGGTCCTCGCGGAGTACCTCCGCGCCCAGGATTGCCCCACCTGCGTGATCGGCGTGCCGAAGACGATCGACGGCGACATGAAGAACGAACAGATCGAGACGTCGTTCGGCTTCGACACCGCGGCGAAGACCTATTCGGAGCTGATCGGCAACATCGAGCGTGACGCTACCTCCGCCGTGAAGTATTGGCACTTCGTCCGCCTGATGGGCCGCGCGGCCAGCCACGTCACCCTGGAGTGCGCGCTGCAGACGCACCCGAACATCACCCTGATCTCCGAGGAGGTTCAGGCAAAGGGCACCACGCTCGCCGAGATCGTCGACTACATCGTCGATATCGTGGTGAAGCGTGCCGCCGCCGGTAAGAACTACGGCGTGCTCCTGGTTCCCGAGGGCCTGGTGGAGTTCATCCCCGATTTCAAGGTGATGATCGACGAGCTGAGCACCATCCTCGGGCGCGATGAGCAGTACCTGCGCAGCCTGCCGGACCATTCCGAGCGCGTGCAGTACCTCAACACGCAGCTCAGCGCCGAGAGCGCCCAGGTCTACAACTCGCTCCCGGCCCCGATCCAGGATGTTCTGCTCACGCGCGATAGCCACGGCAACGTTCCCCTCTCCCAGGTGGAGACGGAGCGCCTGCTGATCGACCTCGTCTCGGACAAGATCCGCCTGATGAAGGCGCGTGGCGAAACCAACGCGAAGTTTAGCCCGCTCTCGCACTTCTTCGGGTATGAGGGCCGCTGCGCCGCGCCGTCGAACTTCGACGCCGACTACACCTACTCGCTCGGCTATGCCGCGGCCCAGCTGATCCGCGGCGGCCTGACCGGCTACACCGTCAACGTCCAGAACGTGACGAAGCCGGTGGATCAGTGGAAGGCCGGCGGTACTCCGGTGACGATGATGCTGAACCTGGAGAAGCGCAAGGGCAAGATGGTCCCGGTGATCAAGAAGGCGTTGGTGGATCTGGACGGCAAGCCGTTCAAGGTCTTCGCCGAGAACCGCGACAAGTGGGCGCTCGAGGATCACTATATCTTCCCCGGCCCGATCCAGTACTTCGGCCCCGCCGAGGTCTGCGACGCGCCGACGATGACGCTGGCTCTCGAGAAGAAGTAATCCTCCTTGCACTCGGGGCGGCCGGGCATCCGGCCGCCCCGCTCACTCCGTCCATATCCCCTCTTCACACTCGCATGCCGGGCCCTGCTTTGCCCGCCAGACACGCAACGCCCCTCTCAAGCTCTCGCCGCTGCGCCCGCGTATCGTGCTCCTCGCGGGAGAAGAGCGCCTGATAGCCCGCTTCTCGAAGGGAGAAGCGGCTCCGATGCCGAACAACTAGATTGCCGCCGCGTCGAGGGGCAGGCGCCGGCCTATGGGGGAGGGCGTGGTCCTCTCTCTATCCGGGCGCGCTCTACCTGCTCTGGGCCTGTGGAGCCGGCTGCTCTTCGCGGCGCCGGCAGGCGCTTGACGGGTTCCTCCTCACGTGCGATAATAGGCCGGCACACAGGGGGATCCAATGCTTGACGGTTCTTCCGGAGATGCGTCGGTGGTCTGCTATCACTGCGGGCACACCTGGCGGTTGGTGTGGATAATCGCCAAGGCGCTCTTCAAGCGACTGAGCCTTGGCTGCTATGAATGCGGTCCTAGCAACTGCCCGCAGTGCAACCCGCGCCTGGGGGCCTATTGGAGCCGCGCGCGCGCAGCTGCCGGCCCCGTGTTCTCTCGGGTCGCCCCGATCAACGTGCCTCCGGATGCCCCTCGGGCGAAGGCCGAAGGCCCGCGCCCGCGCCCCTGAGAGTGGAGGCGTGTACGGCGAGCTCACCGTGGCGTGCTGCGGGTGGCCACCGCGATCACTTGGACCGACACGCTTTGAGTGGAGAGGGACATGAGTAAACCCATCAATGTCACCATCGTCGGCGGTGGGATGATCACGCAGGATCTCCTACTGCCCGCCGTCTACCAGCTTCAGCGCATGGGCGTCGTTGACCGCATCCAGGTGTGCGCGCTCAACAGCCCACCGCTGCGAACCCTCAAGGAGGACCAGACGCTGGCCCAAGCCTTCCCGGGCCAGGAGTTCATCCCCTACCCCTCGCTCTCCGAGCCACCTGATAAGGTCTACCCGGATCTCTTCCGCCAGGTGATCGCGGAGATGCCTCCCCGGCAAGCCGTGATCGTCGCCGTGCCCGACCAGTTCCATTACGACACGGTGATGGAAGCACTCCGCAACGACCAGCATGTTCTCTGCGTCAAGCCACTGGTCTTGAAGTATACTCAGACTGTCGAGATCGAGAAGTTGGCCTATGAGAAGGGCCTCTTCGTCGGAGTGGAGTATCACAAGCGCTTCGACCGCCGCGCCCTCATCGCGCGACGCCGCTACGAGTTGGGCCACTTTGGCGAGTTCATCCTGGGCGAGGCACGCCTGATCGAGCCCTACTACTACCGCCATTCCAACTTCCAGAACTGGTTTACCACGGATAAGACCGACCCGTTCGTCTACATCGGCTGCCACTATGTGGACCTGGTTTACTTCATCACCGGGATCAAGCCGGTCGAGGTCTCCGTCTCCGGCGTCAAGGGCAAGTTCCCCAACGGAAACGAGGGCTTCCTCTGGTCCAGCGGTCGGGTACGCTACGAGAACGGTGCCATCCTCACCGTGACCAACGGCCTGGGATACCCGGATGACGGCGCCGGCTCAAACGAGCAAGGCCTGGTCATGTACTTCGAGGGGAATGACCGCAGCGGCTACCTGGAGCATGACGACCAGTTCCGTGGGGTAATCCACTCCTTCCTCGAGGGGATCGGCCCCGGCGGCTCCCGGTATAACTACGTGAACCCGGACTTCTTCCAGTACGCGGCCTGGGAGGGCGCGGGCTACAAGCCGGTTGGCTATGGCCCCGACTCCGTGAGCGCCACGCTGAACACGATTCACAACATCGAATCGGAAGTGGCGAGCATGGATCCCGAGGCATCGCTGCAGCGCCGGCGTGCCATCATCCGAGAGGTGGACGAGAAGGGGCTCATCGCCACCCCGGCCAATAGCTATATCAATGAGTTGGTTGTCGAAGCGGCTCGCATGTCGATCCTGCGCGATGGAGAACCCGTCCGGATCGTCTACGAAGGCCAGCCGCACGTCGAGCCAAGATCCTGAAGGATGGAGAGAGGGGGAATGGAAACGCCGGAACTGGGCGGCGGCCCGCAGTGCCAGCCGTGGCCATCAGTTGCGCAACCAGCCGAAACTAGCGGCGCGGCGCCGTTTCCCTCCCCGCTCTTCCATCTCTCCATGCTTTCGCACCTAGGGAGGTAGAACGTGGCTGTCTATAGCCTGGAGCCGGTCGAGGTTCCGCATATTGATACGAAGTACCGAACGATCAAGACGAAGCTGCCCGTGCCCGAGTCGCTCCCGATCTTCGAGCAGTTGAAGAAGTCGGAGCCGCAGTCGATGATGGGCCAGCCCCCGATCATCTGGCATAAGGCGGAGGATTTCATCGTCTCGGACCCATGGGGCAACCGCTGGATCGACTGGTCCTCGTGTGTGCTCGTTTCCAACGCGGGCCATGGCGCTGAAGAGGTCAAGCAGGCGCTCCGTGAGGTGATTGACCAGAGTCTGCTGTCCACCTACGTCTTCGTGCACGAGCGGCGCGCGCAGCTCACCTCGATGCTGCAGGCGCTCGCGCCCAAGCCGGATGATTACACCGTCTTCCTCCTCAGCACGGGGAGTGAGGCCACCGAGAATTGCATCAAGCTGAGCAAGACGTACGCTCTTGAGAAGCACGGCCCGCAGAAGAAGTACTTCGTCTCCTTCGTGAACGCCTTCCACGGGCGCACCATGGGCTCGCAGCTGGCCGGCGGCTGGGAGAAGCAGAAGCGCTGGATGGTGGATCGCGACCCCACCTTCATCCAGGTGCCCTTCCCGGATGGCTTCAAGAACGAGGACACCTCCTTCGACCTCTTCCTGAAGACCCTGCGCGACAAGGGAATCCAGCCGCACGAGATCGCCGGCGTGATGTCGGAGAGCTATCAAGGCGGCGGCCCAGATTTCCTCCCGGTCGAATACGCGCAGAAGCTGGAGGCGTTCTGCCGCGAGCACGATATCGTCCTCACCATGGACGAGGTGCAGGCCGGCTTCGGGCGCACCGGCAAGATGTTCTGCTTCGAGCACTACGGGATTACGCCGGATCTGATCGCGTGTGGCAAGGGAATCTCCTCGTCGCTGCCACTCTCCGCAGTGATCGGCCGCCGCGATATCATGGGCCTGTACGCCCCCGGCTCGATGACCTCGACGCACAGCGCCTCGCCGCTTCCGGTGGCCGCGGCCATCGCCAGCCTCAAGGTAATCCAGTCGCGTGGCCTGGTGGAGCACGCGGCGAAGATGGGCGAGATCATGATGCCGGAGCTGGCGCGGATCCAGGCCAAGTATCCTGGCCCGCTCGGATGCCTGACGGGCAAGGGCCTGGTGGCCGGCATTCAGGTGGTGAAGCCGGGTACCAAGGAGCCTGATCCGGACACGGCGTTGGCGATCAACATCGCGTGCATGCACCGGGGTGTGCTCATGTTCGCCCCGGTGGGCGGCGCCGGCGAGTGCATCAAGATCGCCCCGCCGCTTACGATCCCCGAGGATGCGCTCCGCGAGTCGATCAGCGCCTTCGAGGAAGCGGTCGACGCGGTGCTTGGATAGTCTCGGGAGCATCCCGCTCTCTATCGCCCCCCTGGTGTTGCGCCGGCAGACGGCAGCCCAGGGGGGCTATCGCTCGGCACTCGGATTCCAGCTTGACCAGTGGGCCTCTTTCCTGGTGGACCGCGAAGCTCCGCCTGTTGCCAGCGTTCCCGCGAAAGGCAGCAGCCGCGGGCACGCTGCTCGGTACCGCTACGTTTGGCCAGGGACGACCGAACCGGGAGCGCCCCGGACGCGTCGGTAATAGAAGCTCAAGGCTGTGTGGCGTCATATGAACGCGCCACCACGCTGCGTTCTGAAGATGGAGGCTGCAATGGCGAAGGATAAGAGCGCACCAAAGAGCGAGCCAAAGAAGAAGCCGCTAAAAACGCTGAAGGAGAAGCGTGCCGAAAAGCGCGCCGAAAAGAGATCCTCTCTATCGATCCCACAGCCATAGCATCCCGCCCCGATAGCGGCCGGCCACAGTGCCCACCCAGGGCGCTGTTTGCACCGCTCGGACCCGCCGGGCGGGAGTTCAGATGCCAGGCCGCAACGCGGCGGCGGAACGTTCCCCTATCGATATGAGATGCGCCCGGCCCGAGCCAGGTAGCTTCGGCGCATGATCCCGGATGGCTGCCCGCATACCTGCTGGATGTGGGCAGCCTCCCGTTAGCAAGGTGCTGGCTCGAGGCGCCTCGTCTCCCCTCTCACCTCCGGAACATGAAGAAGACCGCCCCCAGGATGAACAGGAACGCGATGACGTGGTTCCAGCGCAGGCTCTCGCGCAGGTAGGCCACAGAGAAGCCCGCGAAGACGACGAGCGTGATCACTTCCTGAATCACCTTGAGCTGAGCCGCCGAAAACTGTCCATGCCCAATGCGGTTCGCGGGCACCTGAAAGCAATACTCCACGAAGGCGATGCCCCAACTCGCCAGGATCACAATCCATAGTGGCGACGACTTGAAGCGGAGGTGTCCATACCAGGCAAAGGTCATGAATATGTTTGAAATCGTAAGCAGGATGATCGTACGCATCCGAGCGGAGCATTGCCCCTTCTAATGTGTCGAGAATCGACCTCGAGCGCCAGGGCGGGCGCCGTGGTCTGGCCGAGATACCCCAGACCGGCGCGAGCGGGCGTCCGATGATCAGAAGAGACGCTGTCAGCACCTGACAGCGCCTCGCCATTGCGCGGGAGAACTCCCCAGCGGGAAGATTGGCGATAGTGAGCCCAGATTCCTTTGGACCCGTGCCATCCCTGACGCCCGGCCCCTTCCTTCCAACCCCGCGCAGGCGCGGGCACAGGAGACCCCGGCACCACGTTGACGGTGCGGGCAGGCTGTGATACGATTGGGAGTACGTGAGGGAGATCTATGGCAAAGAGTAGAGCGACGAGGGTGGCGGTCATCAACCTGGGGTGCCCGAAGAACCAGGTGGATGCCGAGGTGATGTTGGGGCTGCTGCGCGAAGAGGGCTTCGAGCTCTCGTCCGAGCCCGCGCGCGCGGATGTGGTGGTGGTGAACACCTGCGGGTTCATCGCCGATGCGAAGGAGGAGTCGGTCCAGGCCATCCTGGATGCCGTGCACCTGAAGGAGAGGGGCAAGGTGCGCCGGGTGGTGGCCACCGGCTGCCTGGCCCAGCGCTACGCAGATCAGCTCCGCGCCGAGATCCCGGAGATCGACGCCTTCGTCGGGATCGGCGGGCAGCATCGGATCGTCGAGGCGGTGCGCGAAGCGTTGGCCGGTCGCGGCTACGACGCCGTGGGCGCGCCGCGGGCGGTGCTCCCGGAAGAGCTGCCACGGGTCCTCTCCACGGCACCGTGGACCGCCTACCTGAAAATTGCCGATGGCTGCAACCGGCCCTGCGCCTTCTGCGCCATTCCGAGCATTCGCGGGCCGATGATCAGCCGGCCGCTGGAGGCGATTGTGGCGGAAGCCCGACGCCTGGCCGAGGGAGGCGTTCGCGAGCTGGTGCTCGTTGCCCAGGATACCAGTCAATACGGATCGGACTTGTATGGAGCCCCGCGCCTCGCGGAGCTCCTCCGCGCGCTGGCGCGCATCGACGGAGTCGAGTGGATTCGCCCGCTCTACTACTACCCCACGAACGTCGACGACGCCCTGATTGCCGCCACGGCCGAGGAAGAAAAGGTCTGCAGCTACATGGATATCCCCCTGCAGCACGTTGCCCGATCGGTGCTTCGCCGGATGCACCGGCCCGGGGATAGCGATGCCTACCTGAAGCTGATCGAGCGTATCCGCCAGGCCTGCCCCGAGATCGCCCTGCGCACGACCTTCCTGGTCGGCTTCCCCGGAGAGACGGATGCGGAGTTCGAGGAGCTCCTCCAGTTTGTCCAGGAGGCGCGCTTTGACCGCATGGGCGCGTTCACATTCTCGCCCGAGGAGGGCACCGCGGCGTTCGACCTCCCGGACGCGGTTCCGGCGTCGTTAGCGCGACGCCGTTTCGACCAGCTCATGCGCGTCCAGCAGCGGATCTCGCTCGAGCGCAACCGGCAGCTGGTCGGCCAGCGGATCCGTGTCCTGGTCGAGACCGCGGCCGGCCCGCGAGGCCGGGATCGCGTGGGGCGCTCCTATCGCGACGCCCCTGAGATCGATGGCACGGTCATTTTGCGTGATAGCCATGCGACGCCCGGCACGTTTGTCGAGGCCACCGTGACCGACGCGAAGCCATACGACCTCATCGCCAACTGAATGCCTGAGCGCGCGTTGACACCTCAAGCGGCGGCACGGTATAATGGCCGTGTGCAATGCTCCAGACTGGCCGTGCTTCCAACCTATAACGAGCGCGAGAACCTCCCCCTGATCGTCGAGCGCCTTCTCGCGCTGAACGCGGACCTGGACATCCTGGTGGTGGACGATAACTCCCCCGATGGTACGGGTGACGCAGCAGATGCGCTCGCCCGCGTCCATCCCGAGGTGCATGTGCTCCATCGCGCGAACCGGGAAGGCCTCGGCCGGGCCTACGTCGCCGGCTTTTCCTGGGCTCTGGAGAGAGAGTACCAGGTGATTGTGCAGATGGACGCGGACCTCTCGCACAACCCGAAGTACATCCCGGCGATGCTGGCCCAACTCAAGGAGAGTGACCTGGTGCTGGGCTCGCGCTACGTGCCTGGGGGCGGCGTTGAGGATTGGGGGCTGGTCCGCCGCTGGATCAGCCGCTGCGGCTCCTGGGTGGCCCGGGCCATGTTGGGCATCCCCTATCGCGACCTGACGGGCGGCTTCAAGGCGTGGCGTCGCGAGACACTCGAGCGAATTGATATGAGCGGCGTTCGCTCGAATGGCTACTGCTTCCAGATTGAGATGACCTTCCGTGCCCACCAACACGGTGCGCGTATCACAGAGTTACCCATCATCTTCCCAAACCGACGCTTCGGAACATCGAAAATGCGCGGGCGGATCGTCTGGGAGGCCATCATCCGCTTGTGGCAATTGAGGTCTGAGCGTGATTAGCAGCATCCTCCACTCCATGCGCCCGCACCAGTGGGTGAAGAACTCCTTCCTCTTCGCCGGGGCCCTTTTCGGGCGATATGCGGGGGCTCCAGTCGGGGCAGCAGACCTCTTCTACGTCACGCTGGCTTTTCTCTGCTTCTGCTTCCTCTCCGGCGCCGTCTACCTGGTCAACGACGTCGTGGACCGCGAGCGTGACCGGGAACACCCCATCAAGCGGAATCGGCCGATTGCCAGTGGCAGGCTGCCAGTCCCAACGGCGCTGCTGGCCGCCCTTCTCTGCGTGGTGGTGGCCGGCGCGCTTGCCGCCACCATCTCCCTCCGCCCGCCGGCCGATGGTGGGCATCGCTATTTCTGGATCACCAGCCTGCTCTACCTGGTGCTGAATGTCGGTTACTCGCTCATCGCCAAAGACCTCGTCATCCTCGATCTGCTCTTCATCGCCCTTGGCTTCGTGGTGCGCGTCGTCGCTGGGTGCGTGGCGATTCCGGTGAGCATCTCGCCCTGGATCCTGATCTGCACGCTTCTGCTGGCGCTCTTCCTCGGGCTTTGCAAGCGCCGGCACGAGATGATCCTCCTCGGTGAGGGCAACGGCGCCACTCGCCCGGTGCTGTCACACTATAGCCCTGAGCTCCTGAACCAGATGATCGCCGAGACAGCCGCGGCCACCATCGTTGCCTACATGCTCTATACCTTTCAGCCACACGGGAATGCTCCCTCTGATGGTCGAATGATGCTCACAGTGCCCTTCGTCATCTATGGCGTGTGGCGCTACCAATACCTCGCGTATCGCCAAGATCTCGGCGGCAGCCCAGAGCTGGCGTTCCGCGACCCGCTCTTCCTGGCCAACGGCCTGCTCTGGGTCGGAACCGTGCTGGCTCTCGCGTTTCTGCGATAGCGCGAGGCGCATCGAGAGGGCTGAATGCGGAAGCTTCGCTTTCCAGGAGGAAAGATGACCAAGCCGGACACGCTTGCCCTGTGCCTGATCCTGGCCTCGGTGTTACTTGGGTCGGTGGGCCAAATTGTGCTGAAGGGCGGGATGGAGAACGCGCCACCGGTGACATCGGGTTGGGCGCTCGCCAGTGCGTTCCGGAGTCCCGCCGTCCTGGCGGGCCTGGCATGCTACGTCGTGGCAACCCTCGCGTGGCTCGTCGTTTTGCAGCGCGTGCCCGTCAGCTTCGCCTACCCGATGATCAGCCTGAACTACATCTTCGTGACGCTCCTGGCCAAGTATGTGCATGGAGAGGCAGTGCCCTCGTTGCGCTACCTTGGATTGGCGCTCATCCTGGCCGGCGTCGCCGTGATCGCGCGAACGCCCGCGCCGGATCCGAAATGAGAGGAAGAGAAGCATGCCCCATTTTGAAACCAGCATCGTTGTCAACGCTCCTGTCGCGGAGGTCTTCGCGCTCGCTCGTGACATCGAGCGCTACCCCGAGTTCATGCCGGATGTGAAGTCGATCCGTGTGACGGAGCGCAGTGGCAAGAGCCAGGTGAGCGAGTGGGTCGCGCTCGTCTCCCAGTTCCGCATCGAGATGAAGTGGTCCGAGGAAGATATCTGGGACGAGGAGACGTACACCTGCACATGGCGGCAGATCAAGGGGGATTTCCAGCAATACGATGGCCGGTGGACCTTCGAGCCGGCGCCGGAGGGCGGCACGAGGATGACGATGCAGGTGGACTACCGCTATGAGGTGCCCCTCATCGGCCCCATGTTGAAGGCTCTGGTGCACAAGCTGATGGTCCAGAACGCCAACGACATCCTCGCCGCGCTGAAGAAGCAGGCTGAAGGGGGATAGTCGGACCATCCCCCGCGGGCCAGCCTGGGCTCCCCCACCCGTCATTCCCTGGAGCTGCGGCACGGCCCTCGCTGGCCCGACCGCGGCGCGCCCGTGCCCGGCTCGGGCCAACTCCACCCTCAATGGAGCGTGCTCAGCGCCAGGCAGAAGCAGGAATTGCGCGGGCAAGTTCTGCCTGTGGGCGCGCGACATGCCGCGACCAACTCTCCCGCGCACCCTATGGTCGCCGTCTCGTCCTATCTGAAGAACACGCAGGTGTTGACCTGCCCGCCGAGAACGCCCGGCGACGTCAACGGGGAATTAGGGGCTTTCTGATCGCGGGGCCGGTGACCAACGGCTATGCATTCAGCTATTACATCTCCGGCAGCAACACGGCGCGCGCTCCGATTTCCGAGGCGCAGGTAGACAAACCGTCGGTTGGGCGCCCGAGAGAGCGCCCTCGCGCCGGCATTCACTCGCCCGGGCAAGGCCCGCCAGTATGCGGCGGGGGATCCGGCAGCCGGTGGCGTTCCGCCTTCAGCCAGCGAATGTAGTGCTCTTTGCTGCAAAAGGTATCGTAAACGCGGTCCTGCGCATGCAGAATCTCGACTGAAGGCGCATCCGGGTCCCGAATGGCCCGCACATGCTCCGGGTTGACATCGCCCAGATAGGGGTTCGTCAGGATCTCGCGCCCGCAGAAACGGCAGACGTTCGCGTTACGCATAGGTCTCCTCCGACTACGGCAGGACGCGGAGCAGCCACTCTATCAGCCGGTCCTTCATCCGGTCGCGCACTTCATCGAGGCCGTGATTTGCCAGGGGGTAGATCTCCAGCTCCTTTGGCTCGCGGGCGCGCCGGTAGATCTCCTCGGAGCAAGCGTAGGGCAGCGTCTGGTCGCCCGTGCCATGCAGAAGCAGGAGCGCGCGGGGAGAGAGCGCTGGCGCGAGTTCCGTGCCGTAGCTTTGACTGGCGATAGTCGCCACGCCGACAACGCGGTCGCTGAGCGCTCCGGCGGTGATCACCACCGCCCCTCCAAAGGACCAACCGATCAGCGCGACGCGCTCCACTCCCATCTGCCCGAGGGCTTCCGTGCCGACCAGGGTATCGTAGACGCACTCCTCCAGATCGGTGGCGTGACGGTAGTCGAGGCGAAGCGATACCGCGCCATGCAGCCTCATCGCCTCGGCAAGTTCCGGGTAGATGCTGGCCGGCCCGGTCACCCCTCCCCCGGCACCGCCGACCATCACCACGCCCAGAGTCGCCCCTGGCGCCGGATGCATCCACCCCCACACTTCCCCTTCATCCGTCGCGATCCGAATCTCGCGGAGAGCATCGCTCCCACCGCTTATGTCGATGCCCCTGACATTCGGCATCTCGATCTCGCCCGCTGTGGCGCCTTTCATCCAAGCGCACTCCCTCCACCCAAAGCGTGGCCGCTTTGCCGCGGTCTCCGTCCACCACTGAAGCCCAGGCTCTGCAGCCTCCCCGGAATGGCAGCAGTCAGCACCCCGTCTCATGATACCCCCTGGATTTTCCCGACCATCCCTCGCAGTAAACAGACAGCCTGGCCGCAATCCAGATCGCGCCTCTTTTCAGGTCTCCGCGACCCTGGCCAGGAGACCAGGAAGCAGCACCCTGCCCAAAGCCATCGCGGGTCGCGCTCGCTGCATCCTGTTTCGAAGCAGGGAACTGTCCGGTCGCCGTCGAATTGTTCTTCTTAGAGGGATGGTGGATGGTAGACAGCAGGGATGAGGAGTACAAGACGGCACCCGCGCGTGATAGCGGACGCTTTGCCGTAGCGGCATTGGTGATCTCGATCATGGCCGTCATCTTCTCGCTGGCCATCGGACCGCGATTGCGGGGCACCGAGCGCGAGCAGGCTGAGATTCGCCGCGAGCTGGAGGGCGTCCGCCGAGAGATCGCCGCCCTGCGCCGCGACATCGCGCAGGCACGCGAGGAGCTACGCGCGGCGAGCGAGAGCCGTGCCGCTACTCCCGAATCCGAGGTGCAGGTGACCGACTCCGAAGGCGCCGCCGTCTCTGCCCCGGATGCCCAACAGATTCAATCACGCGTCGCCATCCTGGACGCCCGT
This sequence comes from Armatimonadota bacterium, assembly GCA_012512265.1. Taxonomy (GTDB): domain Bacteria; phylum Armatimonadota; class JAAZEB01; order JAAZEB01; family JAAZEB01; genus DUUU01. The sequence continues at coordinate 13,182 of JAAZEM010000125.1, read as the reverse complement.
TATTCCCGCCTCACAGAGCGCTTCAACCGCCTCGTGCGCGACTTGAAAACCACAGGGGTCGATCTCGGCATTACGGATCCCGGGCGCTAGCCCGCGCTGCCTCTTTCGTTTGGCCTCGATGTTGCATCCGCGCGCCTCGCATCGCCCGCTCAGGAAGGGGTACGAGGCATGTGGCCAGCCAAAACTGAGCTCTCTGTTGAGCGAACCGGTGACGAGTCAGTCGTGCAGGCGCGGTGCGCCCTCGATGCGCAGACGAGTGCTGCGTTAGAGCGGCTCGCCGCGGGAGCGATTGCCAGGGGCGCTCGCGCGATTGCCCTGGATCTGGAGCATTGTCCACTCCTGGATGCTCGCGGCGTGTGCGCCCTCATCCGAATCCGCCGGCTTGCCGATCACGCGGGGATACCACTCCGTCTCTCCCGCTGCAGCGCCCCCGTGGAGCGGATGCTGCGGCGGATGCATCTCCACACCCTCTTTGACTTGCCCGCCGCGGCCTCCAGCGAATCCCACCCCAAACCCACGGATGCTCTCCTCGATGTAGGCTCCGCGTCCGGACCTCCGACCCTGTAGGGCGCTTTTACCGCCTGAGGCGCCGCCAGGAGGGAACTCGCGGGCTCTCTCTGGCACCACGCGGTCCGACACTCTCGCTCACGCGCGTCCGTGCAATGCGGCGTGGCACCATCCCCTGCTCGTTCTCTCCAAATGAGGCTCCGGTGACTGGCACCCTCCATGCATCCTCCCGGTGTGACGGCACAGGGTGATGGTGGATGGCGGACGCGGCATAGGGAGATCCGGCATGGCGAGGGGCTGGCGGGTGCCGCTGCTCTCGGTGATCCTGGCGATGGCAGCGGAGGCGGCTTGGGCCGGCCCCGCTCACGTAGTCAAGCGCGACGCCAACGCGCTACGCTTCAAAGCCGTGTACATGCGTGAGTGGGTGCATGTGCGCAAGGTGCCCGCCGATATCGTCGTCAACGCCAACTTCTACTGGAGAGGCGCTCCCCTGGGCATTCTTGTGAAAGAGGGCCGGCTCGTCAACGGCGGGCTGAAGCAGAAGCCGCCGCGCACATCCTTCGTCGTGCAGCAGGTGAATGGCCGGCAGCGCGTGCGCATTCTGGAGGTGTACGAGAAGGGGGGCCGGCTCTACACGAGTTCGGGTCCACTCACGAATGTGCGCACGCTCGTACAAGCTGGGCCGCGCCTCGTGACGAATGGCCGGGTCGCCGTCGCGCGATCGCGGGAGGGTTTCCGGAACGATGTGGCCCGGCGGACGCGACACGTGGGCCTCGGGCTCACTCGCGACGGGAAGCTCCTCATCGTGGCGCAATCCGATGTCACCCTGACCGAGTTCGCGCGTACCTTCGTACGCCTGGGCGCGCAGGATGCGATGAACCTGGATGGCGGGAGCTCGGCCACGCTCGCCGTCAACGGGAAAGTGCGCATGGGCTCGGGGCGCATCCTTGCCGGATTGGCGATCAACTCCCCCAAATAGCGCCCGTCGAGGCGCGCAGCGTTCATTGACTCCCCCCTACCCCTATGATACAATGCCTTCGTCACCCCATCGCCCTGGAAAGGAACCTGGCACGAGAATGCGACGCCACCGCTCTCTCTCATACGCTATTCTCCTCGCGGTCGCGGCGGCCACCGCGCTCCTTCCCCTAGTCACGCCGGCCCTGGCGGCAGAGAAAGCAGAGCCCGCCCAGCCAGTGATCGCCTCTCCCCCCGGAGCAGCCGGCACCTACCAGGATCGCGATGGCGTCCCGCACCGGTGGCACGTCAACGAAGCGTTCGCGCTCCTGTGGGACGGCGCCCCCTATCTTCCTGCTGGGATGGTGTTCCAGCCACGCTCCCTGGCAGAGCCCGAGAAGGCAGAGGCGTGGGAAGCCGACTCCGCCACGCTGCACGCGTGGAAAGAGGCCGGCATCCGTGACGTGCTGATCCAGCCTGACCGGCCCGCCACCGCGATACCGGTCGCCGCCTGGCAGCGCCTGATCGATCAGCTTGAGACGTTGAGGCTGTGCTATGGGATCGCCCTGCCCATCGCTCCTATCCAGCCGGCGGCAGGCTACTACGTGCGCACCGGGGCATTCCGCCTGGGGCCCCTGAAGGCGGCGGGCGAGCATGCGACGGAGATCGCCATCCCCGACGTCAAGGACCTTCGCGCCCAGCGGATCGCCGCCGCGACCATCGGCGTCGATTCCGGGGCGCTGCTGCGCGTGGACTGGGCGAAGGCGTCTCCGGCGGCGGGTGGCCTGCGGGCTACGGTGAACCTCGATAAGGCGCCTCGCGAGGAGGCGATCATCGAGCTGCGCCCGCTCCTCGCCAGTACGCCGGGCCTGCCCGACCTGTGGAGCCACTTTGGCGCGGTCCGCGACTCGCTGATCGCCCTGGCGCCACTCAAGTTCGGGAGCGGACTTCGTTTCTTTGTGCATCCACTGGCCGGCCTCATCGACCTCGACGGGTCGGCGGGTTACGTCGTGCCCACCTCAGAGGCCTACCGCCTGGAGTTCGAGGCGTTTCTCGCGCGCAAGTACCGCAAGGTCGAGGCGTTGCGCTCTCAGTGGGACTTCCGCGGCGAGCTTCCGAGCGATCTACAGACCGCCGCGCGGCTTGTTCCCCTGGCCATCTCATCGGCTCGAGGACGGACGACGGGCTACCTGCTGGATGAGAAGGAGTCGCGCTGCTACGCCATCGATCCCGGCGACTCACGCTTCTGGTATGATCACCTTTACTTCCGCGAGCACTCGCTGCGCGAGCAGGCCAACCAACTCGCCCAGTTCATCGGCGAGCAGCTCGCCGATGTGCCGGTGGTGATGGAGTGCGCAGGCAGCATCCGCTACTTCCACATCAACAACCAGCCGTCTGGCGGGTTCGCCGGTATCGGGGTGCGCGCCGCCCCAGAGCACGTGGCCGCTAAAGCCGCCACCGCCATCGGCGCGGCGCGCCTGGCGGCAAGCCGGCCATGGTGCCTGGCGCTCGCCCTGGAGGCATGCGACACGGCTGCCCGGCTTCAGGGGGCCGTAGACACCGTGCGCCAGGCCGGCGCGAAGGGATGGTTTGTCGCGCCACCGTCCACGGCACCTGCGGAGCTGCCGGCGTGGGTTGTGGCCCAGCGCGCCGCCCAGGAAAGCCGTGGCGACGCTGCCGGCTACACTCCTCAGTACATCCTCTTCCCGCATAGCATCCGAGAAACAGGGGGCTTCGGGCATCAGCAGCAGCCAGTCGGCGCGGATCCCGGCCCGGTGCGGGAAGACTGCTGGTGGATCCCAACCCTGGCCGGGTGGGACCCGATCGACCTCGGGCCGGACCTTCGCGGCTTCGGGATCCGCGACCAATCCGGCTACCGCATCCTGATGTGGTCGCCCAAAGGGAAGCGCCGCATCCACCTCCTGCCGCGCACCTACGAGACCGTTGAGGTGCGCAACCTCGATGGCAAAGTGATCGCCCGGCACAAGAAGGGCAAGCGCCTCCGCATCGATCTCAGCGAGCAACCGGTGATCATCACCCAGCTTAACCCGCTGCAGGCCACGCCGATTGAGCTGGCCCAGGCTGAGCTCGAAGAGTTGGAGCGATTGACGCGAGAACTCGGCTTGAAGGGGCACAGCGTGCGCGCGTTCCAAGGCGCCATCACGCTCGCGCGCACCCTGAAGCCGGAGGTGGACCCCATGGGCGTTCGCCAGCTCATCCGCGCGCCCCTCGCCACCGCGCGCCGCCTCCTGGAGGCCCCCGAAACACCCGAGACGTCTCCGACAATGCATAGTCTGGAGTAACCTTGTGACCGCGCCACTCTCTATGGTAGCATGAGGGGTGGAGGGCTTAATGAAAGCTGTTGTCATTGATGAACCGCGTTCGGTGCGCCTCGCAGACCTGCCCATGCCCCATGCCGGAGCCGATGAAGTCGTAATCCGCGTGCGGGCGTGCGGCGTCTGCGGCACCGATCTTCATATCTTTCACGGTGGATTCCGTGCCGACTATCCGGTGATCCCTGGTCATGAATTCAGTGGCGAGGTAGTGGAGGCCGGCGCCGCGGTCGAGCACGTGCGCGTAGGCGACCACGTCACCATTGATCCAAACATCTCATGCGGCGTCTGCCCCTTCTGCCGGCGCGGCGAGATCCACCTGTGCACCCATCTCACGGCTTTGGGGGTAAATCGCCCGGGTGGTTTCCAGGAGTTCTGCCTGGCGCCCGCGAAGCAGGTATACCAGTTGCCCCACGACCTCCCCTGGGAGGCAGGGGCGTTCGTGGAGCCGCTGGCTTGCTGCGTTCATGGGATCGATCGCGCGCAGATCCGGGCTTCGGATACGGTCGTCATCCTGGGTGCAGGCTCGATTGGCCTGCTGATCACCCAGCTGGTCCGGTTAGCAGGGGCGTCGCGGGTGATCGTCTCTGAACCCTCGGAGGAGAAGGCGGAGTTGGCACGCGCATTGGGAGCAGACACCGTGCTCAACCCCAGATCGACGGATCTGACACAGGCCGTGCGCGATCTGACGGGAATCGGCGCGGATCTGGTGATCGAGTGTGTCGGCCATCCGGGCACTGTGGCCCAGGCGTTGACACTCCCCCGGCGCGGCGGGCGGGTGCTTCTCTTCGGGGTCAACCCGAAGGAGGCCGAAGTGCCCATCCGGCCCTACGAGGTGTTCCTGAACGAACTGACGATCATCGGATCCTACATCAATCCCTGCACGCACGCACGCGCTATCGACCTGGTCGCCAGCGGCAGAGTGAAGGTAGATCCGCTGGTCTCGCACCGGCTTCCGCTCGACGATTTCCCGCGCGCTATGGAGATTGCTGAAGCGGGTGGAGCCGTCAAGATCATGGTAGCCGGTCGGTCCTAGCGCCCGGTCGGCCGCCAAGGGAGGTAACTGGCGTGAGCGACGTCATATCGCTGGGCATCCTGGTCGCCGACGTGGTGGCCAAACCCATCAAGCAATGGCCTGAAGAAGGGCAGCTGATTCTGGTCGACCAGTTTGAGCTGCACACCGGCGGGTGCGCGATGAACACTGCCGTGGCGCTATCGCGCCTCGGGCTCTCTGCGGGCATCATCGGCAAGGTGGGCCAAGACGCCTTCGGTGACTATCTCGTCGCCGCGTTGCAGCGCGAGGGAGTGGATACCGCTGGAATACGCCGGCAAGAGGGCGTGAACACCTCGGCTTCCATGGTCTGCGTCACTCCGAGTGGCGAGCGCTCTTTCATCCACTACCTGGGGGCCAACGCAGAGCTGGGTGCCGAAGACGTAGATTTCGATATCGTCGAGCGCGCCAAGGTGCTACACGTCGGCGCGGCGCTCCTCATTCCGAAGCTGGACGGCGCCCCGCTCGCCGGCGTTCTGAAGCGAGCCCAAGAGCTGGGTGTCACCACCGTCCTCGACACCGCCTGGGATGGACGCGGCCGGTGGATGGAGGCCGTGGGCCCCTGCCTTCCCTATACCGACTACTGCGTTCCCAGCTACGAGGAGGCACGCATGCTCACCGGCGAGCGCGACCCGGCCGCGATAGCCCGCGTCTTCCTCGCCGCCGGCGTGAAGTATGTCGGCATCAAATTGGGCGAGAAGGGATGCTACGTCCGCTCGGCCCATGAGGAGTACCACCTTCCTCCCTACCAGGTGGAAGCCGTGGACGCCACTGGGGCCGGCGATTCGTGGGTTGCCGGCTTCATCACGGGGATCGTTACCGGGCGCTCGCTTGTGGAGACGGCCCGGCTCGGGAACGCGGTCGGCGCCATGTCCGTCACCGCGATGGGCGCTTCGAACGGGATTCGCTCGCTGGCGGAGACAGAAGAGTTCATGCGGCAGACACCCGTACGCGAAGGGTGACGCCGCTTGCCCGGCGAGCGGACACCTACTGGTGCCGATGCCTCACGCCCGCTCCGCTCCGTCCTCACCGGGCGCGAGCGGAGCGTTCGATTCTCCGTCTCTCGCGTGCCAGGCGGGCATTCAGCTCGCGCATCAGCCACTCATTATCCGCCGCAGTAGGGAGATGAGTGACCGCGACGGTCCACTGGCCGAGGTGGAAGCAGACGGGGCCATCGGCCCGCGCCCCGGCACAATGGAAGGCGCGCACGGCGCCGGCGGGATAGCCCCGCCGGATGGAGAGCGCCCCCAGCGCCGCGATATGCCAGACGCGGCAGTCCCATACTCCCCAGGTATGTCGGACGCCACGCCAGCGCAGCGCGCGTGTCCCGAGGCCGATGAGGCCTCCCAGGACGATGCCGGGCAGCAGCCCGCCGTAATGAAGCATCCACGCCGCGCACACCAGGCAAGCCAGGAGGAGCAGCGTGTAGCGGAACGCGTCCGGGAGCGGAGAGGTGAAGGTGATCCCGCGCGCATCGCAACGGATATCGGCCCCACCCGGCGGGTGACCACTCCACAGGTCCGGCAAGTCCGGGCGATGCGTGAAGGCACGCCGACAGCCCAAGCACTCTGGGGAGCCGGGCACCGCAAACCCATCCTCATTGCGCGCGCGAGCGCACCCCTGGCATGAGTCCGAGTTCATGGCAGCCATCTCTCGCTCTATTATACCGCGTCCGGCTCCATACTGTACCCCGGCGCGGTGAATTGCCGCCATCGCGGAGCGGTTTGCCACGGCACCGCGAGGGAAAGTGAGCAGCGAAGTTAGGGACCACAGATGCAGAGAGCAGATCTACATACGCACACAACCTTTTCGGATGGCACGCTGACCCCCGCCGAAGTCGTCGCACATGCCCGCGAGCTTGGTCTTGCCGCCGTGGGGATCACCGACCATGACGCCATCGACGGCGTTGCCGAGGCATTGGAGGCCGGCGAGCGCCTGGGCGTAACCGTCGTTCCAGGCGTCGAGGTGAACACCGACGTGCCGGGCTCCGAGGTGCACATGCTCGGCTACTTCATTGACATCGATTCGAGCACGCTGCGCGAAGCGCTGAAGGGCCTGCGGGAGGGGCGGCTGCGCCGGGCGGAGCAGATCGTGACGAAGCTGCGCGGGGTGGGCGTGCCCGTGGAGCTCGAGCGCGTCCTCGCGATTGCCGATGGCGTGGGCGCCGTGGGCCGGCCGCACATCGCGCGCGCCATCGTGGAGGCCGGCTTCGCAGCAGATATCAGCGACGCCTTTGATCGTTACCTCTCTCCGGGCCGGCCGGCCCACGTGCCGCGGCCACGCTTCACGCCGGAGGAGGCAATCGTGGCGATCCGCGAGGGAGGGGGCGCACCTGTGCTGGCACATCCGGCATCGGCCGGGCGCGATGAGTGCCTCCGCGACTGGATGCGCCTCGGCCTGGTGGGAATCGAGGCGGATCATACCAGCCACCGCCCCGATGAGGTGCTCCACTACTACCGCATTGCGCGAGAACTGGGGCTCATCGCGACAGCAGGCTCGGATTTCCACGGCTCCCCAGGCACCGGCGCCCCGCTCGGCGAGCGCACCTGCGGCCTGGAGGTGATTGATCGCCTGCGCGAGGCGGCGGAACGGATCCGCGCTGGCTTGGCAGCCGCCCCGTAGCATCCCATCGAGACGCCGCGTCGCGCACACCGCCGGCGCGGCACACTCCCTCTGCCCCGGACGTTCACACACCAGAAATGGTCCCGATCCCGGGATCAGGCACCCTCTGATAGCTCTCCTATTGGGTGGGCCGCGGCCTAGAAGCCGAACGCATCCCGACGGCGGTCCAGGCGGTACTCCACGAGCGTCTTGTGGATCTGGCGAGGCACGAGCCCAAACCGCTCACCCAGCACCACGTGGAGGGATTTCGGTGGCGGCCCGTCGCCCTGGAGATACTCCTGATAGGCGGAGATCACCATCTCCTTCTGCTCGTCCGTGGGATCGTCGACATCGCTGAAGTCGCCGTCATGGAGCATGTCGATCCAGCGCTCCACCTGCCATTCGGTGAACCCGAGTTTGGAGGCAATCCGGCGGGCCAGGCCATCATACGGCTCTCCCGCCTCCAGCGCGGAGCAGTAGGCGCACTCAATCCGGAAGAGCTCTTCCCGGCTCAGATCGGTGACCGTAGGCTGGCTGGCACCCCACTCTCGGACCACGGTGACCACCTGCTGGCGGCTGAGCCCCATCTCCCGGGCAATCGTGGCGCGGCGCCCGGTGGCCGGACGCGCCATAGTCCGCACATACTCACGGTAACGGGCAATAATCGACTCGCGCTGCTCCTCGGTGAGCGCGGCGGGTGGGGTGCGCACCTCGGCAATCACCCGTGCGACGAGCGCCCGAGCGAGATTCGTCTTCTCAGCAATCTCCGCGTGGATACGGCGTAGGGGAGTCTCATCGCGCCCCTCATACTCCTGATAGGCGCTCAAGATCTGGGCACGCCGCTCCTCGGTCAATTCGGTTGCCCTTGGGCCCCGCATTGGGCTGGCATCGGCATGGGCGGTAACCGTGCGGCCAGGAGGCGCCGCCGAGCGCGAGGCCACGACGGCATCACTGGAGCCGCGTGGCACGGCCGCGGCGCGGCGGTGGGAACCACGCGATGGGCGAGGATCCGCGCTGATCAACGCCGCGGCAAAGGGGTCATCATCGAGATCGGCCGTCTGCCGAGGCAGCTCCGTGCGAATCTTGTGGCGCTTGGCGCATTTGATACAGGCGGTCGCCTTTCGGTCCGGCCCGAAGAAGATTGCCCCACAGTGCTCGCACGTACAGCGGAAAGTTACGCCTGGACTCATCAGCTTCTCCATCGGTGCGACTGCGGCGCCCGATACGCCGCGGTGCGGCGCCGGCACCACACTACACGCACGGGGAATCGCGCACTCCATGCCTCGCTTTTGCCTGCCGCCAGCGGGCAGGCAAGCCAGACATACCCAGTCGTCTCTCTATCCACCGGCCCCGGGCGCCACGCCCTCCGGCAATAAGAGGGCAGCCAACACCACGGCGACGGGGCACAACAGGTCGGTTTGCCTATTATAGCACGATCCCACACCATTTGGCAAAGTCCCTCACAACCTGCGCCGGCGGTCGTGAACAAACCCCAAAATGAAGCGCAAATTCGGGGTTGACAGGCAAGCCGCCTCATGCTATAATCTGGGTGACGTTGCGGGAGGGAAGTTTCTTCAATTCCCGCGATAGAGCTGGTGGCCCGGTCGTCTAATTGGTTAGGACACCGCCCTCTCAAGGCGGAGCTTGCGGGTTCGATCCCCGTCCGGGCTACCATTTTTTATGTACAGTATCCGCTGGAATACAGGTTCCATCCGCCCCAGCCTTCTGTCCCATCAGTATCCGAATGGATGATCCTGCTCACTCGGGCTCGTTCCACAGCCACGCCTTTTCCACCGACTGCCCGATGGATACGGCACCCGAGTTTGCTCTCTGTCCGCGCTCCTTTTCAACCTACTAGCCGTTCGATTCGGGTTTGTTCTCGTGCCTAGCGATTGCCCTCTCCGGCATCGGCCGGGTGCGGAAGGCGGAAGAGCTCTTTCCTTGCCTCCGGGAGGGCGTTCGATTCTCTCTCCAGACCCTGGGCAACTGCTGTGCGCAGCGCGCATGCCTTCGCAGGCCGCCAGAACGGGTGGGCCAGGAGGAACGTGCCTCACGAAACCGCGGGGGCGCCGGGGCACCTGGCATCCAAGACTGCCATCCAAAGCAAAGCTCTTCCTCCGGAACCCGGATGGGGAATCTGCCGTATACATGGTTGAGCGCGGGTGCCTGGAAGCCGCTGGTCGGTGCCGCGCGATGGCAGTGGCTGCGAGTACCCTCGCACTTGCCGAAATTCTTTGTACTTTCCCGAATGGGATGCTATCGAAACGGGAATACTGATTCATGGGGGCTCTTCTCTCGCCGCCAACTTAGCGCCCTCGGATCACCTTCCATGGAAAAGGAGCCCATGCTTGCTGAGGTGCCGATGAACAACTCCAGGAAGTTTCCGGAGCAGTGGCCGGTCTGGTTGCATTGTGGCGTCGTGATTCTGACCGTCGCTGTTGCGGCCTCCATCCGGGTGATCGGCTGGCCTGTCCTACAGACCGAAATCCCCTGGCTCCTCTTCGTCCCCGGGGTGATGCTGGTCGCCTGGGTGGGGGGTCTGATCCCCGGGCTTGCTGCAACCGTCTTGTCCGCGCTCACGGTTGATTACCTCCTTCTGGAACCGCTGCGTTCACTGGGAGTCCACAATTACAGCCAGGCGGTGGGCTATGGCCTCTTCCTCTCCACCGGCATCCTGATCAGCTTGTGGGTAGATCATGCGCGCGCCGTTCAGGCACGCCTGCGGGAGACAGCACACGGGTTGGTGCTGGCCAACGAAGCCTTGCGCGAAGGTGAGGCCCGGCTGCAAGCCATTGTGGATGGCCTCAACGAGGGGATCGTGATCGCCGATCTCGAAGGCCACCTGGTTGGCTGGAACCGTGCAGCCCTCGCGATGCATCAGATTGCCCACGACCCCATTGGCCCTCGCAGCCTGGAGGAGCTCGAAAGCTTCTATGAACTCTCCACCCTGGATGGCACCGTATTGCCCCCGGAGCAGTGGCCGCTCGCCCGCGTTCTGCGCGGCGAGCGCCTGCAGGGTTGGGACTTACGCATCCGGCGCCTCGATACCGACTGGGAGCGCTTCTTCAGCTATGGAGGAACCCTCGCCTATGGGGAAGATGGCCGGCCGCTCATTGCAGTGGTCACTATCAACGATATCACCGAGCGCAAGCATGCTGAACAAGCGCTGAGGCGCGCCAATGAGGAGTGGGAGCGCACTTTCGATAGCGTCCCGGATCTGATCGCGATCCTCGACGTGAACTACCAGGTGGTGCGAACCAACCGGGCGATGGCAGAACGCCTGGGGGTCACCCCTGGCGCGACTATCGGCACGCCCTGCTATCGGTGTGTGCATGGCGCCAAGCAACCACCGGAAGGTTGCCCTCATGCGCTGACGCTGAAGGACGGGAAGCAGCACGTGGCCGAGGTGCACGAAGAGCACCTCGGCGGCCATTTCCTGGTGAGCACCACCCCGCTGCATGACGAGCAGGGCCGCATGATCGGCTCGGTACACGTCGCTCGCGACATCACTGAGCGCAAACGGAGCGAGGAGCGCACCCGCTTCCTCTCGGAGGCTAGCAGTATCCTGGCATCCTCGCTGGACTACGACGAGACGCTGCAGCGCGTGGCCGAACTGGCGCTGCCGGCACTCGCCGATGTGTGCGTCATCGACCTCGTGGAAGAAGACGCGCGCGTCCGGCGGGTCACGGCACGGGCCAGCGACCCGGCCCAGCAGGCGCTCGTCGACAGGCTGTGTACCGATGGCTCTAGCGGGCCCTGCCCGGCGAGCATCTCTGAGGTGATCGCCTCGGGAAAGCCTGTTTTTGTTCCGGAGATCGATGCGGCCGCGCTGGCGGCGGCCGCCCGGACCGGGCGGTGCCTCGAGATCCTGCGGCAGCTGTCCCTCTGCTCTTTCCTTGCCGTGCCGCTGGTCGCGCGCGGCCGCGTGCTCGGGGCGTTCAGCCTGATGATGACGACATCGGGCCGGCGCTGCTGCGAGGATGACCTGCAAATCGCACAGGAGCTGGGCCGGCGCGCGGCGCTGGCCATCGACAACGCGCAGTTGTACGCCGGCGAGCGCAAAGCCCGTGCCGCCGCGGAGGAGGCCGACCGCGCCAAGGATCAGTTCGTCGCCCTTGTCTCGCACGAACTGCGCAACCCGCTCAACGCCATCCAGGCCGGCGTCGGTCTCCTGCAGCACTTGGGCACGAGCGACCCGCGCGCAGCCCGCACCCTCGAGATCATTGGGCGCAACGTTAAACTCCAGGCGCGCTTGGTGAATGATCTGCTGGATCTGTCGCGCATTCAGCGAGAGAAACTCCAGTTTCAGCACGCCCCAGTCGAGATCGCCCGGATGGTCACGGCGGCAGTGCAGGCCTCCACCAGCGAAGCCTCAGAGGCGGGCCTGAGCCTCACATCCACCGTGATCCCCGATCTGTGGGTTCATGGCGATTTCGACCGCTTGCAACAGGTGGTGATGAACCTCCTCTCCAACGCGATCAAGTTCACCCCATCCGGGGGGGAAATCCGGGTGCATGTCGCCCAGGCCGGGAACAGAGCTCAGGTGATCGTGGAGGACACCGGGATCGGCATCGACCTCGATCAGATCGACAGCCTCTTCGAGGTGTTCCGGCAGGGAGAAGTGGGAGCGCAACGCAAGCCGGGCCTCGGGCTCGGTCTCGCCCTGGTGAAGGAGATCGTCGAGCGTCACGGTGGTCACGTTTACGCCGAGAGCGAGGGCCCCGGCAAGGGGAGCCGGTTCATCGTGGATCTGCCGCTGGTGCCCTCGCCCGGCGTACGCACGCCTGAAAGCGAAACACCCGCTGCCCTCCCGCGCACCATCGGCGTCTTGCTGATAGAGGATAATCCCGACACACGCGCCCTCGTAGCCGATACCCTCTCCCTCGCCGGCTACGACGTGCAGACGGCCGCCAGCGGTGAGGACGCCCTGAAGCTGTTGCGCGAGCAGGCGCACTGCTGTCTCGCGGGGCAGGCTTGTCATCCCGGCGCGTGCTCGCCTTCCCGGCGTCGCCCCGATATCATTCTATGCGACATCGGACTCCCCGGCATGGATGGATTCGAATTCCTCCGGCGGGCACGAGAGCTACCACACATGACCGAGGTGCCGGCCTTCGCTGTGACCGGTCTCGGAAGCGAGAAGGATGTGCGCCGCGGACAGGAGTCCGGGTTTGTCTGCCACTTCGTGAAGCCGGTCGACATCCACGCGATCGATGCTCGCATCCGCGAATGGGTGACCGCGAAGGGGGACGCAGAGTAAGTGCGGACTCAGGCGCGGGCTACCATCTGTCGGTCGATCTCGCCGATGACAAAGAAGGAGCCGGTGGCGCAGATCAGGTCTTCCGGACCGGCCAGCTCCAACGCTAGGCGGACGGCATCGGCAACGGGCACCGCAATTCGCACATCGGCCACATGCCGGCGGGCCTCGGCGGCCACGGCCTCCGCCGGAAGAGCGCGCGGGTTATCGGCCTGCGTGGCGATCACCACGGCGGAGTCCGGGGCGAGCGTTCCCACGACGTCGGCGGCGGAGTGGTCGGCGGAGACGCCCAGGATGAGAATGCGCCGTCGCTCGGGATAGAGCTCGCGGAGGGCCGCTGCGAGCGCAGTGGACGAGGCCGCGTTGTGGGCGCCATCGATGAGGAAGAGCGGGTCGCGCCGGAGCACCTCCAGGCGCCCGGCGATGCGCACCTCGGCCAGGCCGCGCCGGATCGCCTCCGCGGGGATCTCCTCCTCCACGGT